>JABDGF010000014.1:0-43561 GCA_013286165.1 Acidobacteriota bacterium | reverse complement strand
ACACGCCGAACGACAAGCCGCCGGTGCTCGACGTTCACGTGCACGCGATGGACGAATCGTTTCCGACCGGGCCGATGTGCCCGAACACGCCTGGTTTTATCGCATCGGATCCGATGACGAAAGAAGCGCCGTGGGGCTGGGTGCAGGAACAGTGCACGCCGAAGCTGTATCCATCGGCGAAGGGGCAGTACATCAAGGATGTGGCGGCGGAAATGGAGCGGCTGAACGTGACGGCTGTGGTGTTTGGCGACCCGAAGGGTGTGCAGAAGTGGAAGGACGCGATGCCGGGGGGCGTGATACCGGGAACGAGTTTTACGGCGGGAGGAATGACGCCGGGCGGACGCGTGCCGATGGATGAACTGCGTAAGGATTTCACAGACGGCGGTTTCAAGGTGATGGGTGAGATCGGACTGCAGTACGAGGGAATTTCGCCGAGCGATCCGAGCGTGGACCAATATTTCGCGCTGGCAGAAGAACTGGATGTGCCGGTGGCGATTCATATGGGGACGGGGGGATCGGGTCGCGCGAATGTGACGTCACCGAAATTCCGCGGATCGATGGGCAATCCCTTGCTGCTGGAAGATCTGCTGGCGAAGCATCCGAAGCTGCGAGTGCAAGTGATGCATGCGGGCTATCCGATGATCGACAACATGCTGACGTTGCTGCAGGCAAATTCGCATGTGTACGTGGATGTGGCGGGGCTGATCTGGAGCTATCCGATACTCGAAGTGAACCGGTACATTCAGCGGCTGGTGGATGCGGGATTCGAGGATCGAGTGATGTTTGGGACGGATCAGCTGATCTGGCCGGGGCTGATGGCGTACTCGATCAGCGTAATTCAGAATGCGGATTACCTCACCGCTGAGCAGAAGCGCGACATCCTATACAACAACGCCGCGCGATTTTTGCGGCTAGACCCGGCGGCGGCCACGGCTGGCGCGGCGACGGGGGTGGCAGCGGCGGACTCGACGACAAACCAACCGAAGAAGTAACAAAGGAGACGCACATGAGCGCTACTGGGAAAAATGTCAGCTTCGTTTTCTGCCACGGACTGTGGGCGGACGGTTCGTGCTTCAGCAAGGTGATGGGGCCGCTGCTGGCGGAGGGATACGAGTGCCTTGCGCCGCAGTACGGATTGAATACGACGGCGGAAGACGTGGAGGTGACGACAGCGACGATCAACCGCGCGAGTCATCCAGTGATTCTGGTGGGCCACTCGTATGGCGGAACAGTGATCACCGGCGCGGGCACGCACGATCGCGTGGTGGGGCTGGTTTACATTTGCGCGCTTGCGCCGGCGGAGGACGAGAGTTCGCAGTTGCAACAATCGAATTTTCCGAAGACGCCGGTGTTCTCGCAGATCGATGTGAAGGACGGCAGGATTTGGTTGACGCGCGCGGGCATCGAGGATTTCTGCGGCGATTTGACCGACGCGGAGAAAAAGATGGTGTACGCGACGCAGGGAGTTCCGAAGCCGGACCTTTTTGATGCGAAGCCTGGGGGCGCGGCGTGGAAGACGAAGCCAAGTTGGTACATCATCGGAAAGAACGACCGCACGGTACATCCGGATTTGGAGCGTGCGATGGCGAAGCGGATGAACGCGACGGCCTATGAGCTGGACAGCAGCCATGTGCCGATGCTGTCGCAGCCGGAGAAAGTGCTTGAGGTGATTCGGGCGGCGGCTGGGTCGGTGAAGGTGGCTTCGGCTAGCGCGTAAATCGTGGAGTGGCGGTGGATCCCAGCGTGCTTCGCTGCGCGCTGGGATTTTTTTTTTGCGTCGCGACGTTGCGCTGATGGAGATGCGGATGGCGCGCAAATTATTTTTTGGTGACGCTGCGGTGAGTTTGACGCTACCTCGCGCTTCCGGTATGATTTGTTTGCGGGGTGGAGCAGCCTGGTAGCTCGTCGGGCTCATAACCCGGAGGTCGTTGGTTCAAATCCAACCCCCGCAACCAACCTTTTACTTCCCTTCTCTGTTCGTCTCTCCACTCTGCGTTACCTCGATCAAACCGGTCATTTCATACGACGGGTCACCTTCTAAGGCGACGAACATGGTGTAGTTGTCGAGCGTGCTCCCAGGGCTAACGACGACGTTGTAGGGCTTCGTGTCCTTATTCGACGTTGTGTTGGTCGTCAGCGTTCGCGCGATGTGGTTGGTCGAACCGTCGATGACGCTGATCGATGCGCTGTGAGAGTTGGCGACGTAGATTAGGCCGGTCGAGGGATCGACGGCGATGCCTTGAGGGGAGGAGCCGACTTTAACGGTGGCGAGTACCGTGCGTTTTTTTGTGTCGATGACTGAGACGGAGTCGCTCGCGTGATTGACGACGTAGGCGCGATTTTTTGCGGGGTTGAGGGCGACGGCGCAGGGGATGTAGCCGACGGGAATGGTGGCCACGGTGGCGCCGGTGGATTCGTCGATGATGAGGAGCGCGGCGTCTTGCACGCGAGTGACGTAGAGCAGGCCGGCGGATTCGTCGATTGCGGTTCCCCAGGCGTGGTATCCGACTTCTACGTCGCCGGCGATGTTAGGTTCACCGTTGGGCGTTTGATTGAGCGTAACGAGTTTCGTGGACTGGTAACCGGCGAGGTAGATTTTGTCGCGCTGATCGTCGATGGTGATGGTGTCGGCGGAGCCGGCTTTGATTTTTTGCGCGGCGTTGGTGGCGCCGTCGATCACGGTTACTTCGTCGCTGAACACGTTGGATACGTAGATGCGGCTCGTCGTTTCGTTGACGGCGACGACGTACGGCAGCGCGCCGACGTTGATCGTTTGCAGCACCGCGTCGCGTTCGCCGTCGATGATACTGAGCGTGCCGGAGCCGTGATTGACGACGTAGATGCGGTTGGTTTTCGAATTTATGGCGAGGGCGAGAGGCTCGTCGCCGGTTTTGATATGCGTTGTGCCGTCGATTCCGCGACCGACAGCTGCGACGGTGCCGTGCGCAGGTTCAACGGCGTAGAATTTTCCCGTGGCGGGATTGATGGCCATCGAGCGGACGCTCAAGAGCGAGGTGGCCGGCTCTTGAGCGCGGGCGGCCGGCGCACCGACCACGGATGAGAGCGCGAGCGCAGTCGCCAGAATTATTTTTGTTGTGCGACGTGAAGCGAGCAGCCGAGATTGCAACGAGCCCTCCAATGCCTGAAACCTGCAAAACTTCCCCGCTGAGGCTCGCAGGTTGGGTTTATCCTATCGTGGGATCGTGAAGAACGCGAAACCAACCTCCGTGGGAAAGGTGCCGGCCCTGAACTTTGATAATTCGCAATTTTTGAATCGAAAGCGTATCGGCACAAGAGTTTTGGTTGTGGCGATCTGTGCGGCGCTGATTGCGCTTGCCGCGACCACGACGACGCACGAATCGGGCGTGGTGCACGCGCAACGGAGGCCGGCGCCGAAATTTCACGTGATCGCGCTGGCGGAGCCAAACAGCATTCACAAGCCGTTTGTGGACGCGGCGAAAGGATGGCTGGGGCGCGAATCGATGACCGAAAATTTCGCGATCGACTACATTGCGAACACCGAGCCGATCGACGAGAAATTTCTCGCGCAGTATCAACTTTTCATCCAGCTCGACTACCCGCCGTATGGATGGACGGACAAGGCGCAGAAAGCGTTCATCGATTACATCGAGCAAGGCAAGGGCGGATGGATCGGGTTTCACCACGCGGCGCTGCTGGGCGAATTCGACGGCTACCCGATGTGGGATTGGTTTTCAAATTTCATGGGCGGGATCCGGTACAAGGATTACATCGCGACGTTTGTGACGGCGACGGTGAAGATTGAGGATCCGAAGAGTCCGGTAATGAAGGGTCTGCCGGCGACTTTTGAGATCGAGCGCGAGGAGTGGTACACGTGGAACAAATCGCCGCGGCCGAACGTGCACGTGCTGGCGACGGTGGATGAATCGACGTACGATCCGGATTCGAAGTTGAAGATGGGCGGAGATCATCCGGTGGTGTGGTCGAACGAAAACGTGAAGGCGCGGAACGTTTATATTTTTATGGGACACCGGGCGGAGCATTTCAAGAATCCGGCGTTCACGGATCTTTTTCATAACGCGATTCTGTGGGCGGCGGGACATTGATTCGCTTCGGGCTTCGTGCGGCTGTGATTGCGGTGATGGCGCTCGCCGTGTGGAGCGGCGGCGCGGCGGCGCAGAGTGCAACTGCGCAAGCGCCGTTTCACGTGGTGGCATTCTGGACGGATAAGGGCGAGCCGGACCACATTGCGTTTGCGAAGCAGGCGATCGCGTTTTACACCGAGCTTGGGAAGAAGCAGAACTTTGAATTTTCCTCGACGCTCAATTGGGATGACCTGAATGCGGTGCGGCTGGAAGACGTGCAGGTCGTGGTGTGGTTGAACGATTTTCCGCACAACGCGGCACAGCGCGCGGCGTTTGAGGAGTACATGACTCACGGCGGCGCGTGGCTGGGATTTCACGTTTCGGCGTACAACGACGAGAGCACGGGCTGGCCGTGGTTTGTGAAATTTTTGGGCGGCGCGGTGTTCTACGGGAACAATTGGCCGCCGCTGCCTGCACTGCTCGATGTGGATGCGCCGTCCGATCCGGTGGCGAAAGGCCTTGCGAAGACGGTGAACTCGCCGTCAAACGAGTGGTACATCTGGAAGCCGAGTCCGCGCGCGAATCCTGACGTGAAAGTGTTGCTCACGCTCGACCCGAAAAATTATCCGATTGGGCTGAAGGACACAATCACCGCGGGCGACTTGCCCGTTGTGTGGACGAACACAAAATTCCACATGATCTACATGAACATGGGCCACGGCGACAAGATTTTCGACAGCGCGGAGCAGAACCGGCTGTTTGAGAATGCGTTGCTGTGGCTTGGTGGGCGCGCGACTCCCTGATCAGCCCTCGTTTCCCGACTCGCAGTTCCCCTTTCTTTTTCAGCGATTAAAAACAATCGACGTCAGTGACAGCCTTGGCGAAGACGCCAGTTCCCTTCGCCGGCGAGCCACGATTCTGTACCACTATGCACGTTGGAGCGTTGCAGATGCGAGGAGAACGGCTAGAGAGTGGAGTCTTTGGTTTCGTGGACGAAGAGGAGGCCGATGGCGGTGAGGGCGGAGGCGGCGCAGAGGTAGTAGCCGACGTATGGGAGGCTGTAGGTTTTCGCCAGAAAGACGGCGATGTAGGGAGCGAGCGATGCGCCGAAGATGCCGGCGAGATTGAAGGTGAGCGAGGTGCCGGTGTAGCGGACGTTTGTGGGGAAAAGTTCGGAGAGCAGGGTGCCGAGCGGGCCATAGGTGAAGCCCATCAGCGAAAGTCCGATGATCATCATCAGCGCGGCGCCGCGCGTGCCGGATGCAAACATCGGCGCCATCACGAGACCAAAAAGGGCGATAAAAACGGTAACAACGAGAAGCGTGATACGGCGGCCGCGTTCGGCAATCACGGCGCTGACTGGGATTGTGATCGCGAAGAAGACGATGCCGAGAAGCTGAAGCTCGAGAAACGTGTTGCGGCTATAGCCGAGGGCGGTGGTGCCCCAGGACAGCGCGAAGACGGTCATCAAATAGAAGAGGACAAAAGTGGCGAGGGACGAAACGGTGCCGACCAAAAGCTGAACGGGATATTTCGTGAAGACGTCGGCCATCGGAACTTTGACGCGTTCCTGGCGGGTGACGGCTTCGCGGAAGACGGGCGTCTCTGTGATCGTCAGGCGGACATAGAGGCCGATCAGGACGAGCGCGGCGCTGGCGAGGAACGGAATGCGCCAGCCGTAGGCGAAGAATTGTTCGTTGGTGAGCGTCTTCGAGAGGAACAAGAACGTGCCGCCGGAGAAAAGGAATCCGACGGGTGCGCCGAGTTGCGGGAACATGCCGTACCAGGCGCGCTTGCCTGGCGGAGCGTTTTCAATCGCGAGCAATACCGCGCCGCCCCATTCGCCGCCGAGGCCGAGACCTTGGCCGAAACGGCAGAGCGCGAGGAGCAGCGGAGCCGCGACCCCGATTTTGGCGTAGGTGGGAAGAATTCCGATGCAGACGGTGGAGATGCCCATGGTGAGGAGCGCGGCGACTAGCGTGGCTTTGCGGCCGACACGGTCCCCGAAGTGCCCGAAGAAAGCGGAGCCGAAGGGCCGCGCTATGAAGGCGATCGCGAATGTGGCGAGAGACGCTAGCGTCGCGGAGGCGGGGTCTTCCTTTGGGAAGAAAAGCTTTGGGAAGACGAGGACGGCGGCGTTGGCGTAGATGTAGAAATCGAAAAATTCGATGGTGGTGCCGATTAGGCTGGCGAACAGGACTTGCGCGGGCGTGTTCAGAGGGCGGTGCGCGTCGAAAGGCGGGGGCGGGGGTTGGAAGTTGGGGGCGCTCAAGCGAAACAGAGCTTACCTTATCGGGGGCGCGGGGTGAATACAGAAGGTGAGACGTGATGAGGCGGAGTTCGACGGAGTCGTGGTGCGGTTGGCTTGGGTCGAGGAAAAACGCTTCGTCATGCCACTGGCGTTCCTAAGTGTGAATCCGCGCCTCGCGCGAATTCAGTGGTAACTAGCGCTCCCGCAGTCCAGATGAATCGTGCTCGTCGGGCGACGCTGTGCCGGCGAGCACTCCACAGACAATGTCTATGCCACGCAAAGCACCGTAACGATTGGCGGGTGAAGGACGAAGTGTTTGCAAATTTGGAGTGGAGGCGGCAAGTGCGGTGCTGCGCTTTGTCTGTGCGCGCACACTTCAAGGTGGGGCGGGCAGCGTTGCGCAGCCAAGCCTGGCTGCCCCACGACGCGGGGATAATCCTTGACGGTCTATCCATAGATAGACTATATATGGGGAATGGGACGAAAAAAGGAATTACTACCTGGGACACTGGACCTGCTGATTTTGACTACGCTGATGCGCTCGCCGCTGCATGGGTACGGCATCGCGCTATCGATCAAGCGCCTCTCTGACGATTTCCTCACCGTGGAAGAAGGATCGCTGTATCCCGCGCTGCAGCGGCTGCTGCTGCAGGGGTGGGTGAAGGCGGAGTGGAAGATGACGGACACGAACCGGCGCGCACGATTCTACGCGCTGACGGCGGCGGGCAAGAAACAGCTGGGACTCGAAGTGACGCAATACGAGCAGATGATCGCGGCGATTGGGCGCGTGTTGAAGGGAGCGTAGCGATGGAGACCACGGGGAAATTCTTTCGCAAAGTGCGGATGCTTTTTGGGCGCGAGCGGTTTGGCAATGAGCTGACCGAAGAGATGGAATTTCATCGCGAGCAGCGCATGCGCGAATTGATGGCCGATGGTGTGAGCGAACGCGAGGCGCGGGCACAGGCGGCGCGGCAATTTGGAAACGCGACGGTGGCGGCGGAGGAGAGCCACGACGAGGTGGCGTTCCGGTTCGAGACGGTAGCGCAGGATTTCCGGTTTGCCTTGCGGCAGATGCGGAAGAATCGCGGATTTGCGGCGGCGACCGTTTTGATTTTGGCGCTGGGAATTGGCGCGGCGACGACGATTTTCTCGCTGGTGGATGCGGTGCTGCTACGACCGCTTCCCTTCCCGAATCCATCGCAGCTGGTGGATGTGGGCGAGACGGTGGCGATGATTCCGGATGCGCCGTTTTCGTATCAGGATTTTCTCGACTACCAAAAATCCTCGACGAGCTTCAGCGGGTTCGACGCGTTCACGGGCACGGGATATCAGTTGCCGACTGCAGAGGGCGCGGAGAACGCGGACGGCGTTCGCGTATCGGGCGGATTTTTCAACACGCTCGGAGTGACGGCGCTGATGGGACGGACGCTTCAACCGGAAGACGACACGACGAAAGCGCCGGTCGTGGTGATGAGTTACGCGGCGTGGCAGAAATATCTTGGCGGGCGAGCCGATGCGGTGGGACAGACGATCGATTTGAGCGGCGAGCCGTTCACGGTGGTGGGTGTGATGCGGCCGGATTTTGTGTTTCCGCCGATGGGTGACGCTGAGATCTGGGGACTGATTGTGAATCGTTACGGCCACTGCGAGCAAGATCGGAGCTGCCACAGCCTGGGCGGAATCGCGAGACTAAAGCCGGGGGTGACGGTGCAAACGGCGTCGCGAGAGATGAGCGCGATTGCGGCTCGGCTGGAGCAGCAGTATCCGGGATCGAATCGCGGGCAAGGCGGGCGTGCGGCGCTGCTGAGCGAACGACTGGTGAGCGATGCGCGGCCGATTCTGCTGACACTGATGGGCGGCGCGGCGCTGTTGCTGCTGATCGCGTTCGTAAATGTGGCGAGCCTGCTGATGGCTCGTGCGGAAAGCCGGCGGCGCGAGTTTGCGGTGCGCGGGGCGCTGGGAGCATCGACTACGCGGCTGGTGCGGCAGTTTGTGACGGAGGGACTCACGCTCGTAGTGATTGGTGCCGGCCTCGGAACCTTGGCAGCGCTGTGGACGGCGCGTTTGCTGGCGCATCTGTTGCCGCCGGACATCTTGCAGCACTTGCCGGCGCTGCGTGAGATTGGGCCGAGCGCGCATGTGATTGCATTCGCGTGCGGTGTGTCTGTGATTGGCGCGATTCTTTTTGGGCTGGTGCCGATGCTGCGGATGCCCGGAGGTGAAGCGCGAACGGAGATGAGCGAGGGCGGGCGCGGATCGTCGGGCACGGCGTGGCGAAAGTTTGGTTCAAATCTAGTGGTGGTCGAACTAGTGATCGCGTGCGTGTTGCTGGTTGGCGCGGGACTTCTCGCGAAGAGTTTGTATCGCGTGCTGCGAGTGCCGATGGGATTCAATGCGGAGAACATCGCGAAGGTGGCGGTTTCTGCACCGCATGCGAGCTACGAGAAGCCGGAGCAGCAGGTAGCGCTGGCGACTGCGATCGTGCGCGAAGTGGCGAGCGTGCCGGGTGTGCAGGCCGCAGCGATTACGACGGTGGCGCCGGCGCGGTTCAACGGGAATACAAACTGGATTCGGATCGTGGGCAAGCCGTTTGGCGGCGAACACAACGAGGTGAACGAGCGCGACGTGACGGCGGATTATTTCGCTGTGCTTCAGCCGAAGATGAAACGCGGGAGATTTTTCACACTGGCGGATGAAGCGGCGAAGCACCATGTGGTGGTGATCAATCAGGCGTTCGCAGATAAATATTTTGCCGGCGAGGATCCGATTGGACAGAAGTTTGGAGATATGGGGCTTTCGCCGGATTCGATCGTGGAAGTTATCGGCGTGGTGGACGACATCCGCGAAGGGCCGATCGATTCGGAGATTTGGCCGGCGGAGTATGTTCCCTTCTCGCAGAGCCCGGATACGGGATTCGATTTGCTGGTGAGGACGTCGCAGGATTCCGGTGCGGCGATTCCGATGATCGCAGCGGCGGTGCGGCGTGTGGATCGAGGGATAGCGCTATCGTTCGAGGAGACGATCGAGCAGCAGATTCACAGATCATTCTCGGCGTATTTTCACCGGTCGGCGGCAGCGCTGGTTGGCGCGTTTTCGGCGCTGGCGTTGCTGCTGAGCGCGGCGGGATTGTACGGCGTGATTTCGTTTTCGGTGGGACAGCGAACGCGCGAGATCGGGGTGCGGATGGCGCTGGGAGCTGTGCCGTCTAATGTGTATCGCATGATTTTGCGCGATGCGGGCTGGCTGATTGGCATCGGGATCGCGATTGGTCTGGGTTGCGCGGTGCTGGCGGCGAAGCTCGCGGGGAAAATGCTGTTTGGAGTGGCTTCGTGGGATGCGGCGACGCTTGTGGCCGTGGCGCTGGTGCTCGGGGGGTGTTCGTTCGCTGCGGCATACGCTCCGGCGCGAAGGGCGGCGCGGCTGGATCCGGTGGACGTGCTGCGCGCGGAATGAATCGCGGCTGAAGTTCGCAGATGGAAATGAAAAAGCCGGAGGCGCGGCGTCCCGCATCTCCGGCTTTATATTTTGCCGCGCTGATTTTCGTTCGTGCGATTGGCAGCTTAGCGATTCGAGTTCGCTACGCTTGCAGCTTTCACGTCGGCCGAGGACTCGCCGGTGGAGGAAATATCCTCGGCGTTTGCGACCTTCATGATGTCCTTGGCGCGCTTGATCTGATCCGAAGTGTCGCAGTGGACGGAAAGCAGGATGCCGCCGTCCTTGATGCGTCCTTCGTAGCGCTTGGCTTCGTATTCAGGAATACCCATTCCGATCAACGCGCCAGTGAAACCACCGACCGCGCCGCCGACGCCGAGACCTGCGAGCGCCGCCATGATCGGGCCGGCCGCGATGAGCGGGCCTACGCCGGGAATCGCGAGCGCGCCGATTCCGGCGAGCAAACCGAGCGTGCCGCCGAGAACGGCTCCGGTGCTGGCGCCGGCCGTCGCGCCCTCAGGAGCTTTGGTGGCCTTTTCCGTACCGATCTGGCGCCCGCCAAGGTTTTCGGGCATCAGCGCAGAAATATTGGATGCGGCGAAACCGGACTTCACAAAAATATCCGTCGCGTTGTCCGCTGCAGCTACCGTGGAAAAAATTCCGAATACCGCTACGTTCTTGCTGTCTGACATGTCGTTTCTCCTTTAAGCCTGCGTCTTCGTAGTGCGTATGAATTTGCGGATGCCGCTTACTACTGCGACGGTGCGACTTCCAACTGATTCGAAACGTTGTCAGCGCCGGCCACGGCTACGGCTTTGGCCTGGATGTTGGTCTTCTCATCTTCGGAGCGGACGGGACCCTTGAGCGTGACTTTGCCGTCCTGGGTGACGACTTTGATGTTGTGCGCGTAAGTCGAAAGCGATTTGTCCTGCATGATCGACTTGCGAATCTTATGTGTGAGTTCGCGGTCGGCGGGATTCTGAGCCGATTTGTCGGCCGTAGCAGCGCCGGCGTTCGCGTCGCCTTGATTGTTCTTGGTGTTGTCCGCCTGCTGTGCGCTGGCGACGCCGACGAGCATCATCGAGCTGAATACGAGCGATGCGCAGGTGAAGCCGACGCGCGATCCGAATGTCTTGATGCGGTTCATAGGGCTGTCTCCTCTTTGGTTCCCGATCGAATGGCTACGGTGAGTTTCCGCCGACGAATGGATGGTGCCACTCGCTGCGTGCGCGGACTATCCGGTGAAGCGACTAGCTCTGCGGGTGTTATGCGGTAACGGAGTTAAAGCGTTCAGGGTAGGGACTTTTGTTTGCGTGAGTGAGATTGTGGCGCTCGGCAAACGCACCGTTACTCGGGACGAAGGCACGGCGACTGGCGTCGCGCCAAGCCAGCACGTTCGGAATGCCACCGGCATTCCTCAGTGTGAATTCGCGCTGTGGCGCGAATTCAGCGGGAAGCCGCGGCGCGGCTTCCCGCACTCTAAAATGGGCGCGGCGAAGATGCGGCGTAGCGGGTAGCGCGGCGAGTTACGTCGAGGAAACACTTGGCGGCAAAAAATCGTTTGAGCGGGTGGAGCATCGGATAATGGAGCAGGCCTTGGTAGTCGATCCCACCAAAGTGCGCGGCGAATGTCGGGGGAGCTGCGCCGGAATCGTGTTTCGGGACGCCGTAAAACCGGGTAAAATATACACGATTTGGACAAATCGTAAGTTCTTGGCGTTCGCTCGTATTCCCGTAAGAGCATTATTTGTAATAGTTTGCGTCATAGTACTCTTGGCACGAGACGTGCACTACGCCTTCGCGTAGTGGAATTAGCAAGGAGAACCAAGATGGCCAGCCCGGCCGCCGAAGTGATGGAAGCAACGGAAGCAGCGCCGCCCCACCCTAAATTCAGGGAGCGGATGAAGGCGCTTAAGAATATCCCGCCGGTCCTGCGGTTCATCTGGGACGCTTCACCGAAAATCGTAGTCTCTGAAGTGAGCCTCCGAGTTATTGCTGCACTTATGCCGCTGTCGATGCTCGCGGTGACGCGAGTGATCATCGACGCTATTTATCAGCACACAGCGCATCAGACTCCTCTTCCTTCGTCATTTTGGTGGTTGGTCCTTTCGGAATTCGTGCTGGCGGGAGTTGCCGCGACGCTGGGCCGCTTGATTCTTTTCTGCGACCAGACGCTGGCGGAGAAGTTCACGCGCCACATCAGCATCCGGTTGATGACCCACGCTTCGACGCTGGACCTGACGACGTACGAAGATCCTTCTTTTTACGACAAGATGGAACGCGCGCGGGTGCAGAGCATCGACCGCGTCCAGATGATCGAGCTTTGTGGACGCCTACTGCAGGAGATCGTGACGACGATCAGCTTGGCAGCCGGAATTTTCCTGTTTTCGAAGATGCTGCTGTTCGCGCTGATCGCGTGCGTGCTGCCGGCGTTTTTGGCTGAAACTCATTTTGCGTTCCGCGGATATTCGCTGAGCTACTCGCAGACTCCGGCGCGCCGCGAATTGGATTACCTTCGCATTTTGGCCGGCAGCAAAGAAGGCGTGAAGGAATTGAAGCTGTTTGGCCTGGCGCAATTCCTGATCGGGCGCTACAGCGACGTTTCAGAAAAGCTTTACGAGCAGACGCTGAGCCTTTCGAAGAAGCGGCTTGTGGTTGGCACGCTGCTGGCGTTGGTGGTTACGGCCGGTTATTACAGCCCGTACGCATACATCATTTATGAGACGGTGGCGGGAATCATCTCGATCGGTATGATGACGTTCCTCGCCGGCGCGATCGCTGGCGCGAGCACGAACATTCAGGCCGTATTCACGACGTTTTCGAATATCGCGAACCAGGCGCTGTTCATGACCGACTTGCTGGAATTCTTCGCGGTGAAGCCGAGAATCGTGAACAAGCTGAACGGCTTGCCGGCGCCGCACCCGATCAAGACGGGCTTCGAATTCCGCAACGTTTCGTTCCACTACCCCGGCAGCCCGCGCCTGGTGCTGAAGAACGTGAACTTCACGCTGAAGCCGGGCGAACGCATCGCGCTGGTGGGCGAGAACGGCCAGGGCAAGACGACCATCGTGAAGCTGATCACTCGGCTTTACGAGCCGACGGAAGGCCAAATCCTGCTCGACGGGAAAGACCTGCGCGATTACGACATCGAATCGCTGTGGAACGAGATGGGCGTGATCTTCCAAGACTTCATGCGCTACGAGATGACGGCGTCGGCGAACATCGCCATGGGCCGCATCGCGGATCGCGACAACAGCTTCCGCATCCGCACGGCGGCGAACAAGAGCCTGGCGGAACACGCAATTCGCCGGCTGCCGAACGGCTTCGATCAAGTGCTCGGATCGCGATTTGAAGGCGGCATGGATCTTTCAGGCGGCGAGTGGCAGAAGATCGCTCTGGCCCGCGCTTACCTGCGCGACGCGCAGCTGCTGATCCTCGACGAGCCGACGGCGGCGCTGGATGCGCGTTCCGAACACGAAGTGTTCGAGCGCTTCGCAGAGCTGACCAAGGGCAAGATGGCGCTGCTGATCTCGCACCGCTTCGCCACGGTGAAAATGGCCGACCGCATTATGGTGCTGAAGGACGGCATGGTTGCAGAGGAAGGCAACCACAACGAACTGATGGGCGTGAACGGACACTACGCCGAAATGTTCGAACTTCAGGCTGCGAACTACCGCTAGAAACTATTCAGAGCTTGTACGAGGCGGGGTTTCGGCAGGACGTCGAAGCTCCGCTTGCGATTTCAGATGCATTTCCACGAGTTCCTGCGGAGCAAGCGGCGAGACAGGTTTAAAGCCGGCGCGCTCCATTCCCCGCTGTGCTTCCGGATTCTTCATAAACGTATCCCACACAAAAGCGGTGCGCGCATTTTCGGCCATCACGATCATGATGCCGGAGTCGATGCCGACCACGTCGCTGTCGTACCAGTTCGTCGCGGGATTAAACGCGTCCACGAAGCCGTAGCGACTCCAAGTGCCTGCGCCGAAGCGCGTGCTGATTGTGCGCAGGACGCGCATCACCGGGCCCGGCATGAACGGCAGCGAGCCGCCTGAGGCGCACGGGACCACGGTGCCGTCGATCGGGCCGGTGGATGGCGGGCCGCCCCAGATTTGGTAGCCGCTCGCGGAATCCGACGCGGTGATTCCCCACAGATCGTCGCTGTAGTCCGGGAATTTCTTCGAGAGACTTATGCAAAAGCGCTTGTGGACTTCCGTGGCGAGGATCGAGTTTTGGAAATAGTCGGCGTAGGCGTCGCGTTTTCCGCGGAAATCGAACCAAGCCTGCGAGTACTGGTGGACGAAGAGCGGCGCGTACGAGCCGATGTACTTGATGCCGTCAAAATCGAACTCGGTGCGTTTCCAGGCATTCCAGCTTTCGGTGGGAAGCGCGTGGGAGCTGGAGCCGAGGCCGAGCAGGTACATCATCATCATTTCGCTGTAACTGTCCCAGCGGTACTGGAGGAAGCCGGTTTCGGGCGTCCAGCCGTGCGGCAGAATCTTGGTGTCTTCGGAGAGCCAATTCCAATCGACGCGGTTGAAGATATCGTGCGCGATCTGGCTGATTTCACTGTGCTGAAAATGCGCGCGGCAGGTGAGAATGCCGCAGAGCAGCAGCGCGGTATCGACGGAGGAGATTTCGGAGTTCCACATGCGCTCGCCGGAATTGATATTGGCCCAATGGTAGAAGAAGCCGTGCTCGTGGGCGAGCTTGCGCCACAGAAAGCGCAGCGTGCTCAGAACTCGTTCGCGAGCCTGGTAGGTAGAAACGTAGCCGCGCTTATCACCAATGCAGATGGCGGTGAGGCCGAAACCGGTGGCGGCGATGCTGCCGAGGATGCCGTTGTCGATGCCGCGGACGTTGCAACGATCCTTGATGATGCCGGTGGCGGGATTGGTCTGCTCCCAGAAGAATCCGAAGATGGCCTTCTGCATTTGCTCGAGGAAGGCGTCGTCGGTGGCTGAAAGGTACGACGGCTTGGGGAGGCTGGGCGAGAGCGGCGTGACGGTTTGCGTTTCTTTCGCCTGAGGCTGCTTGTCGGTGCCTTGTGCGATCAGCGGTAGACCCGCCGAGAGAATCGGGGCCGAGCCAAGCGCAGCTCCGCCGAGCGCCTTGAGCAGCTCGCGGCGGGAAAGTCCGATGCGCCTGTATGGGGGAGGTCGCCTCACATCCGTAAGTTTAGACGAATACTTAGCTGGTTTCGTATTCAACGAACCGAACGATTTCTACCGCTGAAATGCGAGAGTGTCCTAATAAAACGATTCAGAAGGAGGTGGGAGGAGCCGCCCAGTTCAGGGGGACATCAGCGGCTCCGCCTTGGGAAGCAATCAGGTGACTCCAGTTGTGCGCTGAAGTCTTGGAATACTTGAAGCGATAGTAAAACCGGCCTAGAGGCATAGCCATAGGGTGAATCTAGTAGTTTTGGACACTTTTGGGGACCCGCCGGTGAATAAAAAAGGGCGGAAAGCCTTGCGGCCCCCGCCCGGTATGAAGTTTATGAAATCAAGATCAGTGCTACCGATGGCTTGGGCTTGGCGCTATGCCCGAGCCGAGCGAACTTCTTCTTTAAGCGCCTTGGTGAACTCGTCCACCTGCTTTTCGGCGGCTTCCTTCTGGATGCCGTAGCGTTCCTCAATGCGGCCAACGAGCTGCTCGCGACGGCCGTTGATCACGTTCAAGTCGTCGTCGGTGAGCTTGCCCCACTTTTCCTTGGCTTGCCCTTTGTACTGCTTCCACTTCCCTTCCATTTGTTCCCAGTTCATAAGGCCTCCGGTACGAAATCGCGGAATGTGCTTCCACAACGATTGGACTGCGCGGAAGCAAAAGGAGAAATCGAGACTTTGCTGGAATCGCGGGGGCGAGAGGCTGTAGGTGCGTACTACTGCTTGTAGGCGAAATACATCTCGGAATTGCCGATGGCTTCGATGGCGGGGATGAGGAAGAGGTTCGAGTCGGATTTGAGGACGAGACCCTTGGCGCCTGCGTCGCGCGCCGCGCGCGAGAGGTCCGGCAGATCGTGAAGCGTGAGGATCAGCACTTTTGCACCTCGATGTGCGCCGTAAATTTCACGGGTCGCCTCAAGGCCGTTGAGATTCGGCATGAACATATCCATGACGATAATGTCCGGTTGGAGTTCGTCGGTCTTGCGAATGGCTTCCCTGCCGTCGGAGGCTTCGCCGCAAACTTCCCACCCGGGGCGAGACTCGAGCAGCGCGCGCACGGCGCGGCGGATGTAGGGCTGGTCGTCGGCGATTAGGATTCGCAACGGCTTTTCAGACACTCCCTGCTCCTCGAGCGACTTCGCGGTTCGATTCCCTGCGCGTATAAGCCCTTAGAACCGGGTTGGCGGCGAAGAAAATCGAGCCTCACTTTGTTTCTGATTCTAGAACAACAGCCCAACGAGGCAATTTAAATACGGTCAATGCTGTACTGATTCAGCTACCTACTGGCCGACCCACCGGCGATGCCCTACGCCTCGATGATCTTGTTGCGGATCGCGTAACGGACCACTTCGCTGACCGAGTGGCAATCGAGCTTACGCATGATGTTCGCGCGATGCGTTTCGGCCGTCTTTACGCTGAGGCCGAGCGCGACGGCGACTTCCTTGCTGCTCTTTCCTTCGGCTAGAAGCTGAACGATTTCGCGCTGGCGGGCGGTCAGGCGGCCGCCGGCTGGTTGATTGTCCACTGGCTTCGGATCGCCCTTCAGGAAGCCGTCGAGAATCATTTGCGCGACACGTGACGTGAAGAACGTCTTGTTGCGGCGGAGTGCTTCAATCGCGGAGACCAGGTCGCGACCCGCGTCCGTCTTCAGAATGTAGCCGCGCGCGCCGGCATCGAGCACCTGACGGATCAGCGGATCGGTCTCATGCATGGTGAGGATAAGGACTTTGGTCTGCGGACGATTCTTCAGAATCTGACGCGTGGCCTCGAGGCCGTTGAGCGAAGGCATGGCGAGATCGAGCACGACGATGTCCGGATTCAGCTCCTTGGCCATCGTGACGGCCTGGCGGCCGTCGGTTGCTTCACCCACGACTTCGCATTCGTGAGCGGATTCCACAATGGCTCGCAGGCCCTTGCGTACAATTTCGTGATCGTCAGCTACCAGGAGCTTGAGTGCGGGCATCATCTGCCTCCCATGGCAAAGTTACAGTGACTGTGGTCCCAGGATTTTCCGGCATTATTTTCAGTGTACCACCGAGCTGCTTGACGCGTTCCCGCATGCCGCCGATGCCGACACCGAGACCTTTCACACCATCATCGAGGATTTCCCGTTTATCGGCCGGCAATCCGCGGCCTTGATCAGTGACATTCAAGACAATTTGATTCTTTTCGAGCGTAAGGCGAATCTGCGCCGTGGGGCTGTGCGAGTGCCGGTGAATGTTGGTGAGGCACTCCTGCACGATGCGGTAGAGCGCGGTGCCAACGTCTTGCGTAAGCTGCAGGTCGCGGGGCGAGACGTCGAGAGTGACGCGGACGCCGCTGCGCTCGCCAAAACCAGATGTGTACCATCCGAGGGCGGCGGCGAGGCCGAGTTCATCGAGGAGCGGCGGATGTAGCAAATAGGAAAGTGTGCGAACGTCTGCGGCGCAACTGCTGGAGGTCTTGAATGCGTCCTCAAGCGACTTCTGTGCATTCTCACTAAGGCGGTCTTCCTCGCCTTTTAGGATTTGCAAATTCATGCGAACGGCGGCGAGGCACTGACCGGTACTGTCGTGCAATTCACGAGCGATGCGGCGGCGCTCCTCGTCCTGCGCCTGGAGCAACCGCTGGGAGAGGAAGCTGAGTGATTCTTCGGCGTCGCGGCGGCGGGTGATATCGCGAAAGTTCGCGAGGTGGCGGCCGGGAACAAAATTGGCGCGCGAGCTGAACTGGGCGAGGCGCATCGTGCCGTCTGCGCGGGCGAGTTCCAGCTCGCCCCAGTGTTCGGTTTTTGCGGTGACCAAAGGCCAGTCGCGCAAAAAACTGATCTTTGCTAGCCGGTGCGACGAAATGGTCCAGCGTGAATTCGCGCAGTGCGTCGCGGGCGATGCCAAAGAGCGCTAGGGCCGATGGATTCGCATCGAGGATGCGACGGCTGTCGTCAAGAACGACGATCGCGTCGAGCGAGCTGTCGAAGAGGGCGCGGAGTTGAGTTTCGCTGGCGCGCAACGCTTCTTCGGTCTTCATGCGATCGACGAGTTCAGCCGTGAGCTTGTGGTTTACTTCGTTGAGTTGAAGTGTGCGGTGCTGAATCTGAGTTTCGAGGTTTTCGTGAGCGGCTTTCAGCTCGCTGGTGATGCGGACGCGTTCGGAGACGTCAAGCTGCACGCCAGCATAATAGAATACCTTTCCCGCTGAATTTTTCACGGGGACGCCGCGGCTCATGATGGTGTGGAATGTGCCGTCGCTTTTGGGAAGCTCGAACTCAAAATCAAACGAGCAGGTCGAGCTCATGCAGCGGGTCCAGGCGGCCTCCGCGGCGGGGCGAACGTTTTCGGGCAGCAGGTCCCACCAGTTCTTGGAGCCTGCATTGTCGAGGTCGGATTCCATCAGATCGAGCAGCGACTTGCTGATGAAGCGAACCTTGCCGCTTTTTTCGTAAATCCAGACGCCAAACGGAATCGATTCGCCGATTGCCGCGACTGTGGCGGTGACTTCTTCGTTCTCACGGACTTTATCTTCGAGTAGCGAGTTGCTGCGGGCCAGATCGGCGACGTGGAGGCTGATCTGGTCTTCGAGAGCCTTGTGCGAGGCCTGTAGTTCGGCTTCCGCTTTTTTGCCGCGCTCGACTTCCATTTGGAGCTCGCGCAGGGATGCCCTGTCTGGAATGAACTTTGGGTCCGCAAGCTTCTGAAAAAAATCCAGCATTCAAGTCCTTCGGTGATTGTATCGCCGCGCTTCGCGTGATCGTGAATCGAAAGGACGCATTTCGAGCGTCAGCATCGGTGTTGCGATAAGAAATTCTGGTGAACCGATCGGCGGTGATGATGCCGCGTTGAGACACGGGTCAGAATGCCCTACCAGTATTGCGATTCCCCTTAGAACGACAATACGTGAATCCCTGTAGGGGTCTACCGGGGTGGCTGTACGGGTTTCTTCGCCTAAGAGGGCGTGGGATGCGCAGGATTTTGAATCTCATAGCGATACAAGAAGTCCCTAGGGGTACTAGGGAATCCCACCGATTCAAGAAAAATGGGGCCGTGACTATATTGAACGTGCTTCGCGGCGGTCGAGCTCGATGAGGCCGATGCCGCAAAACAATTCAAAGGACAGCGGCTATGCACTTGCAGCGGGCAATTTCGAACTTCGCAATTCTGATCGTGGGTTCATTGGCTTCGTCGGTGGCGTTTCTTTCGACGCGGCTGAATGAGGTGGTGTTCTACGGACTGGTTGGGGCGTGCGTGGTGCTGATGGCGGTGGTGATCTCAACAGCGAAGACGCGCATGGGCCGGCACTTCCCTGCACTGTTGGGCAAGCCGATCGTGCCGCGTTGGAATATCTCGTTGAAATCGGCGACGCAGTTCCCGATCGCGGCTTATCGCGCGATCAATAAGACGACGAAATCGCCAGTGCCGCCTCAGACTTTGTTGCCGGCGCAGCCGCAACGCGCGAACGCGGCTTAAAGGCGGATGACTTGGTAGTTGAGACGGGATTTGCAATTAGCACGCACAACGACGGACAACAAAAAGGAGGATCTATGTTGCGCTACGCTTTGGCATTTTTCGTGATTGCTCTGATTGCAGGCGTGTTTGGCTTCCTCGGCATCGCCGCGGCAGCAGCGGGCATCGCCAAGATTTTGTTCTTCATTTTCCTCGTGCTGTTTTTGGTGTCACTGGTGTCGGGTTTGCTGACACGAGCTTCGAACTAGGAGCTGCGAGATTTCGGGCCGTAGCAAAAGGGGCGCTCCTACGGGGGCGCCCTTTTTTTGTGTTCACTTGGGCCGACGCGACGCTTCTACCCACATTTCAGCGCGGCGTTGTGAACGTTGCGCGGTCCCGCAAAGCGGAACTACCCCACGCTCGCGGTCTGCTAGCCGAGAACGACGCGGACTTGATGGACTTTGCCGTCGTCCTGAAGAGGGATGTTTGCGGCGCCTTGCAACACTTTGCCGTCGAGTTCGGTGAGCGCGACGCCCTTCGCGACGCTGGACGGATTTTCCACGCGAACCTTGTACGTCGCGGTGTGATAGCGGAACTCGATCGAGAATTCGCGCCAATTGCGCGGGATGCATGGATCGATGGAGAGATTCATGCCGCGAACTCGGAACCCGAGAATCCATTCCATTCCCGCGCGATAAAACCAGCCGGCCGAGCCGGTGTACCAAGTCCAACCGCCGCGGCCAACGTGCGGAGGCTCGGCGTAGATGTCTCCCGCAAGAACGTACGGTTCCACTTTGTAGCGCTGCGCGCTGGCGCGCGAGTTCGAGCGGTTAATCGGATTCATCATGCGGAAAAGTTCTCCGGCTTTGTCGCCATCGCCAAGCGCGGCGAAGGCGATGAGCGTCCACGTGGAAGCGTGAGTGTACTGGCCACCATTTTCACGAATGCCGGGCAGATAACCTTTGATGTAGCCCGGGTCGTGCTGCGGATGATCGAAGGGCGGCGTGAGAAGCAAGAGCAAGCCCTCGGGTCGCTTGACGAGAAGTTGATCGACGGCTTGCATGGCGCGCGTGGCTCGGCCTTTTTCCGCGGCACCGCTCATCACTCCCCAAGACTGAGCGATGGCGTCAATGCGGCATTCGGTATCCTGCGCGGTGCCGAGAGGCGCGCCGTCGTCGAAGTAGGCGCGGCGGTACCACTCGCCGTCCCATCCTTCGCGTTCGAGAGCGGCTTTGAGCGCGCTAACGTGGATGCGCCACGCCTCGGCGCGTGTAGCTTCGCCGCGCGTGTCGGCGACCTTCGCAAACTCCCAAAGAACTGTGTGTAGAAACCAACCGAGCCAGACGCTTTCGCCTTTGCCGTCCTGACCGACGCGATTCATGCCGTCGTTCCAATCTCCAGTGCCCATCAGCGGCAGACCGTGCGCGCCGACGGAGAGTGATTTGTCGAGCGCGCGGGCGCAGTGTTCGAAAATTGTGGCTTTGATCTCGGAGATGCGCGGCTGGAAGTAGGCTTCCTTTTGATTTTCGTCGAGAAGTTCGCCGTCGATGAACGGGACGACTTCGTCGAGGATCGATGTGTCGCCGGTGGCTTCGAGATATTGCGTGACGACGTAGGGTAGCCACACGAGATCGTCGGACATGCGCGTGCGAATGCCGCGGCCCGAAGGCGGATGCCACCAGTGCTGGACGTCGCCCTGCGGGAACTGATGCGCGGCGGCGAGGAGAATCTGATTGCGGGTGACGGCGCGTTTCGCGACGGAGAGCGCCATCACGTCTTGCAGTTGATCGCGGAAGCCGAATGCGCCGCTGAGCTGATAGAAAGCGGCGCGCGCCCAGACGCGGCACGAGAGCGTTTGATACAGGAGCCAACGGTTGAGCAGGACGTCCATGCTGGGGTCGGGCGTTTTCACCTGGACCCCGCAGACGATGTCGTCCCAATTCTTGACGACGGTGCGGAACACAGCATCGAGGTCCGCGCTGCGATAGCGCGAAATCAGCTGGCGCGCGTGGTCGCGGTCGCGGCCCTGGCCGATGAAGAAGACGACTTCGGCGCGTGCGCCGGGGCGCAATTCGATCGTGGTTTGCAACGCGGCGCAAGGATCGAGGCCGGCGCCGACTTTGCCGGAGAGCGGCACGCCGAGTTCGAGCGCGGCGGGGTGTTGTGGTGAGCCGTTACGGCCGAAAAACTCGGCGCGATCGGCGGTGAGCGACGATTGCTTGCCTGCCAAGTCGGCGAATGCGACGCGGCCGCCGAATTCGCCGAGCCACGGGCTGCGAACGAGCAAAGCGCGCGTTTGCGAATCGATTTCGGTGATCAGCGACTGCGCCGATTTGCGTGAGCTGCCGAGGAGCCACTCGGCGTAACCGGTAACGGAAACGCGGCGCGTGCGGCCCGATTCGTTCTGCAATGTGAGGCGCGAAATTTTTATCGGATCGTCGGGTGGAACGAACTGAGTGAGGTCGAGCACGATGCCGCGGGAGGCGTGCTGGAAGCGGCTGTAGCCCTGGCCGTGGCGGGTGACGTAGGTGCCTGCTTCGTCTCGAATCGGAAGCGCAGTGGGCGACCAGACTTCGCCGGAAACTTCGTCGCGAATGTAGATCGCTTCGCCGGGCGTATCGAACACGTGATCGTTGGACCAGGGCGTGAGCTGATTCTCGTGGCTGTTTTCGGACCAGGTAAAGCAGCCGCCCGACTCGGAAACCAAGAAACCGAAATTGGGATTCGCGACGACGTTGACCCACGGCTCGGGCGTGCGCAGCCCCTCACTGAGGACGGTGACGTACTCGCGACCATTTTCAGCGAAGCCGCCGAGGCCATTCGGAAATTGGAGAAATGGAAGCGGAAGCTGAACGTCCTGGCGTTTGCTCGCGCGAATCGGCTTCGGCTGGTATTCGGGCGAGGACTCGCCGGCCTGCGTGCGCAGCACTTGTTCGGCAAGCGTGCCGCGCCGGCTGAGCAGCACGACGCGCGCGATGGCCTGCAGCTGCGCTTTGGCTTGCGGTGGAAGGTTGCTGTCACGCAGAAGGTAAACTTTGCCGCTGGCGGACGCGGCGTTGGGTGCCTGGCGCACCTGCGAGCCGCGAACCAGAGCTTCGAGCGAGCCGTGCAGCTCTTGCAGATACGACGGCGCTTTTTCGTTGATGATCACAACGTCCGCGGGCATCTGTTTCATGCGCCAGTATTCGTGCGCGCGAAGGAGCTGGCGAATGAGATCGACGTCATCGGGATCGTCGATGCGCGCGAGCACGATCGGCAGATCGCCTGAGATTCCCTGCGACCAAAGTGTGTTGATTTCGAGATTCGTTTGCGCGAGCACGTCGGACGGCGGGCGAAGCATCGGGTCGGGATACAGCATGGCGTTGGCGAGTCGCTGGAAAACGTGAGCTTCCTCTGGCGTGATGCTCAGGTGGTGAAGCTGCACTTGCGATTGCGTCCATGCGAGCGTGGAGGTGCGGTCGAAAATGCGAGGGTCGCGGTACTTGTCGGCGAGCTCGAGGACGGCTTCGCGCTCGGCGGCAACGATCGTGGAGAAGACGATGTGCACCGTGTAACCCGGCGGGATGCGAACGGTGCGGCGCAGGCTGATGATCGGATCGAGCACGGGGCCGACGGTGTTCGAGAGCGGGCGGCCGTCGATCACCGAGACCGGATCGAGCAAGCTGCGCGCGCGGCCGACAAAATTGGCGCGATCGGTTTCGTATTGGAGATCGCCGACCGATTCACCATCAACAACCATCGTGTGCGCGGCCCATACGGGCGGCTCGTCGTCCGATCGTTTGCGGCGCGTGGCGACGAGCGCTGCGACCTGCGGCACGAACTCGGTTTCGACAAAAAGATTCGCGAACGCGGGATGCGCGACGTCCGCAGCTTGCGAGGTGAGCGAAAGTTCGGCGTAGGAGGTGACTTGAATGTCGCGTGAGCGAACGCCGAGATTGCTGATCGAGATGCGTCGGACTTCGGCGTCGTCTTCAGGAGAAACCAAGACGTCGAGCGATGTGGTGATCGAGCGGTCGCGGCGGATGATCTCGGCGTGGTCTTCGTAGAACGTGGCTTCGTAGGAGTCCGGTTCCGCGCCGGTGGGCTGATAACCGGCGGACCAGACGGCGCCGGTTTGCACATCGCGAAGGAAAACGTACTGGCCCCAGCAATCGCGCGTCGCGTCTTCGCGCCAGCGAGTGACGGCAATATCGTGCCAGCGACTGTAGCCCGAGCCCGCCGACGTAAGCATTACGGAGTAGCGGCCATTGGAAAGGAGTTGCGTGCGCGGCGTCGATTCGTTCACGTTGGTGAAGCGGCGAACGACGGGCGGAACGTACATGCGCACTTTCGTGGCAGCGGAAACTTCTTCGGCGCGCGGACGAGCGACCAGAGTGTCGCGCGGTGTGCGCTCCTGCAAGAGAAGCGCGGTGGCCTGCACGATCGGCTCGACGTGAAAGCGAGCCTGCGTCGCGCCGTCGGTAAGCACGTTGGCGCACGCAACCACAGACATGCCCTGGTGATGCGCCATGTACGCTTTCACAACGGCGACGGACTTCCCTTCCGGCAAGCGGCTTCCCGTGTAATCGAGCGATTCGTAGAAGCCGTAGAATCCGCGGCCGCCCGCTTCGGCGATGCGTGCAAAATTTTTCACGGCGTCGGCGGGCTCGATCATCGTGGCGAGCGCGGTGGCGTAGGGCGCGATGACGAGGTCTTCGATGAGGCCGCGTTTGAGGCCGAGGCCGGGCACGCCGAAGCTCGAATATTGATAGGTGAAGTCGATGTCGCGAGCGTTGTAGGCCGATTCGGAAATTCCCCAAGGAACGCCGCGCTCGTTGCCGTATTCGATCTGGCGGTAAACAACCTGTTCGTAGGTTTGCGTTAGCAGGCTGTTCGCGGGCGAACGCATCACGAGCGCCGGCATGAGGTATTCGAACATCGAGCCGGACCAAGAAATCAGCGCTGAGCCGCGGCCGACGGGCGTGAGAGCGCGACCGAGCTTGAACCAGTGCGCGGAAGGCACGTCGCCCTTGGCGATCGCGATGAAACTGGTGAGGCGCGCCTCGGAGGCGAGCAAGTCGTAACAGTTTGGATCGAGCGCGCCGTCTGTGCCGCGGAAGCCGATCGCGAAGAGCTTGCGGGGCGTGTCGTAGAGAAAAGTGAAGTCCATCTCATCGAACATTTTCTTCGACGTTGCCGCGATGGCGGAGAGGCGCTTCACGAGCGCTGATGCGTCCGCGGATGCGCCGTTCAGCGCATCGATGAGTGAGTCAATATGCGGTATGAGGTCGGGATCGTTCGAGTTTTCCTGGATCGCTTTCGCACGAACGTCCGCTAGGGCGCGGGCAGCGGCTTCAAAACGATCGAGCGCGGCTTCGGGAGACGGCAATTTTTCGAAGAACGGCGCGAGCGCGGCCCATTCGGCGGTGTTGCGCACGTGCCGTTCGCCGAGCGAGTGAACTTCCGCGGGGCTCAGGCGCAGCCAAGGGATTGCGATGCGTGCGTCGCGGAGATGGCTCTCAACGCAATTGCGCGCGGCTTCGGTCCAAGCCTGCAACTCGGCGTCGGGCGAATTTCCGGCTTCTTGCGCGAAGGTTTGGCCGATGTCCGCAAGATTTTTCAGGCGGTCGTGCAGCTCAACGAACCGCGTGGCCCATTCGGTAGCGTTTTGTGGAACGGGCGAAAGCAGTGTGGCGAAGGCGTCGGTCGCGTTGCTGAGTTGCTTGCGTGTGACGGTGTGGGTGCGCTTGGTGTCGTCAATGCGCGCCATCGCGTCACGAAGCAAATGCACGTTGTCTTCGAGACCTTCGAGCATGCACTTACCATCCCACGGCTTTCGAATCAGCTCGCGGCAACCGTTGGCGATGACGATGAGGTTTCCGGCGAGATTGCCGCTATCGACGCTCGAGACGTATTTGGGATCGAGAGGACGCAGATCGCGCGTGTCGTACCAGTTGTAGAGATGGCCCTTGTAAGCTTCGAGCTTGCCAAGCGTGCGGAAGCTGTCTTCGAGGCGATCGACGACTTCGATGGCGCCGCACCAACCAAGGTCGCGCGCGCACAGAGCGGAGAGCAGGTAGAGACCGATATTCGTGGGCGAAGTGCGGTGCGCGACGACGGGCTTGGGGTCTTCCTGGAAATTGTCGGGCGGAAGGAAATTGTCTTCGGCGGTGACAAAGGTTTCGAAGTAGCGCCAAGTGGCGCGCGCGATGGTGCGCAGAACTTTGGCATCCGGTTCGACGAGCGGCTCGACCTCCGGCAGCTTGGGAGGCATGCTGATCCAGCGCGCGACGCCCGGCGCTGCGATCCACACCGCGATGAATGGCACTGCGGCCCAAAGCGCGTGCGGCCGGAGGTAAAACACCGCGAGAAACACGAGGATGGCGAGCACGACGCTGGAGATCATGCGGCGGTAGATGCCGAAGAATTTCAGGTCGGCCGCACGCGAGGCTTGCGCGGCCGTGGTCCATTCGAGCATGTGTTTGTGCGTGAACCAGAGCCGAACGAGCGTGCGGCCGATTGCGTCTGCCGAGAGCCACGCTTGAAACGCGAGCATGGTGACGGTGATGCCGATCTGCGTGAGGCCTAGATAGAGGTCGGACAGAACGTTGCGGATGTGGCTGCGTTTGGAAATTCCGCCGAGCCGTGGATTCAGTCCGACGAGAAACGAAATGAGCGACGGAATCGAGATCGTGGTGAGGATGAAGCGCGTCCACGCCCACGGACTCAACTGCGGAATCAGCCACGCGGCAAGGAGCGTGAGAAACATCGATGGAGCGGAGAGCGAGCGCCGCAGATTGTCGAACATTTTCCAGCGACTGATGATCGGGATGTGGATGTTGCGAGCTTGATCGGCTGGCAAGCCTCCCTTGCCGAAGATCCAGGGGAGAAGCTGCCAATCGCCACGAATCCAGCGGTGCGCGCGGGAGGCGGCGACTTCGTAGTGCGATGGATATTCGTCGAAAAGTTCGATGTCGGAAGCTAGAGCCGCGCGCGCAAAAATTCCCTCGAAGAGGTCGTGGCTGAGTAGCGTGTTCTCGCGAACCTTGCCGTCGAGCGCGGATTCGAAGGCATCGACGTCGTAGATTCCCTTGCCGGTGTACGAACCTTCGCGGAACAAATCTTGATAAACGTCTGAGACGGCCGACGCGTATGGATCGATGCCAGCCGGACCTGAGAAAATCCGCTGGAAGAGCGAGCCTTCACGATCGGTGGGCAGAGTGGGCGTGATGCGCGGCTGGACGATCGAATAGCCTTCGACAATGCGGCCCTGCGAAGGATCGTACTTCGGCAAATTGAGCGGGTGCGCCATCGTGCCGACGAGGCGGCTGGTAGCGCCGCGGGGCAGGCGCGTGTCCGCATCGAGCGTGATCACATACTTGATGCCTGCCGGAAGTTGAGGCGCCTTCCCGGCGATCGGCAAAAAGTTGGTGGTCGTTGAGCCGCGAAGCAGCTGATTCAATTCGTGGAGCTTGCCGCGCTTGCGCTCCCAGCCCATCCATTCCTGCTCTTGCGGATTCCATGTGCGTTTGCGATGCAGCAGGAAGAAACGATCACCTTCACCTGCGGGCAGACCGTGCTTCTCGTTGAGATCGGCGATCGCGGCGGTTGCGGCGCTCAGAAGTTCTTCGTCGCCGGGCGCAGACTCGGCAGGCGCGTTGAGCCAGTCCGAGAGAATGGCAAAGCGCAGATCGCCATCGGGATTCGCGAGGTAGTGAACTTCGAGATGCTCGGCCTGCGCCTTGATCGTCTTGGCGGAAGTGAGCAGCATCGGCACGACGACGATGGTGCGAAGCGATTCGGGCACGCCGTCTTTCAGTTCGAGGCGCGCGAGAGTGCGCGGGCCGAGAAGGTCGGTGACGGCGCGATTGACGAGCGAGATGGCGAGGTCCGACGCGGGAATCGAAGCGAGCAGCGCCATCACCACGAGTAGCTTCCAACTGGTGCCCTGTTCAGAAGCGTGCAGAAGCGGCAGCGCGAGAACGGCGATGGTGAGAAGCAGAATCGTGCCGAGGTAACCGGCGGCGGCGCCGCGGACATAACTTCGCAGCAGCCCGCGTCGCCAGGATATTTTGAATCCGAGTTCTTTTTCGAATTCGATGCGACCGTGGGAAATCAGGTAGTAGCCGGGATCGAATTGACGGCTCTCGAGCGGTTCGCCTTTTGGCCCGCGGCGGCCTTGCGCATTGTGAGCGCGATTGACGGCGCGTTGAGCGACTTCGGGCTCGGAAAATTTTGAGCCACGCGAAAGATCTTCGATCGCGTGGCGGTAGTAGTCGCGCGTGGAGAAATCCATCTCGGCGAAGGTGCTGCCTTCGCGCAGAATGTCGTCCACCAGGCTGATGCTTTCGAAGAAAGTCTGCCAGTCGAAGGTGATCATCAGCCGCATGCTGGTGATGATGTTGCGGACGGTGACGGTGGTGGCGGCTTGGTCCTGATGCTCGGCGCGGACGATTTCGTCGCTCGTAGTGCCCTGCGCGGCTAGGGTCTTATCCAGCCAAAGCAGAATTGGCGCGACTTTGGGATCCACGTCGCGAAGGCGCTGGACCAGCTGCACGGCGAAGGCGCGGTCGAGTTTGCGATTTTCGTAATCCTTTACGAGCACCTCAGCCGGAACTTGCGTCTGGCCGGCGGTACCGAGGACTTTGTCGGCGAGCAGGTCGGCTTCGACGCGCGCCTGGCGATTGCGGACGAGGCGTTCGGCGATGCGGCGTAAATTTTCGACCAACACGACGCGGAGCGTGATGGCGACGGCCCAGAGTTCACCAATCGTGAGCGGCTGCACGCGCTGGTACGCCGAAACGAAGTTGCCCAGCATCTCCGGATCGAAGCGGCTGTCCGTATGTGCGACGTAGGCCCACGCGACTCCAAAGACACGCGGAAAACCTTCGAGGTGGCCTTCGTTCAATTTCGGAAGCTTGCGGTAGTAGCCGGCCGGCAAGTCGTCGCGAATTTCGCGGAGCTGCTCTTCCACGATGTAGAAATTATCGACGAGCCATTCGGCGGCGGGCGTAATGGATTGATCGTGCTGGATCGCTTCGGCGGTAGAGCGGTAATACTCGAGCAGGACGCGGCCGTTTTCGAGCACGCGCGGAATCAGCGGGCGGCCGGCGTCGATCGGAGTCGAGACCGTTTGCGCGGCGGCGAGGCTTTCGCCGTGCTGCTCGAGGCGCTCCGGGCTAAAAAGCTCGGCGCGGATCGGCTCTTCGGGCTCGCCGGGTATGGGAACGGGAGTAATGGGCTTGGTCATTGAGCGTCGTGTTCAGCCACACAAGTCGCAATGGAACTCGAAACGGATCGGGAAAACTTAAAGCTGGTTCTGGCGTATTCCGAAGTGCTCGAAAGAGGCAGGCTTGCTCGCCGGTAAATGCGGTGAAAAATGAAGACTTCTCGCGCCGATCTGTGCGCAACCCATAGGGTGATTACTGGAGCTATCGTACGCGTCGCGGCGGCGGAACCGTATCATTTTCATCGTCTTGGAATTGTACGACGGAGGGAGCGGGAGTGAGCTATACAGCGAAACACTGAACGAAGTGAAGTTTGACTACGAGTTGACCCGGCGGGTGTTGAATTCGATGTTTAATCGATTCACGAGGCACGAAGGCTTGTCGCTGCGACTCGATGAGCGGCTGCGCGTGGGCGCGCTGGAGAAAGATAACGAATCATGATGACGACTGCGGGGACGAGGAACGCAATGGTCATCGCGAACCACATCAAACCGCCGGCGGCGGCCTGGTCGTCGATCGGCGAGAGGGGGAAGATTCGCGTCGCTTGCTGATACGAAAGGTAAAGGACAGTTTCGGAGAAGACCATGTAGGCCGAGACGGCGCTGCCGGCGATCATGCCGAGAAGCAGGTAGAGCGGCATCGTCCAGCGCGGCCATCGCGGGACGCTCGGCCACGGCTGCACGACGGGCCACCAGAACAAAATCGACGTGAGAAAAAAACAGGCGTGCTCGATTTCGTGCCAGCCGTCGGAGCGGAGCGCGAGTTCGAACGCCGCCGGGACGTGCCAGCCGATCATAACGACGATCGCGGCGAGCCAGCAGAAGAGCGGTTCGGTGATGAATTCGCCAAATTTCTGCGCGGCGCGTGAGCGGAGAAATGTTCCGAGCGGCACGCGAACGAACCAGGACGGCAAGCCGTGGAGAAACGGTAGGGCCGGAGCACCGAGCAGGATGAGCGGCGGAGCGGCGAGCATCAGCAGCAGGTGCTGCACCATGTGCGCGAAGAGCGACGAATCGTCGAGCGCCTCGAGCGGCGAACCGATGGCGAGCCACAGCGCGAACATTCCGCACGCGAATGCGGCGAGGCTAGAAGCGGGCAAAGCGTCCGCGCCGGTGCGGCGGATGCGCAGCCAGCCGCGAATATAAATGAAGAATGAAAGGACGATCGCGACGTTCACGCCGATCGGAGGCGACCAGGAGTGCAACGCGGTTTGGAGTTCGGGCGTCACCGGGGTTACTTCTTCGGCGTCGTTGCGCTCGCTGGCGCGGACGCAGTTCCCTCGTCTGCAAGCGCGGCATTTCGTGCAGGCGCTTGGCCTTCGGGCCTGAGCGTTTCGAGAAACGCGACGAGGGCTGTGGTTTGCGCGGGGCTGAGATTTTTTCCGTACGCGGGCATGTTGCCGCCGCCCTGAATCACCTGGCGAATCAACTGATCTTGCGTGAGGCGCGTCGCGACGGAATCGAGCGCGGGGCCGCGCATGCCGCCTTCGTTGCCCAGCGAATGGCAGTTGTGACACTGCTTTTCCTGAAAGACGAGCGCGCCTTGGCGTTCGAGCGCGGAGCGATGCGCAAGATCGCTTGGCGGAATTGGCTCGCCGCTCCACGCGTCCATGATCGGGCTCCACGGCGTGTAGCTCGACAAATGCGTGAAGGTGCCGAGCGCGACGGCGATCAGCAGCACGGAAATCACCGCGACTGGGCGGCGTTTCCAGCTCTTTTCGCCTTCGCCGAAGAAGAACGGCATCAAAAGCAAACCGCCGAGCACGACGACGGGGCCGATGAGCAGCGCGGGCGTTTCCATTTCCGGCGGAAGCAGCGCGAGCAATGCGTAGAGCCACAGGAAGAAATAATCGGGGCGCGGGATCGCCTGGATGTTGGTGGGATCGGGGCGGCCGGTCGGCCCGAACGGACCGAAGTACGCCGCGCACAGCACGACGCAGGCAATCAAAATTCCCGCGAAGAAAACGTCTTTCCAGATCGCGTACGGCACGAAAGGCTCGCCGTCGTTGTGCACGAGCTCTTTGTATTCCTTGAGGTACGTCGCGCGGCGGACGACGCGGCCGGGCATCGGCCACTCGTTGATGCCGAGCTTGAGGACCATGAGGAGATGCAGGCCGACGAGGCCGATGAGCGTGCCGGGAATCACGAAAACGTGCAGCGCGAAAAATCGCGAAAGCGTGGCGCCGGCGATGATTGGGCCGCCTAACATCAAATGGACAATTTGTGGTCCCATGATCGGCACGCGACTGGCGATGGATGCGCCAATGCCGAGGCCCCAGTAGGCGTCCTGGTCGAAGCGGAGCACCTGGCCGGTGAACGCCATGCCGAGCGTCATGAGCAGCAGGCAAATTCCGACGACCCATGTGAGTTCACGCGGGAATTTGTACGCGCCGAAGAGGAAGACCTGCACCATGTGCAGCAGCACAATGGCGACCATGAAATTCGATCCCCATCCGTGCATGCCACGCAGAAACCAGCCCATCGTCACGTTGTGATTCAGCGCCTGCAGACTATTCCAGGCTTCACCCGCCGACGGAACATAGAGCAGCGCGAGCAAAATTCCGGTGACGACTTGCAGCCCGAAGATCACGAGGGCGCCGCTGCCGAAGACATAGAACCAGCTGGCCGCGCTTTTCGGGACGGGATGGTCCATCGTCTCGCGTAGATCGGCGGCGATCTGCAGGCGCGCGTCGAACCATTCACCGATTTGTGAGATCAGGCGCATCGTTTTCCATTGTTCAAAATGTTGAAGGCGCTGCCGCCGGGCGTGGGCAACGATCCGGCGTCAATCCACAGCTCGCCCTTTTCGATTTTGTGGTTGTAGGTGAAAAGGCCGCGCTCGGGCGGACCTGAGGCGCGCGAGCCGTCTTCGTAATACGCGCCGCCGTGGCACGGGCACATGAAAAGGCCGGACTGCGGGAACCAGCGTACCGGGCATCCGAGGTGCGCGCAGTTCACGGCGAACACCTGAAACTGGCTGCCGTCGATGTTGCGCACCCAGCAGGCGATGTCTGCTGTTTGTCCGTCCCACGCACTCGAGATGGGATTTCGGTAGGTGGCGAGGCGCGTTTGGCCGGCAGGAAATTTTGTCACGTCACCGAGCGCGAACCATGACGAGTAACCGTTCTTACGTGCGCGGACCATCGGCGAGAGCAAGTAGCCGATCACGGGAACGGCCAGGACGGCCCCGACGACAGCGTTGAACGCAAAAGCGATTTTTGTCAGCGCGGCGCGGCGCGAAAGTGAATTCTGGTCGCTCATTTCGTAGCTCCGCTCTTCTCTGGGCCGCCGGGTGCGGCGTTGGGATACGGTTGGCCCGGAGTTTCAACGCGTTGCGAGGCGAGCCACGCGACCACGTCGGTGACTTCTTGTGCCGTCATGCACTTCCCCGCCACATCGCCGCAAAAATTCGGCGAGCCGATGTCGGCGCGGCCCGCGATTGCCGTGGTGCGCAAATCCTGATCACTCACGAGCGAGAGATACGCCGGGTCGACGATCGAACTCGCACTCGCGTTTCCTTTCCCGCCTGCGCCGTGACATGTGGAGCAGAACGTCGCGAAGACTTCCGCGCCATGCTCTGCATTTCCGGCGGCCGACGCCGAGTACGGAGGCGGATTCTGCAACGCTCCCGCGCCGCCTTGCTTGCCCCAGCGCGTGCGAATTCCGGTGACGATGGCATCGACCTGCGCGTCCGTGAGCAGGCCGCCTGCGGATTGCGCGAAGGCGGGCATCGCGGTGCCTGCCACGCCGTTTGCAGTCACTTTGCGAATCACAGCGTCGTCCGCGATTCCAAGATAGGCAGGGTCAGAGAGGCCAATCGCGATGCCGCCTTTACCGCCGACGCCGTGGCATCCGGCGCAATTTTGCGCGTAGAGCGCGTCGAAATTAACGACATTCTCGGGCTGCACAGGAATGGAATCCGCGCTCGGCTTGCCAGGCAGGCTCGTACAGCCGGAGGCCGCCAGCATCGCACCGAAAGCGGCGATGGCGAAAAAGGCGCGCGAGACGTTCATCGCCGGCCGTCCTCGTCGGGAGAGCTTCCACCGATTCGTTCGCGCATCGCGCCCGGCACTTCAATTCCGGCGCGGAGCGCGAAAGGTATGTTTTGCTGGGTGAAGACTTTGTCTTGCCGCGAGACCACCAGGCCGGCAACGATGCCGAAACCAAATTGCGAAATGACGAACCACAGCCAGTCGATTTTTTTGTCGAGCAGCGGGTTGATGATCCCGAGCGCTGTATAAAGAAGTCCAGACCACAAAATCGGCGCAATGATGCCGCCGAGCAGAATCGGGCGGCGCGGAATCATCGGAAGCATCGCGCCGTACAGCAAGCCGACGAGCAAAGACGTGATCAGGTGGATTACGCAGGCGACGAGGAAGCTATTGAGGTGAAATGTCTTGAGCGATTCGGTGCCGAACTGAATCGACTGCGAATAAATCGCCGCGGAAAGCAGGTTGATTGGATACCAGATGCTGCCCTGCTTGATCACGCCGTAGGCGACGGCGAGCACAGCCATCGCGACGGAGCCGGCGAGGCCCCCTTTGATGCCGGCAGAAATCGGGTAGTAGGTGATCGGCAGGAACGCGCGGGCATGCTCGGGCGCGAGATCAAACACTTTCACTTGCGCGCGCTGCGTCTGCGCAGGCACAGCTTCTACTATTTCGCAGGGAATAACGACGTGCTTCTCGTGTGGCAGCACGTCGCGGAACCAGCCAACGCAACCTGCGACCATCAGAATCGCGCCAAGCACGCTGACTGCGGCGTTGGTAACGAGACCCGCCATGAGCAGCATGAATCCGAAGGCCAGCGTGATAGGCCACGCCGTCGGCTGCGGCATCACGATACCGTTGCGGTCTGCGTTCGAGGCTCGATGCTCGTTGCTCATTGCCAATGAATCCTCAGCGTCCGGCTACATAGACCACAAAAAAAACGACGATCCAAACCACATCAACGAAATGCCAGTAGAGCGACAGCACGTCCACGCGTCCGTAGTGCTCTTGCTTCACCCAGCCAAGCAGCGCAAACGCGAGAACGAGCGAGAGGCCGAACAGGCCGACCGTGACGTGAAATGCGTGCAGACCCACGAGCGAGTAGTAGGTGGTGCCAAACAAGTTGGTTTGGATCGTGAGGCCTTTGTCATAAATCAAGTGATGCCACTCGCGGGCGGTGCCAAACAGGAAAATCGCGCCAAGCGCGATGGTGAGCGCCCAAAACGCCGTGAATACCGCGCGATTCCCTTTCTTCAGCGCGCCAAGCGCGAAGTGAATCGTGAGGCTGCTCGAGAGCAGGCAAACCGTATTGAAAATCGGCAGCTCGAGAACTTCGCGCGGCGTGGGGCCAGAGATGCTCTTGCCGATGTAAAAGACATACGCCACAACGAAAATCGTGAAGATCGCAGACTCTGCCGCGATCAGGCTGAACATGCCGACTTTGCCGCGCGAGGGCAGAACCCACGGCGTCTCGATCGGCGGTGGCGTAAGGGGCGGCGTTAGCGTCGTCGAACTCATCGATTTCCTCGAGCGCGCATTCCTCTACTCATATTTCCAATCCGGATCTTCCGGGTGTTTCAAATCCCACAGCGGGCGGCTGCTATGCACGGTGGGAATTGTCGCGAAATTGTATTCGGGCGGCGGCGAGGTCGTGGTCCATTCCAGCGTCCACGCATCCCACGGATCGCAGCCCGCGTCCTTTCCCTTCCAGTACGACCAAATCATGTTGAAAACAAAAATCAGAACGGCGACGCCCTGAAACAGCGCGCCGACGGAAACGATCTGATTCCAGATTTCCCAGCCGCGCCCGGCTTCGTAGGTGTAAATGCGGCGTGGCATCCCCAGAAGCCCGGGAATGTGCATGAAATCGAATGTGAGATGGAACCCGATGACGAACAGCCAGAAGTGCAATTTGCCGAGCCTCTCGCTGAGCATCTTTCCGGTGATCTTCGGGTACCAGTAATAGAAACCGCCGAACACAGCGAACAAAATTCCGCCGACGATCACGTAGTGAAAGTGTGCGACAACGAAATACGAACCGCTCAGCTGCCAATTGAACGGCGTGGACGACAGCATGATTCCCGTGAGGCCCGCGATGAGGAACTGGAACAAGAACGCGAGGCTAAAAAGCATCGGCGTCTTGAACTGGATCTTCCCGCCCCATATCGTGCCGAGCCAATTGAATATTTTTATGCCGGTGGGAACGCCGACGGCCATCGTGGTGATCGCGAAGAATGTGTTGCCCCACGAATTCATCCCGACGGTGAACATGTGGTGCGCCCACACGCTGAAACTGATGAAGCCGATGGCGACTGTGGCGCCGACCATGATCGGGTATCCAAAGATCGGCTTGCGCGAGAAAACCGGCACGATCTCCGAGATGAATCCGAACGACGGAATAATAAGGATGTAAACCTCGGGATGGCCGAAGATCCAGAAGAAGTGCATCCAGATCACGGCCGAGCCGCCGGCCTGCGTATCGAAGAAGTGCGCACCGAGGTAGCGGTCCAGGGAAATCATGATTTGCGCCGCGGTGAGGGGGGAAATGGCGAAAAGAACCATCCCGGACATCACGATGTTCATCCACGCGAACAGCGGCATTTTATTGAGCGTCATGCCCGGGCAGCGCGAGCATACGATCGTGGTGATCATGTTCACGGAGGTGCCGATGCTGCCGAAGCCTGAAACGATCAGCCCGAGCGACCAAAAATCCGAGCTGTGGCCGGGCGAGAAGACTTTGGACGTGAGCGGCGCGTAGGCGAACCAGCCAACGTCTGGCGCGCTTCCGGCTCCGTAAAGCCCGAACCCGCCAACAAAGCTGAAGTACATCAGCAGCGCGCCAAACGCGGTGAGCCAGAAACTGAACGCGTTGAGCCGCGGGAAAGCCATGTCTCGCGTGCCGACCAGCAGCGGCACGGTGTAATTGCCGAAACCGAACATGATCGGCATCGCGACGAAGAAAATCATCGTGGTGCCGTGCATCGTGAACATGCGATTGAAAACTTGCGGCGAGACGAAGTCGTTGTTGGGCAGCGCGAGCTGAATGCGCATGATGATGGCTTCGATTCCGCCAATCACCAGGAAAATCAGTGCGAAGCCGATGTACATCACGCCGATGCGCTTGTGATCGACGGTGGTGGCCCAGCCGTGCAGCCGCTCCGCGAGGGATTGCGTCTCGACTGCGTGCGGCGAAAGCGCCATCGTTTCAGACGACATGGTCCCTCCTTTCCGGAATCACCGGAGCGTCAGCAAATACGCGGTCAGCGCGTTCAAATCTTTTTCCGTGAGCCGCATCGCCGGCATCAGCGAGCCGGGCTTGATCGAGTCCGGATCTTTGATCCACTGCTTCAACTTTTCCGGCGTGTTGTCGGCGGCGCCGGATGCGAGCGTTTTGCGGCTCATCAGGTGCGTCAGGTCCGGGCCGAAGCGGCCGTCCGCGACGGTTCCCTTCACCGCGTGGCAGTTGATGCACGAAGTGGTCTCGAATACTTTGCGGCCGTAGCCGGCCTCGGAATTCGAATCCGTAGACGTCACTAGCGCAGGAGCCGCTTGCGCGTTCGCCCAGGCTTTGAAGTCTTCGCGCGAATCGACGTACACGCGGAGCAGCATCAAGCCGTGCTGTGTGCCGCAATACTGCGCGCACTGGCCGAGATAGAGGCCGGTGTGATGCGGATCGATCCAGGTGCTGTTCGGGTGGTTCGGAATCAGGTCGGTCTTCCCGGCCAAGCGCGGCACCCAGAAGCTGTGGTCCGTGTCCGCGGAGAGAAGCTTCAGGAACGTCGGCGTGGACTCGGCGGGTTCACTCACCGGCACGTGGAGCTCGTTTGCAGTGACGATGCCGAGATCGGGATAGCGGAATTCCCACCAGAATTGGTGGCCGACGGCGGTGACGTTAATTGTTCCCGGAGGTGGAGGTGCATCCTGAATTTGCGCGATCACTCGCGCCGTTGCGAGAAACAGCATCACGACGATAAGCACGGGAATAACCGTCCACGCGAGTTCGATCTGGTTGCTGCCGTAAACCTGCGCGGGTTCATGCGAATCGTCTTCGGGCTTCGCGCGATAACGCACGATCGCGTACACGAGAAGCGAGAAGACGGCGACAAAAATCGCGCCTGTGACGGTGAGCACAAACAGCGCGACGCCGTAAATGTGGTCGGCTGGCGTCGAGTCCGGCTTGAAAATATTGGGAACCAGGGCGGGATCGTGCGGCTCTGCGGCTACGGCAACGAGCGCGATCAAAAAAACTGGAAGCGCCGCCCACGCGACGCGCGCGAGCATCTTGGCTGCACGACTTGCGCGACTGATCGGGGCGTGGGGTTCGTTATTCATCGAAGTATCGCTGCGGCGACAGTGTCGATTCGCGGCACTCTATCACACGGGTTCATAAACCGGAACGAAATGCGTTCGAAAAAATAAAATTACTGCGAAATGTGACGGTGGTCACATGTTGACAGATGACAGCACGTAGTCACTTGAGTACGGAAGTGAGATGCCCGACCGGATGCGAGAGACGGGTATCCTTTAGTGTTAGTGGTTTGCGCGACGGGTCACGCCACTCGCGGCCCTCGCGGCGCAGCAATTCGAATGCAGCTTCGGGTCCCCAGCTGCCGGCCGCGTAATTTGGAAAATCGCGCGGCGGAATCGCCTTCCACACGTCGAGGATCGGCTGGACGACGGTCCATGACGCTTCCACCATGTCGGCGCGCTGGAACAGCGTAGGATCGCCCATCATGCAGTCGTAGAGAAGAGTCTCGTAGCCGGTGGACGGCGTGGTACCGAAATAATCGGCGTACTGGAAATCCATATTCACAGCGCCAAGCCGGACAACGGGGCCGGGCACCTTGGCTTCGAAGCTGAGTGAGATTCCTTCGTCGGGTTGGATGTTGAGCACGAGCTCGTTCGGCGGAATGCCCTGCACTTGAGTTTTACGGAAGAGCACGAACGGTGGACGCCGAAAACGGATCACAATCTCGGTGACGCGCTCTTTCAAGCGCTTTCCGGTGCGCAGATAAAACGGCACGCCGGCCCAGCGCCAGCTGTCGATGCTCAGCGAAAGCGCGACGAAAGTTTCGGTGGTGGAATGCGGCTTTACGTTGGGCTCGGTGTTGTAGGCGGGCACGGGCCTTCCGTCGATGACGCCTTCGCCATACTGGCCACGGACGGCGTGATCGAGCACGCGTTCGGGATTCAGCGGCTGGATCGCGCGCAGGATTTTGGTTTGTTCGTCGTGCACCGAGGAGGCGTCGAAAGAAATCGGCGGCTCCATAGCTGTGAGCGTGATGAGCTGCAGAATGTGGTTCGGCACCATGTCGCACATGGCGCCGGCTTTGTCGTAGTAGTCGCCGCGCAATTCCACGCCGAGTTCTTCCGCCACGGTGATCTGCACGTGATCGACGTACCGGCGATTCCACACCGGCTCGAAAATTCCATTCGCGAAGCGGAACGCGAGAATGTTCTGTACGGTTTCTTTGCCGAGGTAGTGGTCGATGCGGTAGATCTGGTGCTCGTCAAGCACCTGGCCGATTTCCTTATTCAGCGCGACGGCGCTTGCGAGGTCGTGTCCGAAAGGCTTTTCGATCACCACGCGGCGCCACTTGGTGCCTTCTTCGTCGGTGAGGTCGGCTTTGCCGAGCTGCTGAATCACAATTGGGAAAAAAGCAGGCGCGGTAGCGAGATAAAAGATGCAATTACCTTGCGTGCCTTGTTCCGCTTCCACTTTTTTCAGCAGGTCGCCGAGATTTTTGAAGAGCTGCGGATCCTGAAAATTGCCGGAGAGATAATAGAGGCGGCGCTTGAACGATTCCCACGAATACTCGTCCACTTCGATCGTCCCGAATTCGTGGATGTCTTTGGTAGCTTTCGCGCGGAACGCTTCGTCGTTCGAGTCTTGCAGCGAGATGCCGATGATTGCGAAATTGCGCGGTAGAAGGTCGCTCTTCGCGAGATTGTAGAGCGCTGGGATGAGCTTGCGCTTGGTTAAATCGCCGCACGCTCCAAAAATAACCATGATGCACGGATGCGCGGGACGGCCTGACTCTTCCTCGTGAAATTCAAAGGAACTTCCGTGCTCCATCAGGCCGTCCTCCGCGCACCGCACATCACTGATCTTCGCCGCTTACGCGAGCGCTTCGGCGATCGCTTGCTGCAGCGTCGAAAGGCCCGCCGCCACGTCGGCGCTCAAATGGACGCGCAACGCACGGCGTCCGCGATCCGCAAGTACCTGGAAGTCGCCGCGCGCCTGTGCCGCCTTAACGATTCCAAACGTGTAAGTGTGGCCCGGCACTTTCAAATCGGCCGCGTCGTCGCAGGTGACTTGCAGGAACACGCCAGTGTTCGGGCCGCCCTTGTACGCTTGTCCTGTCGAATGCAGAAACCGCGGACCGAAGCCGAGGCACGTCGCGACGTGTTTTTTGTCACGCACCGCGAGACGAGCCGTTTGCAGCGTCTTCTTATGCGCGTCGTTGCGTTCAACGTAGGCGAGCAGCGCAAAGTAATCGTTGGGCTTGATGCGGCCCAGGTGCGCCTTCAAGTAGCTGACCAGCGTCGGATTCGCACCCGCCGCGGCTTTCAGCGCTTCGGTGTTCTTCGGATCGGAGAATAGCTTAATGCCCTTGTCCTCGAAGAACGGAGCTTCGGCCGGCAGCTTGCCTTCCTTTTCGTACTGGTCCGTCAGCTTACGGGTTTCGATCTTGCTCGCTTCCACGTCGGGTTGGTTGAACGGGTTGATGCCGATAATCGAGCCCGCGACGGCGGTCGCGATTTCCCAGCGGTAGAATTCCTCGCCAAGGTCATATTTATCCCCGACGGAAATGTGGACGACGGGATGGCCGGCCTTTTCAAGCGCCGAGACTGCCGCGTCGAGTTTAGGGTCCGCGCCGTTTTCGAGGCGCACGTACGCGAAAATGCGATCGTTGCCGTAAACTTCCGGCGCGCCGATCGTTTCGAGGTCAACCGGGATCAGGCCTTTGCCGATCTTGCCGGTGGATTCGGCGAGAAGCTGCTCGAGCCACGCACCGAGATCCGAGATTCCTTCCGACGCGAAAATCGTGACTTTGTCGCGGCCGGTCTTCTGCAGCGTCCCCAGAATCGCACCGAGAATCGCGCCAGGATTTTGATCCGCCGGGACGTCAGCGCCGCACGCCTTCACCATCAGATCGACGTTCGCGAGGAACTTCGCGAGATCCACGCCCTGAATCGAAGCCGGCACTTTGCCGAAATTCGAAAGCGCGGAGTAGCGGCCGCCAATGCTCGGCACGCCGTAGAAAATCGCGCGGAATCCGTCTTGCTCCGCGACTTTCTGCATGTGCGAGCCGGGGTCGGTGATCGCGATGAAGCGCTTCCCTGCTTCACCCGCGCCGACGGCTTTCGACGTAAGGTCGTAGAAATATTCCTTAAAGATATTCGGTTCGAGCGTGCTGCCGGACTTGCTCGCGACGATGAAAACGGTCTTCGCGATGTCGATGCTGTGCTCGACGGTGCGAATCTGCGCGGGATCGGTAGAATCGAGCACGTGCATCTGCGGTTGCGAGCCGATCTTGCCGTAGGTTTTCTCGAACACCTCAACGCAAAGGCTCGAGCCGCCCATTCCGAGTAGCACGGCGTGCGTGAATCCGGCCTTCTGAATGTCTTCCGCGAGCTTCGTGTAGTCGCTGTAACGCGCTTCGGTGGAGATCGGCTTGTCCGCTTCGGTGAGCCAGCCGATCCACTTGGCTTCGTCCTGATTCGACCAGAGAGTTGCGTCGCCGGCCCACAGACGCTTAACCTTGTCGCCTTTTTTCCAGTCGGCCAGCGTGCCTTGTACCGCACTCGCCAGATTGTCGGGGAGTTTGTAGGTCAGCTTGTTCACTTCGCGCCTCCCGCAACTTTCGCGACCTGGGTTTTCACCGCGCCGAGCAGCTTATCGAACGCTTCTTCGAAGAGCTTCACGCCGTCTTCGGTGAGTTTGTCGGTCGCGGCCTTCATCGAGATGCCGGACTTCGCGAGGCCGTCCATCGTTTCCTTCGCGGCGGGAATATTTTCTTCCAGGCTCGCGCGCGGCTTCCCGTGATCGCGGAAGGCGTCGAGAGTGGCCGGAGGAATTGTATCGACCGTGTCCTGGCCGATTAGACCCTCAACGTAGTACACGTCGCTGAACTTCGGATCCTTCGTGCTCGTGCTGGCCCACAGAACACGCTGCGACTTCGCGCCTTTCGCCGCGAGAGCTTCCCAACGCGCGCCGCTGAAGATGCGCTTGTAAGCCTGGTAGGTGAGCTTGCCGTTGGCGATGGCAACTTGCCCGCGAATCTTTTCGAACGCGGCCTTCTGCGCGGCGTCCGTGCTGGCTTTGGCCTTCGCGTCGATCTCGCCATCGATCAGCGTATCGATGCGGCTAATGAAGAAGCTCGCGACGCTGGCGATTTTGCTCACATCGCCGCCATTCTTCGCGAGCGTCTCAAGGCCGGCGATGTAGGCCTCGGCGACCTGCTCGTACACGTCCTGAGCGAAAAGCAGCGTCACATTAATATTGATGCCTTCGCTGATTAGCTGCTTGATCGCTGGGATGCCTTCCTTCGTCCCAGGCACCTTCACCATCAGGTTCTTGCGGTCCACGGTCTTCCACAGCCGGCGCGCTTCTTCGATCGTTCCCGCGGTGTCGTGCGCGAGGAAGGGAGAAACTTCCAGGCTGATGTAGCCGTCGCGATGAGCCGTCTGGTCGTAGACCGACTTCATCACGTCGGCGGCGGACTGAATGTCCTTGATCGCGATGTGCTCGTAGATGCCCTTCGCGTCGAGGCTCTTGTCCTTGGCGAATTCGTTCAAATCTTTTTGGTAGTCGGCGTTTCCTGCGATGGACTTCTCGAAAATCGACGGGTTCGAAGTCATGCCGCGCAGGCCGTCGTTCGTGATCAGCTTCTGCAGCTCGCCGGTGGCGATCAGGTCGCGCCGGATGTAATCGAGCCAGACGGACTGGCCAAACTTGGTGAGCGTCTTCAGCGGATTTTCGCCGTGCGCGTTGCCCGCGGTGGAAGCGGTGGTATCAGCGGTCGAACTCATAATGTCCTCCGGTCAGTCTCGAATTGGTGGTCTTCAGGGTCGGATGCTCTTGGCTTGCATCCGGTTACAGCCTATTTGATTGCTCCGATGACTCCTACATTGCGGCGCAAAAGGCGGAATCACGGGGAGGTGCGTATCCATTTGTCCGAACCCGACGATTCTACCTCAGAGTGTCTCTGCCGTATATGAATGCAAGATGATCGGCGATTGCGGCGGGACGGAAGTGCAATGTGCCACGGTGGTGCAGTACTTTTGCGCCGGAAGAATGTTGCTAGACGAAGAGGCGCTTCACGATGCGAAGTGGAGCGTAAACGGCGGCGCTGAATTTGGAGAGACGCGCGAGCGTGCGCCCTGCGACGCGTTGCCCGAGCGATTGAATGTCGATGTGGCGCTTGCCGCGGTGGATCCGCGTGGCGCGGCCGACAAACTCTTCTTCGGTGACTGGTACGTCGGCGGAGTCGAGCGCGTCACCCTTGGTGACCACGGTCTTGGCGGCACGTTTCCCGCTTTCTGTGCGAATCACGCGGTGAACGAAGAATTCTTCGTTGCGCTCGAAAAGAATCACGTCGCCGGGGCGCAGAAGTTCGAAATTCCAGCGCCGCACAAATACCTGATCGCCGCTGCGCATCCACGGAAACATGTCACCGTTGAGGATGCGCACCGAAGCCGCGCCCTGCGCGCGAATTTTCGCGCCGATCGTTTTGGCGTGAACCTGCGCGCCGGTAGGGCCGGTCTGGCTGCCGGGTGCGATTCGGGCTGGCGAAACGGCTGAGGTGGCGCTCATCAGTTTTTCGATGGTCCTTGCGGCTTCATCTCGAATTTTTCGGTGGCGAGCAACTTGCCGTCGAGCAGCAGGCGTACGGTCCAGATGCCCGCGATCTTGTTTGGGCTCGACTGCAATTCAGCCATCGAGATCGTCCTTAATTCCTGAAACGGATCCTTCGATCCATCCGGAACGCGAAAACCGGTTCGCGTTTCGGGATACTCCGCACCGTCCGGCATCGAGATCGCCAGAGTCTGCGTGTGATTCCCCGGCGGCACGCCCAACGTCCATGCGCGAATCGTCAGTTCCTTTGTGTTCGACGCAGTGAAGCTCGCCGCGGGTGCACAATTTTGCGCGCTCGTTGCACAAAACGAGATCGAAGCGCGCGGCCCCGCTTTCGCGGTTTCACTGGCCGCCGTCGATCGCGTCTGGCAGCTGTTGCAACTTAGCAAGGCGCCGACCAGCAAAACGCCAGTGACGCAGCGTTGCGCCGCTCGCGCGGAAATCCGGCTTCGCCCTGGATTCACGGGACGCGCTCGCTCCTCATACGATGAGTGAATGGTCCTGAGGATTCGCGCAATCCAGCGCGACGCCCACCCCTCTTGACGGTACCCATCCTATGCCGCGAACGTTGCCGCGCCAGCGCGAACTTGGCGGCGTGTGCTCCAAATTCAACATCCCGCCGCTCCGCTCGTTCAGAGGGTCTAACCCACTCGTTGGATAAAGTTTCAGGAGTGTATGCGGATACGGCTATTTCGATGGGCCCCAGCCGTACTTGCGGAGCAGGCGGATCGGCCGGAGGACTATATATAAGGGTGCGAGCGCAGGCGGTAGCCGGACCATCTTCCAATCTTCATCGGCGGGGACGACGGCGAGGCGCGTGGCGTACTTCCAACCGGCGACTCCTCCGTCCCGCATTTTGCGGCGGAACGCGAATCGCCCCGTGCCACTCAGAGTGACAAACGGCCGTTGCACGAGCCGTCGGGCAACGGAATCGGCCAAGTCCATCGCGACACGATCTTTGCGCACCTCGGCGAGCGCATCGGCTTGCAGCGGCGTATCAAACAGCGCGACCGCCAATGCGAGGCCTGCCCGCACCATGCGGCCGGCGCGTTGCGAGTCCGCGAACTGCCAGCCGCGCGGCCAATCGAATGCGGGCTGCGACTGCACAAGCTCAGAGACGTCGTTGATCCACGAAATCCGCTCCCAAAAATCTTTCGAGCCGTGGATGCAGAGCATCGTCA
>JABDGF010000013.1 GCA_013286165.1 Acidobacteriota bacterium | reverse complement strand
AAAAAATCCCTTCTTCCGGAAATCGACCAGCGCGGAATCCTCGAGCATCGCCGGCGACACGGTGCCGCCTGCGGCCTTCACGATTTCGTCGAAATAAACGCGCGACGCGACCGAGCGCACGCTGCGATCGCGCGTCGATTGATAGAACGAATCTTCGAAGCGCGCCGGCGGCGAGCCATCCAGAATCAAAACTTTAATCTGCGTGGGGCGGTAACGCAGCGCGAGTTCGACCCGCTGATTGCGGCCGCGGATATGTGCATCATCCGCGCGGGTCCCGCAACCGTCACAGACGGGCATTGCAAAGCCTCCGGGGGGCGGAAAGCGACGCGAAAGCATCGCACGACGCGCGGCAAGCGAGCAAGGGTTTCGCGAGAACTGGTTGTGCTATTGCTGAAGGGTAAATCTGCTAGCGGCGCGTTTTGTAAGCGGCCCAAAGTTGTTCGGCTGTGGGATGCGTGCCAATGCCGTGCGCAGGCAAATAATCATCGACGAGATGGACGTAGGGATTTTTACGTGGCGCGGCGGCATCGACGTGGCCTTTGAGTTTCAGCCGGCCTTGTTCCAGATAGATGAAGTAGTGGAGCGATGGTTTCGTGCGCGATCGGAACCAGGTCCGCCGATCTGGCCCGTATGCGAGGCGCACAATTTTCCGCAAGGCCGACGGCTTCAGACTCGACTTCAACGACTGGCGATCGCACTTGAGGTATTCCCAGAAGCTGCACTCGTAGGAGATCCAGTTCCCTTCGCCGATGATGACGCGCAGCGTGGCAGGATCGAGGACATCACTGAGCAGCGAGCCGGTAAATAGCGCGGCCACCAGGCGACGGGCGTAGTCGATCGGCTCGGACAGCGATGCCGGAACCTCAAACATCGGGCGGGGCGCGAGGACCATGCAGAACATCGGTTCTTCGCGTTCAGGCGGCGCCGGGATGGGAGCGGCGTTCATGTCGTCAGCTCGTTAGCCTCGATATGCAACTAATTCGCGCGATTGAGATGTGTCGCGTGTGCCATGGCGAGATAGCGCGGCTCGCGCAGGCTGCGCTTGCGCACGGCCATGTGTCGGTCGTGGAAATGTTTCTGCGCGCGGCGTCCCCAGCTGCGCACGAAATAATAGTTGAGAGTTCCCGCAGCGGCGGCGCTGATCAGCGGAATCACGCGGCCAGTCCACTTCTCCGCCACTTCGGCGCCGAGCTTCACGGCCATGCGGTCGATGATCGCGGGAACAAGATGGGTTGCGGCTTGCTTGCCGATGAATTCGCGGCCCATGTCGAGCCCGGCGGCACTGGCAGCTGCGAGCCAAAGCTCCTGCGTTTCGTCTTCAGTGTTGTACTCGAATCCGTAGATCAAGCTAAGTCGATGCAACATGCGAACGGTGATCGCCGAGAGAATTCCAGCGTCGGGCAAAATCGTCAGCATGCCGCCGAGGCCGAGTCCCGTGCCCTCGAGTGCCGCGGCGCGCGACGCGGAACGGATGATGCGGTCCGCATGGTGCTTGACGACAGCCTCTTCCACGCGGAACATGTCGCTCCACGTGCTGATTGGCAGCCGGTGCGCGCGGCGCATGGTTTCGAGATACTTTGCGGGATCGAGTTGCACGCCGTGATACGCGCGCGTCAGCCCTTTGCGCAAACCGGACTGCAGTAGGCGCGCAAGCACGGACGGATTCGGTTCAACTTTCGATTTCGGTCGGCGAGGCATATGGGTTAGATGCGCGATGGCGCGCGAGCGGTAGCCGGCTCCGGCGCGCGCGAATTCGCTCTATGCGGCCAGAATAGCAGGATTTACGCTGGGCGGCATGAGTTTGGCGGAAATGCGAATCGGAGGGTACAGGTGGCGATGAGAATGGGGACCGCAATGGTGGCATTTGGCGTGGTGGTAATGGCGACGGCTGCCTTTGCGCAGGACGCGCCGCCGCCGAAGCCGACTTCGACCGGGACTGGATACGTTGAATATTCGCTCGCGGCGAGCGCGCCGAAGCAGACGCACGAGCCGCGATTTGGCGTGGTGATGCTCGGCGGACATGGCGATGTGGATGAAGCGACCGCATTTTTCTGCGAGCACTCTGGCGGCGGGAAAATCGTGATCCTCCGAGCTTCGGGCGACGACGACTACAACCAGGAATTCCACGAGAAGTGCCCGGCGAACTCGACGACGACGATTGTTTTCAGCTCGCGCGAGGCGAGTGAGCAGCCGTGGGTCATTCAGCAACTGCACGAGGCGCACGCCATTTTCATCGCGGGCGGCGACCAATCGAACTACATCAAATTCTGGAAAGGCACTTCGGTGCAAAAGGAAATCAACGCGGCGATCGCGCGGGGCGTGCCGATTGCAGGAATCAGCGCGGGACTCGCGGTCGAAGGTGAATTCATTTTCGCGTCGATGATCGACACGGTCACGACCGAGCAAGCGCTGGCGAATCCTTACGACATACACGTGACGCTCGAAAAGGATTTTCTCGATATCCCACAGCTGCGCGGCGTGATTACAGACAGCCACTACAGTGCGCGCAACCGGATGGGCAGGTCCGTCGTATTCGCCGCGCGAATCGTGCAGGACGGTTGGGCAAAGCAGGTTCACGTTATGGGCATCGACGAGACGACAGCCGTGCTGGTGGAAGCGGACAGCACCGCGCGCGTCGTGGGTAAAGGCGCGGCACAAATCTTCGCGCTGGATGCTCACGCGATCATCACTTGCGTCGCGGGGAAACCGCTCGCGGCCTGGCGGATTACGGGATATCGAGCTGCGGCGGGCGCGACGCTGAATTTAAAAACGTGGACGGCGGCGCCGTCGAGCGGTTTTGCTGTCGACGTCTATGATGGCAGCTTGCGGATGACAGCGGACGTTACAGAATAATTAATTCAGGAGCTTGAAGTTTTTACGCGTTCAGTTTATTGGTGCCGCTGACGAATTTGCTGTTGCGCTCGTAGTAGCGCAGCACGCGCTCGGCTTCTTTGGTGATTCCGATACGAACGCTTTCGCCGAGTGCGCCGCGTTTGCGGACGGCAGTTCCGAGCCAGAGCGCTGACTTCCCGTCCACCATGTCGATCGCATCGACGCTGCGGTCGATCGCGAAAGCTTCGGCGAGACGTCCTGGTCCGCGCGCGAGATCTTCGAGTTTCGCGCTGGCGGGCATGGCGCGATGACGGCGCATCAAGTCGATTCCTTCGACCGGCTCAGCGGCGCGGAACAGAACTCCTTCCCCGACGCCGTCGCGATTCCCGGAAATATTAAGCATGAAGTGATTGCCATAAATGAAGTACACGTACGAGTGGCCACGCTCGAGAAACAGCGGACGGTTGCGTTCCGTCATGCCGCGGAAACTGTGCGCCGCGGCGTCGCCGACAAGATACGCTTCGGTTTCTACGATGCGGCCTGCGATGCGGCCGGCGCGCGTGTCGTGCACGAGAGTTTTGCCGATCAGGTAGCGCGCTAGTGCGACCGTGCTTTTGGGCAGGTCGGCGCGGGTGAGTCGGTGGATAGTTGGCGGCGGTGCGGTGAGTGGCATGAGCGAGAAACACGATACGGCATTGCGCGGCGGACAGCCAACTTGGTGGTCCGCGTCTCCAATATTAAAGAATATAAAAGCCACTACCCGACCGCCCGGTCGGCTGTCGGACGTCGTCCCAATTCGGGAATCCCGTTGCCAAAATGGAACGCGGCTGCGCCGAAATGTGTGCAAACGACTTAAACTTCCGCTCCGTACCCACTGGTACTGCCGTCCTATAGCGCCCGCCTTCGCCAAACCTTAGCCTCTAATCAACCAGAGCTCTCCCAGCTCGGCATGGAGAAATTTATGGCGACGTCGAGTCATATCCAGGGATCGGTAGGCCAAGGCCCGGCGGTGACAGGCGCGAACACGACTCGAAAGCGGGTGCGGCTGAAGATGTCGCTGCCGCTGGAGGTTCGGCCGTTTGACGCGCGGTTTGCGGACGTACGCGATGTGGGCGAAGTGATTGATTTCACGAGAGATGGCCTGTTTTTCACGAGCTGCATGCCGCACTACTTCGTAGGCATGCGCGTACTTGTGACGTTTCCGTTTGGCGAGAAGGTCTCGGCGCACAAGAAGTTTCTCGGGTCTGTGGTGCGCGTAGAAGATCGCACGAATGGGTGCGCGGGCGTCGCGGTCCGGTTCGTTCTGTAGCGACTGGCTGGCCTAGAATAACGATACGGCGAGCCTCGAAAGCCGTTGCAAAGTAGAACGGCGAAACGAGGCGAACCCTGCATCAATTTCCCAAACCGGGCAGATTTTGCAGGGTTGTCGCAAAAACGCCGTACTGCCACGCGAGCTAACCCTCCTATTTTCAATAAACTATTCAATACGTCGTCTGGCCTATGCATTGCATCCAAAGATGTGGGGGTGCTTTATGGGTGAACGACGAAAGGCTCGCCGCTATGAGGTTTTCTTGCCGGTGCAGGTGTGTTTTACGGGCAAGCGGCCGGCGAGTTTTCACACGGCTCAGCTGAGGGACGTGTCGCGCACTGGCATCTTCTTCCATTCGCAAGTTCCGATCGACGCGGGCACGCCAATCGATTTGACGTTCTCGTTGCCGGCCGAGCGCGGTAGCGGCACTTCGGTGCTGGTACGGGCGACGGCGAAAGCGCTGCGGATGTCGCAGTTTGAGGGTGAAGCTTCGCCTTTGTTCGCTGTTGCAGCAACGATTGACCGGCTCGATTTTGTCCGGCCGGTGTCGGCGCACGCGGCGTAAAGCGCGGCGTTTCTGTTTTCTCTTCCTGCCTGTAGTGATTGGTGTCGGTGTGTGTCTCTCGACTCCTTCCTGATTTAAACTCACACTGTGAAATGTGATCGAAGTGCGCTTCTCGAAATTAGCGTGTTGCGGGCGTTGTGTGGCTGTGGCGACTTGCGGCGGCTGCGCGATGCGGTGGAGCGGGTGCGTACTCACGAATGGGGAAACGCGGATCATTCAGTGGTGTTTGGAGCGATTCGCGAGTGTGTGGAGCGTGGGGCGGTGGTGACTCGGGAAGCGGTGATTGGGATGGCTACGCGGGCCGGGTTCCCGGATGTGGAGTTGGCGGAGTATTTTGCTGGGGGTGATGGCCTGAGTCTTGAAGAGGCTGTTGAGAAATTGTTGGCGGCGCGGTGATTGATGGTGCGTGGTCCGGGTGCGGTTGGTGCGTGGTCCGGGTGCGGCTGGTGCGTGCGGGAGAAAGTGAGAGCGTAGGAGCACAGCCTGCGCGGCAGGCTATGCCACGGGTTGCGCGCGCAGCTTAGTGTGCACGTGGTGGCGTTGCGCAGTCCCGGGTAGGAGGACAGGGCTGGGGCCCTGTCCGACGCTACTCGGAGCGGAGTGCTTCTAGCGGGTTTGCGTTGGCGGCGCGGCGCGCGGGAATGTAGCTGGCGGCGAACGCGCTAAGCACGAGAACAACGCCTACGGCGACGAATGTGGCCGGATCGAACGGGCTCACCTGGAACAGCATCGACCTTACTAGCGAAGTAAGCATGAGCGCGCCGGCGGCGCCGATCGCTGCACCGATCAGCGCCATGCCGACGCCTTCCCTAACCACCATCTGCAAAATTTCGCGCGGCTGCGCCCCTAGCGCGAGCCGAATGCCCAATTCGCGAATGCGCTGGCCGACGGCAAGCGCCATGATGCCGCCGATACCGGTAGCTGCGATCACAAGCGCGAGAAACGCGAACACGCCGAGCAAACTCGCGGTGAGCCGCGGCGACTGAAGCGAATCGCGGCGCGCCTGCTCGATCGACATTTCGTGCGTCACGGCGGTTTGCGAATCGACTTCACGAATCACGTTGCGAATCTGTTGAGACATCGCAGAAGGATCCGCGGCGGTGCGAACGATGAGCGTCGCTGGATCCGACTCCTGGCCCATCGGCGCGTAAATCTCCGCAGTCACCGCGTGGTCAAGTCCGAAATCTTTCACGTTGCCCACTACTCCTACGATCTCGACCCAGGTCTTGCCTTGATTGAAGGAGACGCGCTTGCCGAGCGGATCTTCGTGGGGCCACACGAGCCGGCCGAGTTCCTGGTTGATGATGGCCACGTAGGGATGTTTCCTGTCGTCGGTGTCGTTGAAAACGCGGCCGCTCTGCAGAGGAATTCCCAGCGTCTTGAAATAGTCAGAGGAGACGGCGGTAGCGGCCGTCACGGGAGGTTTCGCGCCCGGATCTGGCGCGCGGCCTTCGATCATGAAGGGATTTACGCCCGGTCCGACGGCGACCAGTTCTGCCTGCAAAGGATAATTCGAGGCGACGGCTGCGGCGGTGACTCCCGTTTCGGCCTGCACGCGATCGACGAGCTTCTTTGCGGCTGCGGCGTATTCTTCCTGGCCCGCGTATTTCGCCCAATTAAACGTGAGCTTCATCGCGAGAACGTGTTCGGGAACGAAACCTGGACTGACGCGCTCCATATTCAACAGGCTGCGCAACATCAGCCCCGCGCCCACCAGCAGCACAAAAGAAAACGCAACTTGGCAGACGATCAGCGCATTGCGCATGCGATTGCGCGAACGGCCGAGGCCCGCACCCGTACTTCCCTCTTTCAAGCCGCTCGAAATGTCGGCTCCAGAGAAAAGTGCCGACACAGTTCCGAACACGATGCTGGTGAGAAACGCGGCGGCGAAGGTGAAGAGCAGCACACCGGAATCGATGTGAATCTCTCTCGCGCGAGGCGTGAGGCGCGCCGCAAAGGTGGTGAAGAGTTCGAGGCTCGAATTGGCAAGCAGGATGCCGAGTCCGCCGCCGATCACGGAAAGAATAAAGCTCTCGGTGAAAAGCTGGCGCAGCAGGCGAATTTTTCCGGCGCCGAGGGCGGAGCGGACGGCGAGTTCCCTTTCGCGGCGGGCTACGCGCGAGAGCGTGAGGTTCGCGACGTTGGCGCAGACGATCAGCAGCACGAATCCCGCAGCGGCGAGCAGGGCGAGCAGAATCGGGCGCGCGCCGCTGGTGAGTTCGGACTTCAGCGGCGTGGCGGTGACGGCGATTCCATTCTCGGGCTTGTAGGATGTGGGATATTCCGCGGCGAGGCGGCTGGTGATGGTGGCAAGGTCGGCGCGCGCTTGATCATGCGTGACGCCCGGTTTGATGCGTCCGAAAAGCTCCATCATGCGCATGTCGCGATCTCGCGCCATGTCGTCGGAAGACCGGTACGGGCACGCGGAGGTGGGCATGTAAACGTCGTCTTCATCGGGATATTGCGGGAGCTGCGGCAGCACGCCGACGACGGTGTGGACCTTGTCGTTCATCTCAAAAGTTTTGCCAACGATGTTTGGGTCGCTGCCAAATTTATCGCGCCAATATTCGTGGCTGAGAACGAGCACCGCGGGTGCGCCGTGCTGCTCGTCCTCTGAAGTGAAATTGCGGCCGAGGACGGGCGAGACGCCGAGCATCGGGAAATAATTCGCGGATACGACTCCGGTGCGCACGCGATCCGGATCGCCGTGGCCGAAAAGCGTGAACGACATGCCGTGGTATTCGGCGATGTCGGAGAACGTCTGATTCTGCGAGCGGTAGTCGTTGATTTCGGGCACAGAAAATCCAATGTCGCGGACGGACATTTTTTCGGCGGGATGGCGGAGCAAGACGAGGTTCGCGCCGTCGCGGTATGGAAGCGGGCTAAGCAGCACGGCGTGGACGACGCTGTAGATCGCGGTGTTCGCGCCGATGCCGAGAGCGAGAGTGAGAATCGCGGTGAGCGCGAAGCCGGGCGATTTGCGCAGCGTGCGGATGGCGTAGCTCGCGTCTTGCGTGACGATGTCCCATTGGTCGCGCGGCGACGTGGTGAAGAATTCTTTAAGTGCGGCGAGCCAGAGGCGAAGTGCGTTCATGCGTCGTCCTTTATGCAGAGTACGGCAGCCTATGTGGTGGCACGTCGCTGGCCAGTCTGGCGTGGTGGAAGTGCTTATGTGGGCGTGACTTGCGAGGGCGGGGCTAGACAGTGTGTCCGGTCGTGGGACGTTTGCTTGCGCCAGCGGACACGCGCAACCGGTCTAGCGCAATGTCGTGAGGTCGAAACTCGCTTCGATGTGCTGGCCATCCGGCGAATCGACAGAAATCGTAACGGAATCCGCCTCGATTTTCTTGGCGGGGTACTCGAGGTCCACGCGGGCGCCGATTGGAGCCGTCGAACCGACGCTGTCGGCCGGAGTGGGAGGATAGAGCGACTCGCCGTTTATGGACGTCGGTTGAATCACGCGATTGTTGCCCTGAACCAAGCCGATTTTGAAATCTTGCCAAAAGCTGCGATACGAAGGGTAGAGCGAATTCGTCGGGTTGGTTTGCTCGATCTTGTAGCTGTCCGTGGCAAAAATGGAGACATGGGCGAAAAACTTCATCGGCCTGTCCTGAAATTGCTGGACGGCTGTGGGGGCATCGAAATTCGCGGTTTGCGAGGAGTACGCGACGATCTGTGCGAACGGCGTCTCGATCGCGACGTCAGAAATGTACGGACCGCTCGGCGGCATATCGAAATGGCGTTTGTATTTGAGCAGGAAGTCGGACGTCACTCCGTCATTGCGGCGGCCGATGAAATACGCGTCGCGAATGTCGGTGGAGGAGAGCGGATAGATGTATGCCGCGAACGCCGGGACGACGCAAGCGAGAATCAGCGTGCATAGGTCGGCAATCATGAACCGCGAGTGGACGCGTGTGAACATGGCAGCCTCTGGGTGCGGCTACAGATTAAGACGGATTGTAGCGCGGGTTCGGTACAGTGGGTTATGAGCTGCGTTACGTGAGCGTGCACTACTTCGTGGCTGCGTTTGCCTGATCGAAGGCGTGCGAGTGGAAGGCCAGCGAAGCGGGAAAGTGGCGCGAGAAATAATCCCAGTCGTGGCCGCCCGGGTAGAGGTGGAATTCGTGCGGGATTTTCTTCGCGACGAGCAGGTCGTGAAATTCCTGGGCGCCTTTGTAGAAGCCGAAATCGTCGTCGGTGCCGCAGTCGAAATAAATCGCAAGGTCGGTGGGCCGTGGCATGGACTTCACTATCGTGAAGGGATTCTGGCGCTGCCAGAAGCCACGATCGATGGGATCGCCAAAGGTGCCGCCCACTTCGGTAGAGATGCGCTCGGCTTGTTCGTCGGTAATTTCCACTTCGGGCAGCTTGTCGGTGAGGGCTGGACTGTGCGCGCTCACTGAGCCGAATTCGTTCGCGTACTTGAAGCCGAAGCGCAGAGCGCCGTAGCCGCCCATCGACATGCCGGTGATCCCGCGGTTGGCCCGGCCCGGCTTGATGCGATAGCGCGATTCCATGGCCGGGAGAAATTCACGCATGAAGAAATCTTCGTAGTGAACTTTGCCGTCTTTGGAATTGATGTAAAACGAGCGGCCACCGTCGGGCGCGATTACGATGAACTCGCCGATTTTTTTCTGATCGACCAGGTCCTGCAAAATATTCATGCCACCGGCGCGGAGCAGGAGCTGCTCGTTGCCGCCGAGGCCGTGCAGGTAGTAGAGAACGGGAAATTTGGCGGCCGTGTTTGCGTCGTAGCTCGGCGGCAGGAACGCGCAGTATTTCACGGGATGGCCGAGGATTTTGCTGGGCACCGAGCGACATTCGGCGCGGACCTGCGCGTGCGCCGCAGGCGCGAGGGCGACCGTGAGCAAAGCTAAAGCCGCCACACCGATGAATACTAGAAGCTTCCGCGACACTTCCCTACTCATACCGCAGCGCCTCAACGGGATCGAGCTTCGCCGCGCGTGAGGCCGGATACATTCCCGCGATCAGGCTCACGAAGAACGAGAAGCCGATCGCCGAGCCGACCAGCCACAGCGGCACAGACGACAGGTCAATCGGCGGCAGGCCCTGCTTCTTCAGGTAAACGTTAGTCGCGAAATTCAGAGCTCGTCCGATAGCCCAGCCGAGAAATACTCCAACGATGCCGCCAAAAAGCCCCATCGCGCCCGCTTCCGCGAAAAAGAGACGGCGCACGTCGCGATCGGCGGCACCGAGCGCTTTCAGGATGCCGATCTCGCGGCGGCGCTCGAGAATCGCCATCACGAGCGTATTGATGATGCCGAGCGACGCGACCGTGAGCGCGAGGCTGCCGAAGATGCCGAGCAGCGAGTCGAACACGATGAAGACGAGGCGGAGATTTTTTGTCGCGTCTAGAATGGAAAACGTGCCGAATCCCATTTTCTTGATCGCGTCTTCCACGGATTGCACGGCGGCAGGGTTTTTCACGCGGACGGTGAGGCTGTCATACGAAACTTTGCCGTTCTGTCCGCGAAGCATCTCGCGCATGTCCGTAGGCTGCGCGATTTTCAGCGCCTGCGCGATGGCGAGCGGGATGAGCAAGCGGCCGCGGCCGAAACCACCGAACCCGGCAGCAGGCTCGGTCTCCACTACACCAACGATTTTCAATTTTTTCTCGCGCGTCACAACCGAGAAGCCCGTGCCTTCATCATCGTCCGCTGAGGCGTCCGTGCTTGCGCCAGCACCTTTCGAACCGGATTTCGTCTCGGGCTTCGCGGTGTTATCCGGCGGCAGCGCTTGGCGCTCGCCGTAACGCAGCGAAAGTTCCTTGCCGATCAGCGAGCCGGTATTGTCCGAAAGCTGCTTCGCGAATTCAATCTGCAGGATCGCTTCGGGCGCATCAGGAGCGCTGAAAAATTTCCCGTTCATGCCGTCGTAAGCGCCATCGTCCCGCGCGGACACTGGAATGCCCGCGGCCGTGGTGCTGAACGATTTGCCTTCGAACACAATTTCCGTGGGGAAACGCACTTCGGGATAAACCTCGACGACGTTCGGTAGCTCGCTGAGTTCCTTGCGCGCGGGATCGTCGATGCGGCGCGGAGGCGTGGCGTCAGCGGCTTCATTCTGCATCGGGCCGCCGAAGCCGCGCATGGTGGATTTCGACATCACGATCACTGCGTCAAACAATCCAGAGTGCGTGAGCCGCGAGCTGGCCAGTTCCTGCAGGCCCACGCCAAGCGACAGCATCGCAACGAGCGACGCAACGCCAACGGCGATGCCCAGTGTGGTGAGCGAATTGCGGAGCATCGCTTCACGAAGATTGCGGGCTGCGAGTTCGGTGAGATCGCCGAGCTTCATACGCGCACCCCGTCGCTGATGAGTTTTCCGTCGCCCATTGTGATGATGCGCCCAGCGTAGCGTTCGGCGCGCGCCCGATCGTGAGTGACCATCACGATGGTCATTCCGAGCGTGCGATTAATTTCAGTGAGCAGGTCCATGATCGCGTCGCCGGTGTGGCTATCGAGATTTCCGGTAGGTTCATCGGCAAGAAGTATCGTGGGGCGATTGACGAGCGCACGAGCGAGCGAGGCGCGCTGCTGCTCGCCGCCGGAAAGTTCGGTGGGCCGGTGCGAGAGGCGCGCCGTGAGCCGCACGCGCTCTACAGCTTCGCGCACGCGCGCAGGACGCTCAGCGCGCTCAACCTCTGCGAGCCGCAGCGGCAACTCGACGTTTTCTTCGAGCGTCATGCGCGGCAGCAAATTGAACGCCTGAAACACCATGCCGATTGTGTGGCTGCGGTGATGCGCGAGTTCGCCAGACGACATTTCCGCGAGATTCTTTTCGTGCGCGTAGATGGCGCCGGACGTGGGCCGGTCGAGCCCCGCAAGCAGATTCAGCAGCGTGGATTTGCCGGAGCCGGAGCTGCCGAGCAGCGCGACGAATTCGCCTGCATCTACGGTGATCGTCACCCCATTTACGGCGGGCACCTGGCTATCGCCCATCTGATAGACCCGCATGACGTGTTCGGTGCGGATGGCGTGGCTTCCTGTGGCGTCGGGCATCGTCCTCTCTATGGTAATACGCTTAGATGCGACGGCGAGTTACCGCGAATTAGGAGTTTGCGGCTCCGGCGCTGGGTTCGAACTGAAGCGTGAGTGCGCGGTTGCGAGGGGTGCGGCGGCGCGATATCTTCGTAGAAGCCGTGCAGCAGCGCGGCGTATTGGCCGTGCGGTGGCACGGCGGAAACGCTGCCGAAGTTCCTGGTCCCGTGTTCAGCTCAATCGCTCGTTCAAGCTCCGGATCGCGCGCGCGTTCGCGGCTGTTTGCCGCGTTGGCCGTGGTGTTTGCGGTACTGTGCCCGTGGCGCACGACGCGCGCGCAGGCGAACGAGCCTCCCGGCCCGATCTGGGAGTACAAAGAAAAAGTACCGCTCTCAATCGGCGAGGTGCGTCGCGGCGAGATCTGCGTCACGTTTGAGCCGTATCTTTCGGCGGACGATTTTTTCGAGGGGTTGCAGCGGCTCGATCTGCCGTCCGGACCGGTTTACCGCAAGAATGCGTCGCCCGTGACGCACTTCCCCACCTACCTGACGATCGAGATGTACGTGAATGTCCACGAATGCGACACGAACCTCTACACGCCGGCGGCTTCGCCGGATTTTGTGGCGAGCATGAAAATTCGCGCGCAGTGGAAGCGGAATCTCGACATGCGTCCCGCGGATTTCACGATCGAGAGGGTGCCACTCAACCTCGAAGAGGGCGACAATCGTCTGCTCTTCGTGCTGCGGATCAAGAATCAGGATGTGCCGCTCACGGATCATTTGATTGTGTCGGTGACGACGGACCACGGGAAGCTGCTGTCGCGCATGTCGGCGAGGTTGTAGAGCCGCCGCGGAAAACTGAAGAGAGATCCTTCGGCCCTGTAGGGCCTCAGGATGACGGGTCCTTTTTTCAAAAGGACTGTGACACGAAAACAAAAGGCACACCGGCAGGATTGCCCATGCTACTGCCGACGGGGAGTAGCATAGGCAATCTTGCCGGTGTGCAGTTGCTGTCAGGAATTTGGGCGGGCGCGCTGGGCGGCAACCCATTCGAGGAACGTGCGCATGCGGGCGCGTTCGCGCCACATCAGGCTGATGAAGGCGGCGCGATCGAGATGCGCGGCGTCTTTGCCGAAGTAAGTTTCAAAGCGCCACTGCAAATACGGCGACGCCCACGGCCGCAGACGATAGCCCTTCGAGGTAATCCAGTAGTAGCGCAGCGCGTTCAACATGCTCGGGCGGGCCGCCGTGGCGCTGATGCTAGAATTGTTTGGTGAGTTCCCCACCGAATCCCGCCGCGGAAGAACATTACTACGCAGGAATCGATTTTTTCGGCGCAGGGAAATTCGCCGAGGCCGTCGCGGAATATCAAAGAGCGCTGGAGCTCGATCCTCGTTTTGCCGACGCGCTGCATGGCCTGGCGCAAGCCTATCACGCTCAACAGGATTTTGACCGCACGATCGAGACGGCGCATCGCATTCTGGCCCTCGATGCGGAAGACGTGCTGGCGTGGACGACGATTTCGCGCGCGTATCAACGCAAAGGTATGGTGCCCGAGGCGGAAGCTGCGGGCAACAAAGCGCGCGTGCTTGGCTGGAAGATTCAGCTGCGCGAACAGAACAAGCTCGCTAAGCCTCCAGGTTAAGCGGAGGACCGCCGGATCGGCTGTCCGACTAGTCGGCGGGGCCGTTGGGATTCGCGCCGAGGTCGCCGAAGGGCCACAGGCCGAGCGCCTTCAGCAGTTCATCGTCGTGCTTATCGACCAGCATGCGTGCGGTTTTCTCGGGCGACCACGGCGCGGCGAAGCGATCGGCGCGATTCGCGATCCAGAAGGCCGTGAGCGCCATAATCGCCGCGTTGCGATCGAGCACGTCGGCAGACACGTGGTCAAGCGTATCGACAGCGGAGTGATGCGTGTACTTGTAGTCCGTCGTGTCCTGATTGAGGTTGATGCCCGGCAGACCCTGAAGCGTGAACGAAAGCGTGTCGGTGCCAAATTCCACTTCATCATCGACGCTCATCTTGCCAAACGCCTGCAGGGATTTTGCGAACGGCTCGGTGGCAGGTATCAAATCGTCGCGCCCGCCAAGCTGAAGGCCAGTGACAGCGCCCTGCCCCGCGTCGAGAATAATCGCGCCGAGGTGATTCGGCATTTCGTCTTTGTGCTGCTTCACATAGGCGAGCGAGCCGAGAAGCCCCTCTTCTTCGCCGGTGAAAAGTACGAAGCGAATTGTGCGCTTCGGCTTCAGCCCGGACTTCATGATCGCTGAAGCCGCGCCGAGCGTGGTGCTCGTGCCGCAGCCATTGTCCGTTGCGCCTGATGCGAGATCCCACGAATCGAGGTGGCCGCCGACGACGATCACCTGCTCCGGATGTTCGGTGCCGCGGATTTCGCCGATCACATTCGCCGACTGCACCGGCTCATCGCTAAATTTATTTTGCACGTTGATCTTGATGCGCACGGGAACGCCGCGCTCCACGTAGCGCTGCAGCTGCGCCTGATCTTCGGCGGACATGCTGACGACGGGAATTTCGTACGAGACGTTGAAGCCCAGCGCGCCTGTGTGCGTGAGGTGCATGCCCGCCGACGGACGGCCGCCCTGGCCGCCGATCACCGCGACAGCGCCGTTCGTCTGCGCGGCCTTCAGCAAATCGCCAAACTTCAAAAAGCCCATCATGCGATTCGTGGGCGGCTGACCTTGCTGATACGCGAGCAGAATTTTCCCGCGCCAGCTGGCGGCGTTGTTTTTGATTTCGTTGTCGATGTCGAACGTGTTGACGCCGACGAGTGCGCCCTCCACTCCGCCCGCAGGCGTGGACCCGACCCAGCCCATCGCATCCACCATCAAGCTGCGGTGAATCGGCGCGACGAGTTCCGCGGACGCCGTGCCGCGCGTCCAACCGCGAAAAACCTGGTACGACTCGGTGTGAACGTTATCGAGGCCGATCGATTTCATCGTCGCGACGCCCCAGTCGATGGCGCGTTGGCCTTCGGGCGAGCCGGTAACGCGCGCGCCGATGTCGTCGCTGAGCTGCTCGAGGTACGTGTAGGCCGTTGGCTGCATCATCGCTTGCCCGGCGACGGCGGCGAGCGATTGCAGCGTCGCGCTGTCGAGTGCCGACGCGGTGGATTGCTTTCGCGCCGCTGCCTGCGGCAACGCGGGCAGAACCGGCGCGCAGGTGAAGACGATGGCGACGGCGGTCGCGACGGATTTGCGGAACATGCTGGGACGCTCCTTATCGGTGAAACAAAACGTCGATCGTGCGTGGAATCGAATTACTCGTTCGCGATTTTCACGGCGGCGGCGACCAGGTCGGCATTGTCATTGGCCGGCTTGCCGTCGGGGAGCAGCACGGTGTCTTCGAGGCCGATGCGCGTTTGCCAGCCGCGTTTCTTTGCTTCGCGGAGCAAGGGCCACACGGTCGCGTTGTGGCCGTGAAGCAGGCGCGGCGTCTCGATCCACACGCGCGTCAGAAGCGCGTCCATCTTCTCCACCACTTCCAGCGCTTCGGCCAGATTTTCGTGCTCCGGTTCGAACATCGCGCGGTCGCAAATATTCGCCACGCCGGCGCGCGTGAAATTCTTCGCGGCCTGCTCGGTGCCGAGGCCCGCTTCGATGTGGATTCCCTGCGATACGCACCAACGCGCCAAATCCACCGCGCCCTCTTCGCCGAAATTGATCGAGACGAATGGCGGCGGCGTTGCCCAGCTCATCACTTTCTTGAGCCGCGCGTCGGTGCCTTTCACGATCCACGCGCCGGTGCTGATGCCGAAGCCGATCTTGGGGATCGCGTTGCGCACGGCCGTGACGGCGGCGGCTACGTCCGCGGATTCAAGACTCTCGACGCCCGCGGCGTTGTAAACGTGAAAATGTACGGCGCCAGCTCCGGCGGCGACAGCGGCGCTCGCGGCAGCGGCTAGTTCGGCCGGCGACTGGGGCACTCCGGCGTGATCTTTGCGTGAACGGTTTCCGTTTAGTGCGACTTCAATCAGCATTCAATAGCTCCTCGCAGCAAAAGATAGTGCCACGATTCGGGAAAAGTTTGAATAGATGCGGTACGCACAAAAAAGGCCGGGAAGCGGTGAAGCTCCCCGGCCCGTACCACCCTGCGGAGATCCGAACTTCAATACAGAACTATAGCGCGGCGCACACCGACTTCACTTCGGTGTAGTGCTCGAGCGCCTCGTGCCCCATCTCACGACCCCATCCGGATTGCTTGTAGCCGCCGAACGGAAGTGCCGCGTCGAACACGTTGTAGCAGTTGATCCACACGGTGCCCGCGCGCAATTTCGCGGCGAGAGCGTGGGCTTTCTTGATGTCGCGCGTCCAAATGCCCGCCGCGAGGCCGTACATCGAATCGTTGGCCTGCGTGACGAGTTCGTTGGGATCGCTGAACGGAATTGCGGTGACCACCGGCCCGAAAATTTCTTCCTTCACCACTTTCATGTTCGGGTTGGTATTCACGAGCACCGAAGGCTTCACGAAGTAGCCCTTGTCGCCGATGCGTTCGCCGCCGCCGAGGGATTTCGCACCTTCCTTTTTCCCCTCTTCCATGTAGCCGAGCACGCGGTGCATCTGTTCTTCGGAAACCAGCGGGCCCATGTCGGACTCGGGATCGAAGCCCTGTCGGACGCGAATCGATTCTGCCTTTTGCGCGACGCCATCGACGACCTTATCGAAAATGCTCTTTTCGATGAAGAGACGTGAGCCGGCCGAGCAGACTTGGCCTTGGTTATAGAAGATGGCCGCGGCTGCGCCGGGAATCGTGGCATCGATGTCGGCGTCGCCGAGGACGACGTTGGGCGATTTGCCGCCGAGTTCGAGCGAAACCTTCTTCAGGTTGCCGACCGAGGCCTTGATGATCAGCTTGCCCACTTCGGTGGAACCCGTAAACGCAACTTTATCAACGTCGGGATGCGCCGCAAGCGCGGCACCGGCCGTTTCGCCGTAGCCGGGAACGATATTCACCACACCATCGGGGAAGCCGACTTCGGTGATGAGTTCGCCGAGGCGCAGCGCGGTGAGCGGCGTCTGCTCCGCGGGCTTCAGCACGATCGTGCAGCCGGCAGCGAGTGCGGGAGATAGTTTCCACACGGCCATCAGCAGCGGGAAGTTCCACGGGATGATTTGTCCCACAACGCCGACCGGTTCGCGCAGCGTGTAGGCAAAAAACTTTCCGGGCTGGCGCAGGCCGAGCGGGATCGTGTTGCCTTCGATTTTCGTCGCCCATCCAGCGAAGTAGCGGAAATTGTCGATCGAGAGAGGAATGTCTCCGGCGCGCGCGACCTTCAGCGGCTTGCCGTTGTCGAGCGATTCGAGCTGCGCGAATTCTTCGGCGTTCTTTTCGAGCGCATCGGCGAGGCGCCAGATTAGCTTGCCTCGTTCGCTCGCGGACATCGTGGACCAAGGGCCGGTTTCAAACGCGGCGCGCGCGGCTTTTACGGCGAGGTCGATGTCGGCCTTGTCGCCTTCGGCGACGCGCGAGAGCACTTCGCCGGTGGCCGGATTGTAGGTCGGAAAGGTTTTGCCGGACTGCGCATCAACCCACTTGCCGTTGATGAGCATCTTCTGCTGCTTGGCGACGTACTGCGTGACTTTCGAATCGGGTGTTACCGCGGCGGTTGCTGTAGCCATCGTGTGCCTCCGTCTATCGGCTGATGATATGCGCGTCACCGCTGAAATGGCAATAGGATGGATAAACGTAAGTTATGGATGGAGGGCCGAAAAAAGGCGTGGAACATTTCACGGAGAAAGCCGAGAAAGGCGGAGAGCACGGAGAATTTTGTGACGAACGGAAACGTGTGCGCTCGGATTCTGCGTCTCCGTGCCCTCCAGCAGTTCTCGGTGTTCTCTGTGGAACCTTTCGCTTTTGACTTTGTGCTCTTATTCGAGCGGCATGTCGGGTGAGCGGAGGCGGCAGGCGAGGTCTTCGATGCGGCGCAAGATGTCGGTGAAGACTTCTTCGTGCGAAGAAACGTCTTCACCGAAAGGATCGCGGATGGCCCAGTCCTCGAATTCGTGTTCGGAGAAATATTTCTGTCCAGAGACGCCGGACATATTGATCACCAGGTCCGGCTTGCCGAGTTTGTGGCTGTGCAGGCCTTTCGAGTACTGCCCTTCGTAGGAAATTTTGCGCTGGGTGAGCACGGCGCAGACGGTTTTGTCGATGAACCCCAGCGGATTGAGCCCTGCGCTCTCGGCGATTATGATGTCACCTGCAACGTGGCGCGCGATTGCTTCGGCCATCTGGCTGCGCACGCAATTCCCCATGCAGACGAACAGCACTTTTTTCTGCGAGGCGCCGGGCGCTGCCTTGGCGTCGGACTTGTGCGCCGGCTTGTGGCTGTGCGAGGTCACTTCACTTTTCCCGAGACGATGTCCACGAAATATTTGTGGATCGACGAATCGTCCGTCAGTTCTGGATGAAAAGTCGATGCCAGAATTTTACCCTGCTTCACGAAAACCGGGTCGCCTTCGTATTCGCCCAACACCTCGACACCCTTACCGATCGATTCGATGATCGGCGCGCGAATGAAAACCATTTCGATGGGCGCGTCGCTCAGCTTCGTGCGGCCGGAGTGAACGTCGCTGGCGATCTGGCGGCCGTAGCCGTTGCGCAGCACGCTCACGTCGAGCAGGCCGAGTGAATCTTGCTTCGGGCCGTGCACTTCTCGCGCGAGCATGATCGCACCGGCGCAGGTGCCGAAAAGCGCGCCGCCGTCAGCCGCGAAATTTTTCAGCGCGTCGAACAAGCCTTCTTCCTTCATTACTTTCAGGTGCGTGGTCGATTCGCCGCCGGGGAGGATTACGCCTTTTAGACTTTCGAGATCTGCAGGTGTGCGGACGAACACGGGGTGCTCGCCGAGACGCTTGAGCGATTTGGCGTGGGCTTCGTAGTCGCCTTGAATCGCGACGATGCCGATGTCTGCTGTGTGTGTGGTGGTCATACGAAAGCAAAGTCAAAAGCGTGGAACATTTCACAGAGAGAACCGAGAAAGGCGGAGGGCACGGAGAATTTTGTACTAAATGATCCGCCGTGCCCGGTCGCCGAGTTTGAGGTGCGGCTTACCAGCCGCGGGTCTGCATCAGGTCTTTTTCGTCCATCTGGCGGACGTCCAGGCCTTTCATCGGCTCGCCGAGTTCGGCGGACGCTTCGAGCACGGCCTTCGGATCTTTGTAGTGCGTGGTCGCTTTCACGATGGCGCGTGCACGCTGCGCCGGATCGCTCGATTTGAAAATGCCGGAGCCGACGAACACGGCTTCTGCGCCAAGCTGCATCACGAGCGCCGCATCGGCCGGAGTTGCAACGCCGCCCGCGGAGAAATTCGGCACCGGTAGCTTGCCGTTTTTCGCCACCCAGCTGACGAGTTCCAGAGGCGAGCCAAGTTCCTTCGATTCATGCACGAGTTCTTCCTGGCCCAGCGTGGTGAGCCGCTTCATCTGGCTCACGATCGTGCGCATGTGGCGTACCGCTTCGACGATGTTGCCCGAGCCAGCTTCGCCCTTGGTGCGAACCATCGCCGCGCCTTCCGCAATGCGTCGCAGCGCTTCACCGAGATTACGCGCACCGCAAACGAACGGAACCTTGTACGCGTGCTTCCACACGTGATGCTCTTCGTCGGCTGGCGTGAGCACTTCGCTCTCGTCGATGAAATCCACTTCGAGCGCCTCGAGCACCTGCGCCTCAGCGAAATGGCCGATGCGCACCTTGGCCATCACGGGAATCGAAACCACGTCCATGATGTCGCGAATAATTTTCGGAGCGGCCATGCGCGCCACGCCGCCTTCCTTGCGAATGTCGCTCGGCACGCGCTCGAGCGCCATTACGGCGCAGGCGCCCGCGTCTTCGGCGATCTTGGCCTGCTCGGCGTTGGTCACGTCCATGATCACGCCGCCCTTCAGCATTTCCGCCAGGCCAACTTTTACGCGCCACTCGTTGTTGTTCAGCGATTCCATTTCTGTTCTCCCGACATTTCAGTTTGATGTGTACCGCTAATCCCGTTTTGTCTAACTTTGCGGCGTTTCCGATGCCACTTTCTCGCGCCTGGCTTTCGCTTCCAGATTTCGCACATCCGATTCAAGCAGCGTGACGAAACGGCCCTTCGCTCGCGCAAGCAGGTGGCTCGTTTCCGCGTCCCAAATTTCGCCCTGGATCAAAAGGCTTCGGCCCTTCATCTCCAGCTCAAAACCTTCCACGCGCAACATCCGGTCAACCGGCACCGGCCGCAGGTATTCGACGTTCAGCTCTGCCGTCACAGCGCGCACGTTGCGAAACCGCGAGACCTTGCCCATAGCTTCGTCGAGCACGGTGGCGATAATTCCGCCGTGAATAAATCCGGGCCCGCCTTCGTATTCGGCGCCGAGGCTGAAGACGCCGCGAATGTGCCGCGCCACGTCGTCTTGCTCAAAAGTCAACTTCATGCCGCGCGCGTTGCGATCGCCGCAGCCGAAGCAATTGTTCTTCGGATTGGGAGGCAGCAGCACGCGTCAGTTCCCGTTAGACCAGTGCCACGCGCGATTGCCACTCGGAGCGCGCTCCGCGGCGGCGTTTGCGCAGCTCGGTTCTGAGTATCTCACCGAGAGTCTCGGCACCCCGCATGATTCGAGCTTCATCCACGCTCGCAAATCCGAGGCGCAGCGTGTTCGGCTGCGGATTCTGAAAATAAAAATGACGCCCCGGAACGTAGAGCACTCCGCGTTCGCGCGCGTGAATCAGCAACTCGCCCGCATCGAATCCCGGCGGGAGCGTGACCCACACGGACATTCCGCCGTCCGGCCGCGTCCACGTGGTTTCTTCCGGCATGAACTTTCGCAGCGCTTCCTCCACCGCTTCGAGGCGCGCGCGGTACGACTTTTTGATTTTCGCGATGTGCTTCGCAAGATAGCCGCGCTTCACAAACTCCGCGAGCGTCGCTTGCGAAAGCTGGTCGGTGTGGAGGTCGGTGGACTGCTTGATCAAGCGCAGTCGCTCAATCGCGCTCTTCGGCCCGATGCACCAGCCGACGCGCACGCCGGGAAAGGCGATCTTCGAGAAGCTATCGATTTGAATCACGTTGCCGTGGCGGTCGAGCGACTTTAGCGATGGCTCGGCGGTACCGCGCAGGCGCAGGCGGCTGTAAATCGCGTCTTCAATGATGGGGACTTGGTAGTGAGCCGCAATTTCAAGCAGGCGGCGACGCGCTGCGACGGGCAGCGCGGTGCCCGTGGGATTGTGAAAGTCCGGCGTGACGAAGATAAATTTAACGCGGTTCTGCGTCAGCACGGATTCGAGCGCGTTCAGGTCGAGTCCAACGTAGCCGTTGCGCTTCGAATCGGTTTCGACGCCAACGGCGAGCGTGCGCACACGCGCGCCGGAAAAAATTGCCAGCGCGCCGGGATATGCGGGATTTTCGAGCGCAACGGAGTCCCCGGGACGCAGAAAAGCTTTGCACACGAGATCGATGGCCTGCTGGCAGCCGTCCGTAATCAGAAGCTCGTCGTCGCGGACCGTAAGCCCTTCGCCGCGGAAAAAATCGATCATCACGCGCTTGAGAGGCTCGTAGCCGTCCGACGAGCCAAGCTGCAAAACTTTTCTCGCCGACTCTTTCAGCACCGTGTTCGCGCACTTGCGGAATTCCTCCACAGGGAAAAATTCCTCAGGCGGACGCGCGGTGACAAAGCCGATCGCGTCGGCCGGAATATCGGGCATCAAGCGGCTAATGCCGTCTTCCGCGCGCTCATCGGCAAAAAGCGATTCCCAGCGCGTGGCGCCGCCGTTGCCGTTGGTGCGCGGCGGAGGCGAAAACTGGCGGATGGGCGAGCCACAAATGTAAGTTCCTCGGCCGACATGGCCCTGAATCAGGCCTTCGGATTCGAGTTCGGCGTACGCGTTCGCCACAGTCGTGCGGTGAACGCCAAGCTGTGCGGCCAATTCGCGGCTCGCAGGGATGCGGTCGCCGGTGCGGAGTTCACCGGTGTGGACCAGCGAACGCAGCTGGTCGCGCAATTGCACATACAGCGGAATGTGGCTTTCAGGCTGGAGATGAAGTGGGAGCATTGGTTCGTCTCTACGGGCCAATCTACAGGAGAAATTGTACCAGTAAAGAGCCAAAATGTCTGCTAACCACGACAAAGACGGAAAGGCGAAACATTCCACAGAGAACACCGAGAACTGCATGAGAAACACAGAGAATTCTGCACAGGGCAAAGCATCTCGGTGCACTCCGCAGTTCTCGGTTTTCTCTGTGAAATGTTTTGAATTGCCGTTGTTCGCGCCGCGATCTTCGCTACAATTCGCCACAATTGCGGAGGCTCCACGATGCGAACGACTGTGCGTGCGATGGCGGCGGGAATTTTAGCAGCGGCGTTAGCATTTGCGGCCGCGCCAGCGCCGTTGGCGCACTCGCAAGCCGCCTACGTTGCCTCGCAATCCAATCTCGACGCGCGCATATGGTTTCAGGACGCGAAGTTCGGCATGTTCATCCACTGGGGCGTGTACAGCGTGCTGGCCGATGGCGAGTGGGTTGAGCAGCTTCGCCCGATCACCAAGCACGACTACGAAAAACTTCCTGCCTTCTTCAATCCGCAAAAATTTGACGCTGCCGCCGTCGTGAGCCTCGCCAAAGCAGCCGGTATGAAATACATCACCGTCACTACGAAACATCACGACGGTTTCGCGATGTGGGACACGAAGCAAAACGACTGGAGCATCGTCAAGCGCACTCCCTACGGCAAAGACGTGATCAAGCAGCTTGCCGACGAGTGCCACAAGCAAGGCCTAAAAATTTTCTTCTACTATTCGCAACTCGACTGGCACAGCAACGACTATTACCCGCGCGGCGGCACCGGAAATTCCACGGGCCGGCCCGACTCCGGCGACTGGAACGCGTACCTCACCTACATGAACGCTCAGCTTCGCGAGTTGCTCACGAACTACGGCGAGGTCGGCGGCATCTGGTTCGATGGAATGTGGGACAAGCCCAACGCCAACTGGGAACTCCCGACGACCTACAATTTGATTCATCAGCTTCAGCCCGCCGCGCTGATCGGATCCAATCATCACAAGACGCCATTCGCCGGCGAAGATTTTCAAATGTTTGAACGCGATATTCCCGGCGGCAAGAACGCCGAGTGGAACAACGCCGAGACGATCAGCCAGCTACCGCTCGAAACCTGCGACACGATGAACGGCGCGTGGGGCTTCAACGTCACCGACGACAAACACAAATCGGTGCCGGAGCTAGTGCGCTACCTGGTGAAAGCGGCGGGCAACAACGCGAACCTACTTCTCAATATCGGCCCGATGCCCAATGGCGAAGTGCAGCCGGAATTTGTGTCGCGGCTCCACGAAGTCGGCGACTGGACATCGAAGTACGGCGAATCGATCTATGGGACGCGCGGCGGTCCGCTCGCTCCGGCGCCCTGGGGCGTCACCACACAGAAAGACGGAAAGATCTACATCCACATCCTCGACTGGAACGCACCGCAGCTGGCCATCGGCCCCATCGAGGCGAAAATCGCGTCGGCACATCTGCTCGTCGGCACGTCGGCGGTGGGTTTCATACAAACTCCCGACGGCGTGATCCTGAAGCTCCCCGCACGCAGCGCCGGCGAGATCGACCAAGTCGTCGTGCTCGCAACGCACCCGTAAGATCGCCTGCCGCGCAGGCTGTCCGTCGACGAGTGTGAGCCCAACTGACGCTGACGACCGGCCGAGTAATGAGATTTGGTGAACAAGGTCGCCGACAGGAAAAACCTCGGCCTGTCGGGCGGCTGGTCGCAGAGAAGATCCACCGGAAAAGATGACAGCCTGCGCGGGAGGCGATCTTACGTGCTACTGCGTGGCGGTTTTCTCGCCGAGGCGGCGCATGCGCTCTTGCAGCTTCTTGCGCAACGGAGCGGGAGCGTTGGGATTGAACGCGACCAAGTACCACAGTGGCTGCGTGCGATCTTTGCTGAGGCGCGCGAGCGTGGCCGCGTCGCTGTTCGGGTGACGTGCAATGTTCTCGCGGATCGCCGAGTAGGGATGGTGCGAGAGCCGCGCCAGCGTCTTCGACGCGACTTTCGGGTGCTCGCTGATCAAGCGCAGCAAGTAGAAGTCTTCCTTCGGCGCCTGCTTCGAGAGCGACTCGAGCGTCTCCGGCCGCACATCCGCGCCAAGCACAACGCCGACTTTCTCGTCCCAACCGGTATTGATGCGGTTCAGTTCCTGGGTGCGCGCGTGTATGAGTTGCTCGATCACGCGGCGTTCCTGCTCCATGCGCGGCGCCGGCAGAGCGCTGCGCTCCACCGAATCGAGCACGCGCAGCAGGTGCTGCCGCTCGCCGAACACGATTTGACTCGTGCGAATGGTCTTCCCTTTCGCAGCGTCCCGTACCAAGTCTGAACGTCGCATAAAACCTTCACCCCATGAATGCCGCGAGCCTCAAGCGCTTCCCAAGGCGGCTCGTGAATGTGTCCGATGATCGTGTGGCGCTAATCCGTGGCTTGCCCCCGAGCGACGCACGGAATTTGCGGTGTCCCAATTGCTTGGCTACTGCGTGGTCCGGGCGCGCCAATTCCGAGTCCAACCAGGCTGCTCGGGGCCTCGCAAGCCAACAAAAGCGATTATCCGGCCACGTTTTCCGGGAGTAAAGAAGTCACGCACCGTTGTGTTCCAAAGGGCGCAATATACAAAACGCATCCGCAAGCCCTCGCTCCGTGGCAAAAACCATCAAAATTACGGCGCTGCCGGAATTGCGTTATGCTGTGGCCGACGCGACGCGACTCGACGCGAGGAGCCCAACCGATGTCCGACCTGGACCAACACGCCGACGAACTGGACCACTATGAAACGATGATGGGGCCGCACCGCGGCAAGTTGGCCGTCGCGCTCGATATGGTGACGAACGCCCTCGTGCTCGTCGGCCAGCACGGCGTGTACTGCCACACCAATCGCGACGCCGACGTTCCCGTGATGGACATTCGCGTGATCACCGCCGAGCTGACCAAAGCCAAGCAGCTCATTCAAACCGTGATGGAAGGCATCCGCGCCGAACGCGACTCCTCCGCCAACCCTGGCTAGCCGTCGCTCGACGGTGTGAGCAAAAAATAGAGACCTTCGGACGATTACAGCGTCGAATACACAACGGTCACAAACAAATCTGGCGGAACGTTCGGGTTTGTCCACTGCGCATCGAAATCCGCCGTAGGCTTCGCCGCCACAACTTCCGCGAGCGACTTCCCCGCTGCCTTCTGCGCCTTGATCCGGTCGCGCACCGAAACCAGCATGTCGCGATACACCGTGAATGTGCCTCGATCTCCCACCGGCCCGTGCCCCGGAATGAGGATTGTGTCCGGCCCAGCGATCGCGAGCAGCTGATTCGTTCCAGCGATCATTCCGCCGATCGAACCACCGGTGCTGGCGTCGATAAACGGGTAGCGCTTGTTGAAGAGCACATCGCCACCATGCAGCACATTCGCATTCTTAAGATGAACGTAGATGTCCGAGTCCGTGTGCGCCGGCGGTACGTAGCCGAGCGCGACCTTCTCACCGTTCACGTACAGCGTCTCCCGCTCGCTAAACGTCACCTGTGGCCGCGCCTTCACCTCGACGGGATCGAAGTGCAATCCAAATCCGGCGATGTCCTGCCTCTCGGAAAGTCGCTTGAGAGTGTTCTCGTGTCCGACAAGCGTTGCACCCGCGTCATGAATCGGGCCGTTGCCGTCGGTGTGATCGAAATGCCAATGCGTATTCACCGCGATTTCCAGTTTGTCGGAATTGATCGCAGCGAGCGCGGACATCAGTTTCGGCGCATTCGGCGCCACGCTGGTATCGACGATCAACTTGCCGTCCACGCCGGTCAGAACCAGCACGTTCCCGCCGCCGTTGTAGATCACATAAACGTTGTCGCGCAGCTTCTTCGTCTCGAGCGGCACCGACGCCATCATGTTGCGCATGCCAGTGATGCGCTCTTCGTTCGACGGCTGTTGCTGAGCCTGCCGCGACAATCCCGCACCGAGCGCCCGTGCCGCCGAAACTCCAGGCACAAGCGCGCCGACCGCCGCCGCACCCGCCAGTCCGCTCCCCAGCCGCAACATCTCCCGCCTCGACACGCCGCTAACTCGCTGATCCGCCATGGGTTCTCGCCTCTCAAAATTCAAATTTGTCCCACCGCTTTATCGGCTGAATCGGATGCATGTCCCTCCCGCCGGATTCCGCGCCGCCCAATTTTTGTGTCAACGCTGCGTAACCTTTCGCAGTCTCGTCGGTTTACCATACCGAGATCCAGATTTTGGAGTCCCCGTTGAAGGTTTTCACCGAAACCGAAGAACGGGAGCTGATCGACGCGGCCAAGCTGGACCCTGGCCGTTTCGGCGAGCTCTATGAGCGCCACTTCGAGCGCGTGTACGCCTACGTCTGCAGACGTGTGCGCGACCGGGCCGCTGCCGAAGACGTTACGTCCGAGGTGTTTCATCACGCTCTGGCCAATCTTTCGAAGTTCGAGTGGCGCGGCGCTCCGTTCGGTGCGTGGCTGATGCGCATCGCCTCGAACGCTCTGGCTGATCGGTGGCGCCGCCTGGCGCGCGAGTTCGGCACCGAGTCCGCCGAAGCCACGAGCTCCGAGCCAAATCCCGAAGAACTCGAAGTTCGCGCGCAGCTTTTCCGGCTCGTGGACTGCCTGCCGGAAGATCAGAAGCGCGTGGTGCAACTCCGCTTCGCGCACGAAAAGAGCGTGAAGGAAATCGCGCAAGAGCTGGGCAAAACGGAAGGAGCGGTAAAACAGTTGCAGTTTCGCGGACTCGCTGCATTGAGGGCCGAGGTGTCGAAACAGGCGCCGAGGAAATCAGGTGAGGCCCATGGATAACCCCATTCTCTTCGAACAACTCGATCGGGCGATCGACGCCGTACTGGCTAGGGATTCGCTCATGCTGCGCGGCGACGGTGCAGCGCCGGACGCGGAGGTCGCGCCGCTGATTCCCATCGCGGATCAGTTGCGCGGCTTGCCTACAAATGATTTCAAGCTTCGATTGAAAGCCGATCTGGAGAGGACAGCGAAAATGGCCAGCACATCGACTGCGACTTCGACGCAAGCATCGACCTTTGAGACGAAGCAGCCCGCGCGTGAATCGTTCTCGCGCCCCGAAGGCTACCGCACCGTCACTCCGTACCTCACGGTGAAGGATGCGGCATCGCTCCTGGAATTTGTGAAGCAGACCTTCCACGCCAACGTCACCGAAGAAGTGAAAGGTCCGGGCGGCCGCCTCCATGCCGAAGTGCGCATCGGCAACGCGCAATTGATGATGGGCAGCTCGCCGGAAGGGCCGTGGTTCCCCGCCGCGCTCCACGTCCGCGTCGATAATTCCGACGAAGTGTACGAGCGCGCGCTTGCGGCTGGAGCGAAGTCCCTTCACGCACCACAGGACATGAATTATGGCGAGCGTGCCGCCGCCGTCATCGACGCGAGCGGCAACAATTGGTACATCGCCACGCCCGAGAAGGGCAAGACGCACTGGCTGCCCGAAATGTCCGACGTGACGGTCTATTTGCTCCCGAATAGCGCCGCAGAGATGTTGGCTTTCGCGAAGCAAGCGCTAGGTGCCGAGGAAATCATTCGCTTCGAAGCTGGCGGCAGTGTGCATCACGCGAAAATGCGCGTGGGCGATTCTGTGATTGAGATGAGCGATCTCCACGCAGGGCAGGCTCCGCTGCCAGCGATGCTCTACACTTATGTGAACGACGTGGACGCGGCGTACGACCGGGCGGTCGGCGCAGGAGCAACCTCCGTTGCCGCGCCGGCCGCGATGCCCTACGGAGATTACGTGGGAAGCGTCGCCGATCCCTTCGGCAACCGCTGGTACATGGCCTCTCCCACACGCGCGCATCGCCCCGCGATCACCACGCAGAAGCAGGCGCCTAGCGCTTCCGCTTCAAGTTCCGAATCAAAAGTCAGCTACATTCGCCCCGGCTTCCGCACGCTCACGCCCTACCTGCTCGTGAACGGCGCCGACAAAGAAATCGAATTCATGAAGAGCGGCCTCGGCGCGACGGAAAAATTCCGCGTGCCGATGGGCGACCGCATCATGCACGCGCAGATGCAGGTTGGCGACGCCGTCGTCGAGCTTTCGGACGCGAGTGCGGAATTTCCCGCTCGCGGCATGATGAATATTCTGTATGTCCCCGATCCCGACGCTGCGTACGCGCGCGCACTAGCGGGTGGCGGCACCAGCATGTACCGGGTGAGCACCAAGCCGTGGGGCGATCGCGACGGCGTAGTCGTCAGCCCGGGTGGCGTGATCTGGTGCCTGAGCAATCGCGGCAAGGGTGAACACATCACCGCGAACACTCCTTCGCTGGTGCCGGGCTTCACGGTGAAAGATGCGCCGGGCTACATTGAGTTCTTGAAGCGTGCATTTGGCGCCGAGGAAATTTTCACGCACAGATCGCCCGACGGCGTCGTGCAGCACAGCCGCATCCGCATCGGAGACTCGCAGCTCGGTGGCGGGGAACTAATCTCCGGCGGCCCGCACGAACGCAAGCTCATTCCCTTCCTGATGCACGTGTACATTCCCAACGTGGACGAAGTGTATGCAAACGCGCTGGCGGCAGGCGCCACCAGCGTCCGCGGCCTGGAAGACGCGCCCTACGGCGACCGCACCGCCACGGTCCTCGACCCCTACGGCAACCTTTGGTCCCTGGCCACGCACGTCAAAGACGTGCACGCCTAAACTCGCAGCCAGATTCAGGCAGCTGTAGCGGCGGGTTGCCACGGCAGCCGGCGCATTTGTCGTTGGCACGGCACCGACTCGCAAACCAAAGCGCCCGCTTCCGTCTCGCTTCGCGATTCGAAACCGGCCTCTACAGGTAATCGCGCCTGACGTTACCGGCGATTCAGAAAGGGATTCTCTTCGCGCTCAGCGCCGATGGTGGTTTCGTCTCCGTGGCCGGCGATCACGCGCGTGGCTTCCGGTAGCACGAGCAACTTCTCGTGGATTGAGCGCAAGATTTCCTTCATCGAGCCGCCCCACAAATCCGTGCGACCAATGCTCCCCTGAAACAGTGTGTCGCCCGCAATCAGCAGCGGCGACGCAGCCTCCACAATCACATCGCTCTTCGCAGCATGCGCCCGCGTGAGTGGCCCGCCACTCTCGCGCTCCGAACGCTCCGTCGCGCGCGCCGCATCCGAAAAAAGCGTGATGCTGCCCGGGGTATGCCCCGGCGTATGTATCACTCGCGCGGTATAACGCCCCCATCGCAGCGTGTCACCATCCTTCACGTATTCGTCGATCCTCGTCGATGGCGGCGTGGGCCCGCCCAAAAACCGCGCCTGCTCCTCAAGATTTTCGTACAGCGGCATATCTGCTTCGTGAATCAGTACCGGAGCGCCCGTCACTGCGTGCAATTGCGCGAGCCCACCCACGTGATCGATATGCGTATGCGTGCTGATAATCGCGCGCACCGTGAGATTGTGTTTCCGCAATATCGCCAGAATGCGATCCACGTCGTCGCCCGGGTCCACCACCAGCGCCTCGCGCGTAACCGGGTCGCCGAGAATCGAACAATTACACTGCAACATTCCGACGGGAATAATTTCGTGAATCAGTTCTGTCGTCGCCATGGGATTAGTGGAACACGAAATGCGCGGCAGCGCGAAACGCGCCACGTTCGCTTTACGTTTTTGCGGCCGACGCGAAGTTCTCGCCTTCGCTGATGAGTAGTAGCACGCGCGCGTCGATCAGCGCGTGAAGAAAAATCGGCAGCGCGAGATTGCCAGTCATCACAAACAGCACCGCAAACACCACGCCGAGAATTGCGCTGCCGATCACGCCCCCGATGCCCTGGTATATGTGCGCGATTCCAAAAATCAGGCTCGAAACCACGATTGCGGCGGTCACGTTCAGATCGAGCGGGCTGCGCATCAAATAGTGGATTAGAAATCCGCGATAGACGATTTCCTCGCAAATTCCGCCAACGAACACGCTCACCACGAAAAACCAGACGCGCTCCACACGCGTCACCGGCAGCATGAACGCCAGCGTCTGCAACTGCTTCTCGATTTTCGAGCGTGCCTGGGGCTTATTGCGAATCTGCAGCATCACCACCACTTGCAGCAAGATCAGCCCCGCAATCAGTCCAACGATCGCATCGCGAATCGCTTCGCGTGCCGGCATCCACGAGGCGCTCACGCCAATCGTCGCCACTTCGTGGAATCCGTAAGCCCAACTTACCGCGCCAGCGAGCACTGCTCCCATCACGAGCAGCTTCGCGTACCACTTCACGCGCCGTTGCGGGTCGGGACTCGTTTTCAGGCGCTGCGCCTCAAAGTAATCCCAGACCGGCATTACAAAAATCAGCGCGAGCACTACAATGTGCGGAATCAAGTTCATAGCTACCAGATACTACCCACGCGCACGTCGCCGTGCAACGCGCCTCACCGCGGGTTTTCCGGGTGCCGCACCCTTTTCGTTTCAAAAGGGTGCGCGAGGAAACTTCACGCCATCTCTACCCGTTCTGGCGTCGCCTCGCGCTGCTCCGCACGCATGCAACGGGAATCCCGATGCCCGATTGAGACGCCTCCGTCTCTGACTTCACGGTACGCACCCTTTTGAGAAGAAAAGGCTGCGGCACCCGCAAAGTCAACGGCCGGCACCGCTTTTGCGCCCGCCGCACTCACGGCGGAGATTTTGTCGGTCTGTTAAGATAGACGTCAAAATGGAAACCCCGCTCATCGAACTCGAACGCGCCGCCAAAGCCACCTTCGCCGATTATCACGGCTGCACGCTGCCCGAACATTTCTCCGATCTCGACACCGAGCACCGCGCCGCGCGCGAAACGCTCGCGATCTTCGACACCAACTGGCACGCCATCATCGAACTTAGCGGCCCCGATCGCCTGCGCTACTTGAACGCTATCGTCTCGAACGACGTGAAAAATCTGAAGGAGGGCGAAGGCCGCTACGCGCTGCTGCTCAATCCGCAAGGCCGCATCCTCGCCGAACTCGAAATCTACGCGCTCAGCGACCGTCTGATCACGCTCTCGCACGCATCGCTACGCGAGCGCACCGTGCAGACTCTCGACAAATACATCATCATGGACGACGTCACGCTCAACGACGCGACGGACAAAATGGGCAGCTTCGCGATCGAAGGCCCGCAAGCCGCGCGCGACCTCGATCACGCCTACAATCTCGGCATCGCGGACATGCCCGAACTTGCGATCCGCGCCGTCCACATCGACAGCATTCCGTGCGAGATCGTCCGCCGCTCGCGATTCGGCCCGCGCGAAAAATCCCCCGGCGTCGAAATTCTCGCCTCGCGCAAACTGCTTCCTGAGCTTTGGGAAAATTTGTCGAAGCTCGTCACCTCGCGCGGCGGCACCGCCATCGGCACCACCACATTCGAAGCGCTGCGCCTGGAATCCGGCATTCCCTTTTACCCCGCCGATTTCAACGACACAGTAATCCCGCACGAAGCGCGCGTGGAAGACACGCACATCAATTTCAACAAGGGCTGCTACACGGGACAGGAAATCGTAGAACGCGTTCGCTCGCGCGGCCAGGTGAATCGCATTCGCGTGCGCCTGAAGTTTTCCAGCGCCGAGCCTCCCGCATACGGCACCCGCCTCCGCGCCGATGGCCGCGAAGTCGGTGTCGTCACCAGCGCCGCCTATTCCCCGCGCGACAAGACCGCCATCGGCATGGGCTACTCCCGCCGCGAACACGACGCCCCCGGCACCGTCCTCGAAGTCGACGACGGTTCCACTGCCGAAATCATCGAGTAGCACGCTCACAAGCGCGTTTATCCGAAGAACACGTCTCCGTGCCCTCCGCAGTTCTCGGTTTTCTCTGTGAAATGTTTTGCTTTTGACTTTGTGCGACGTCAGCTGTTGCTGCTGATGTTGAGGGAACGCAGGAAGCTGCCGCGGTCGCGGTCGATCTTCTTCTGCAGCTGGAAGATCGCGAAGAGCAGCGCTTCAGGCCGCGGCGGGCAGCCGGGCACATACACATCGATCGGAATCACCTGATTCACGCCCTGCACCACGGCGTAATTGTTGAAAACGCCGCCGGACGTGGCGCATGCGCCCATCGAAATCGCCCACTTCGGCTCGGGCATTTGCGCGTACAGCTGCTTGATCACCGGCGCCATCTTCACAGACACGCGACCGGCAATAATCATCAAATCTGACTGGCGCGGCGAACCGCGGAACACTTCGGCGCCGAACCGCGCGATGTCGTACCGCGAAGACGCCATCGACATCATTTCAATCGCGCAGCACGCCAAGCCAAACGACATCGGCCAGATCGAGCTGCGGCGCGCCCAGTTCACCACTTTGTCGAGCGACGCAAACAGAATTCCTTCATCTTTCAGGAAATTTGCGTCCTGTCCCGGCTGTTCGAGCGTTACGCCCTTTGCGAGTTCGACGGACATGGCCTCTGGTGTGCTCCTAGCAACATTTTGCACGCCCGCCGCGCGGAAAGCAATCGGCGTGTGCGGGCGTGCAAACCGTGAAACGTCAGCCTCTGAGCGACTAGTTCGTGCCGCCGGCCGGTTTCGCGTCCTTGCCCTTGATCGAGACGAGCTCGACGTCGAAAACCAGCGTCGCGTTGGGTCCGATGTCCGAGCCCGCACCCTGCGCGCCGTACGCCAAGTCCGGCGGAATGAAGAGCTGCCACTTCGAGCCGACAGGCATCAGCTGCAGCGCTTCCGTCCAACCTTTGATAACGCCATTCACCGGAAACGACGCCGGCCCGCCGTGCTTGGCAGACGCGTCAAATTCTTTCCCGTCGATCAAAACGCCGCGATAGTTGCACACGACCGTGTCGGTGGCCGCCGGCTTCGGGCCAGTGCCCGCCGTGATGATCTTGTACTGCAAGCCGCTCGGCAGCGTCACCACGCCGTCCTTGCCTTTGTTCGCCGCGAGAAATGCGTCGCCGGCCCTCTTGTTTTCTGCGCCCATAACTGTCTTCTTCGCCTCCGCTTTTGTGCGTGCAGTCGTTGATAGTGCCGTCAACGCGGCGTGCTGTTCGTCTTCCGTCATCGCAGGCTTCGCATTCGAAAGCGCGTCGCGAATGCCGCGTGCGAGCACAGCCGTATCCACGTCGTCGGTGGTCAGTCCGCCGCGTTGCAGATTCTTCGCCATGCTCTGCCCGATCGCGTAGCTCTGCTTCTGTTTATCCGTCTTCAGCACCAGCGGCGCCGCGGCCGTGCCGGTTTTGTGTGCGGCCGTCCCAGTTCCCGTTTTTGCGCCTGCGCCAGTCGATGAAGCAGCGCCAGTCTGCGTGGACTGCTTTTTCGCCGTGGTGCTAGCCGGACCGCTGCTCGATGATGAACTCGGAGCCGGCGTCGTAGCCGACGAATCCTGCGCGCGCAGCGTCCCTACCGTTGCAAAACATCCAACAAGAACCGCTAATGCAATGTGTTTGGTCGATTTGGTCATGAAAATAGTCTCGCATTGCCACGCGCATTTCGCAAAGTGCCGTGCACTGCGCTGTAACCAGAGTGAAATATGGGGAGCTGCGCTCTCGTGGTAACTGGAAAGTCTGCGCAACAGGCGATGTCACTGAGGCGCGACGGTCACCACATCATTCGTTCCCGCACCGGGACTCGCAGCGCCTGCGCCTGTCAGCGTGCCGTCCGCATTAATCGTGTAGATCACAACCTGCGACCCAGCTTCGTCACCCACATACGCGAACTTCCCTAGTGAATCGATGGCAATCGGCCAGGGTAGGCCGCCCGCCGCAATCGGAGCGGCCGAGAGTGGAACCAAGTCGCCTGTGCTGGAATTTACGCTGTACATCGAAACGGTGGCGTCCGCGCGATTCACCACGTAGGCGTAATTCCCGGACGGTGTGAACGCGATCCAGACCGGCTGCTGGCCCGTCGCAACAGATGAGACCGGATCGGTCGAAAGCGCGCCAGTGTTTGGGTCGATCGTGAACTGGGAGACGGTGTTGTTGGAGTAGGTGTTCGGCGCGTACAAGTTCTTCCCCGCCGGATCGATCGTCATTTGAAAGCCCGATCCGCCGTACACCGTTGGCGGATTCATCGGCGTCAGAACGCCGGTTAATGGGTTGACGTTGTACATGGAGATCGTGCCATCGTCCTGATTCGTGACGTAAACGTATTTGCCCGAGGGATGCACGACGAGAGTACCGGGGCTCGAGCCGGCCGCCACCGTCGGAGGCGAGGTCGGCGTCAAAACGCCGGTCGTCTGATCGACAGTGAACATGGACACATTGTTGCCGTCGCTGTTCGCGGTATAGACGAAATGCCCCGTCGGGTCGATGCCGATTCCCTGCGGCAGGAAGCCCGTGGGCACGGTCGGCGGACTGGTCGGCGTCAGAGCGCCAGTGGTCGAGTCAATCGTGTACATCGAGATCGTCGCCTGATCCGACGCGTTGGAGACGATATTCGCGACGTACAGGAAGCGTCCCTTCGGGTCCGCAACCATTTCTTCCGAATTGAAACCCGTCATCACCGAAGCCGGGGACGTAACGTCCAGCGCGCCCGTGCAAGAGTCCTGCGTAAAGCTCGCGACAATGTTCGACGAATTGCCCGTGAGCGCGTAGGCGAATGCCGGCGGTGAAGCCGGTGTGCACTGTGGCGGTGGTGGATTGGTCGTGGTGTTGTTGCTGCCACAGCTGGCCGCCAAGAAGACGGTGAGGCTTACGAAAATGAGTGCAAGTACCGTCGGTCGCATGGAGGGCTCCACTGACTTCGGATAAATTCGACGCGGTTAACCGCCAAATCACTACTATAGATACTAAGTAATCGGAGAAAATTCAACTAATGGTGCCGAACAGTACACGCATGGCCGCGCCGCAAAACCCTCTGCGCAGGCTATTTCACGGTCAGGTCGGCGGTCGGCAGGAATTGGGGCGGTTTGCGGACCTTGGTGAGCTGCTCGAAGCTGTAGGCCAGCTTGATCAGTGTGGGCTCGCTCCACGCACGCCCGAAGAACGAAATGCCCACGGGCAGTCCAAACACCGTGCCCGCCGGCACGCTGATGCTCGGGTACCGCGCAATCGCCGCCGCAGAAGACGTCTGGCCCGCGCCGTTGTCGCCGTTAATAAGGTCGGTCACCCAGGCCGGGCCGCCCGTCGGCGCAACCAACGCGTCGAGCTTGTTCGCATCCATCGTTTTGTCGATGCCTTCGTCGCGGCCGGCTTTGAGCAAATCCTTCACCGCGTCCAGATACTCCTGCGTCGCGAGCGAGCCCTTCGCCTGCGCCTTCAGAAAAGTGTCCTGCCCGAAGTACGGCATCTCCTGCTCTTTGTGCGCGTCGTTGAACGCAATCACATCCGCAAGCGATTTCACCGGCGCGCCCGGCCCGAGCCGCGCGAGGTACGCATTCAAATCGGCCTTCAGTTCATAGAGCAGCACCGTGAATTCCAGCGCGCCCGCGTTCGGCGCAAGGTTCACGTCCGCCGGATCGACGAGAACCGCGCCCGCGCGGCGCAATGCGTCGAGCGCAGTCTCCATCAGCGCATCGACGAGATCGCTGAACCCAAAAAATTTCCGGCACACGCCGATGCGCGCGCCCTTCAGACCGTTCGGATCGAGAAACTTCGTGTAATCCGTCAGCGACTTCCCGGCGCTCGCCGCCGTGGCTTGATCGTCTGCATCGACGCCGGTCAGTGCGCCAAGCAGAGTCGCCGCATCGGTGACGGTGCGGCACATCGGCCCGGCGCTATCCTGCGAATGCGAAATCGGAATGATGCCCGCGCGGCTGATCAGTCCGACGGTAGGCTTGATGCCCACAATTCCATTTGAAGACGAAGGGCACACGATCGACCCATCCGTCTCCGTGCCAATCGTCCCAGCCGCAAGATTCGCGGACGCCGCCGCGCCTGAACCAGAACTCGACCCACAAGGATTGCGGTCCAACGCGTACGGGTTCTTCGTTAGCCCGCCGCGGCCGCTCCATCCGCTCGTCGCATGGCTCGACCGGATATTCGCCCACTCGCTCGGATTCGTCTTCCCAAGAATCACCGCGCCAGCCGCGCGCAACTTCTGCGCAACAAAAGAATCCTTCGGCGGTTTCGCACCCACCAGCGCCAGCGACCCGGCGGTCGTCATCATCTTGTCCGCGGTGTCGATGTTGTCCTTGATCAGAATCGGAATACCGTGCAATGGTCCGCGCGCTCCCTTCGCAGCGCGTTCTTTATCCATCGCGTCGGCGATCACCACAGCGTCTGGATTCGTCTCGATTACGGCCCTCAGCGTCGGCCCGCTCGCATCGATCTCTGTAATCCGCGCGAGGTATTTCTCCGTGATCGATCGCGCCGTCCACTTCCCCGACTTCATCCCGTCCTGCAACTCGCCAAACGTAATCTCGTCGAGTTCAAACGCACTCACCGGAGCGGGAACCGCTCCCGCAGCGCGCGACGCTACCGAAGCACCGAGACGTGCTCCACCCGTCGCGGCCACCAGCGCTCCCACCGCGCCGCGTTTAATAAAGTCACGCCGCCCGTTCGACCTTTTCTCGTCCGCCATCGCTCGCCTCGATTTTTCGTTCTTACTTTACGGTCAGCGTCAGATCCGCGGTCTGCTTGTTGCCCTTGCCATCGTCCGCGGTAAACACATACTTCGTCGTCTTCGTCGGATGAATCTGCACGCAGTGATTCGTCGAAACCCAGATATTGCCGACCGGCGGATCGATCGTCACGCTCTTCGCATTCGAAACGCCGTAACACAAATCGACCGTGTCGCCCTTGGCCACATATCCCGGTGACGCGTAGAACGCCAAAATCTTGAAATCCGATCCGCCCAGCGCGTCGATCGATTTCTGGTCCACCTCGCGCTGCTCCGCCGCCACTTTCTCCGCGTGCTCGCGCTGGATCAGCGCGTTGTCTTGCCGCCGCGTCCAAAAAACAAAAAAGATGTAACCCGCGAGAATCAGCACCACAATTCCAAAAATCGACCACCGCCGCTTCGCCGCTCGCTTCGGATCAGCCACAGGATCGGCAGGCATCGTGCCCTTCGACGGCGGCGGGTTCGTCAACATCCTCGCTTCTCCTCTGTGGACCTCATGCCGTTCTCATCCCCCTCTGTGAATGTGTACATGCATCACGCCACACGCAGCACCACTTTTCCGAACTGCTCGCGATGCTCCAGCCGCTCATGCGCCTCGCGACACTTTTCCAGCGGCAGCACAATGTCGATCACCGGCTTCAACTTGCCACGCTTATACAACTCCAGCGCCGGAAAAAGTTCCGCCTTGCTGCCCATGAACGACCCCAGCACCGAAAGTTGCCGCGTAAACAGATACCGAATATCGAGCGCGCCGTTAAATCCCGTCGTCGCGCCGCACGTCACGAGCCTGCCGCCCGGCTCCAGCGAACGAATACTGTCGTCCCAAGTCGCCTCGCCCGTATGCTCAAACACCACCTGTGCTCCGCGCCGCGCCGTAAACTTTTTCACTTCGTCCGCGATTTTCTGCGTCGAGTGATTGATCACCTCATCCGCACCCAGTTCCCGCGCCTTCGCAAGCTTCGCATCGTTGCCCGCCGTCGCAATCACTCGCGCGCCCGCGGCCTTCGCAATTTGAATCGCCGCCGTTCCCACACCGCTGCCCGCTCCAAGCACCAGCACCGTTTCCGCCGCGCGAAGCTGCGCTCGCGTCATCAACATGTGCCACGCCGTAATCGACACCAGCGGAAACGCCGCAGCCTCCTCAAACGGAATCTCCTTCGAAATCGGCACGCAGTTCACCGCCGGCGACTTCACAAACTCCGCGCACCCGCCATCCTCGCCCTGCCCAAACAAGGTGTACGTCCGGCAGAAATTGTCCGCGCCCGCCAGGCACTTGTCGCACATGCCGCACGAAATTCCCGGCTGCAGCATCACGTGGTCGCCCACCGCCACATTCGTAACGCCCGCGCCGATCTCCACCACTTCTCCCGCGATGTCGCTGCCCGGAATGTGCGGCATCGGAGTCTTCTGCCCGGGAATGCCCTTCCGAATCCAGAGATCGAGATGATTCAGCGCGCACGCCCGCACGCGTACTAGAACTTCTTTCGCGCCAATCGCCGGTTTCGGGGCGTCCGTGTACTTTAAAACTTCCGGTCCGCCGTGCTCGTTGTAGAGGATCGCTTTCATCGTTTTCCTAAATCGTTCTGAATCGTCGCCCCGGGCCTTCGCGCCTCCCGCTTTCCCAATTTGAAAATCGCCACTCAACCGACGCGAACGCGCGCCCGATTAAATCACAAATCGCGTGCCGCAGTTCGTCCCACCAAGTAAACTTTTCTCCCGCCTCGCCGCGCCCCGCAGCATCGCACCGCGAACCGTAACCGCCGCCAAAATCTTCGCTACCTGTTTGCCTGAGCGCCCGCGCATCACAATCGCCGTATCAGGTTTTTACCCGATTGTTCGTCTCGCCCGCGTTGCCCAAACTGGGACCCGACGGTGCGTCCTGTCTTAGAATCGTGTTGCAGCATCTATTGCTTTTTCTCTGAAAAGCGTTGACAGAAGTAGGCTTACGAAAGTAACGTATGCCGTCCAAGCCTATGCATCCCCGACGGGCACGGGGAGCGCAAACAACTAATACGCCTACAGCAGTATCAGGAGATAGAAAGATGCTACGAATCGCAAAGATTCTCGGTCTCGCGACCGCTTTCGCGCTGTGCGCACACGCGAGTTTCGCGCAGGACGGGAAACTTAAACTAAAGGTCACCCCGCCACAGGGCTACCTTTTTGTGGATGGCAAGGCTATCAAAGAAGGCAGCCATTCCTATTCCCTCCCCGCCGGCAATCACACCGTGGTTGTCGTGAATTACGGCTACAAGATCTTTTCGCAGAACGTCACCATCACCGCCGGCAAGTCCACCGACCTCGTCGTGAACCTCGAGGCCTACGGTGACAAGGTTCCCGGACCGTACGGGTACCTGATGATCGAATTTAAGCCCCAGGGCAAGGCCGCCGTCCTTTTGAACGGCAAGAAAGTGGATTACTTCGTCGGAAACGTGGACGAATTCAACCACGACTGGGACTGGCACCAGGAATTGCTCCTTCCCCCGGGCCAGCACGCCGTCACCATCATGCGTGACGACAAGGAACTCTACACCGGCACCGTGACCGTGGAAGCCAATAAGAAGACCATCATCCACGTCACCAAGAACGGCCAAGTGGAAACCAAGACCTGGCCGCACGCCGATCACGTCAACTCCAAGGCTCCGCTTCCGCGCTTCGAAGCGGGTATCGCCTCGGCTCAAGTCGTCGTAGCTCCGCCGAAAATCGGCAGCTTCACCGCTACGCCGGCGCAGATCAATTGCAGCCAGCCTTCGCAGCTCGCCTGGCAGACCGCCGACGTCGTGGACACCACGATTGACAACGGCGTCACTGCCGGCGGCCCGAGCGGCTCGCAGACTGTTTCGCCGCGCGCCACCACCACTTACAACCTGACCGGCACCGGCCCTGGCGGCAAGGCAACGGCCTCGACCACGTTGAACGTCAACACGAAGGTTGACGCCACGCTCACCGCGAACCCGACCGAGCTGCACTACCGCAAGATCGGCGACAAGGTCATCACCGACGACAACGGCACGCTCACCTGGACCACCAGCAACGCGGACAGCACCACGCTCGATCCGATCGGCAAGGTGGACCTCAACGGTTCGCAAGCCATCAAGGCTGATCCCTCGAAGACCGACATCGGTCCCGTGGACGAGAACCGCAACTACGTTCTGCACGCGACGAACGTTTGCGGCGGCTCGAACGATCAGACTGCCGCGGTTCATGTGACCGGTTCGATCGAACCGATCCCGACCGTCGTGCTTCAGTCCGTGTTCTACCCGACGGACTACCCGGATAAGAAGAACCCGCAAGTCGGCTTGGTGAAGAGCCAACAGCTCGAACTCGCCACGCTGGCCGACGGCTTCAAGAAGTATCTCGAATACGATCCGGATGCGAAGCTTTCGGTCGAAGCGCACGCCGACGTCCGTGGTGGCAAGGAATTCAACCAGGACCTCAGCGAACGCCGCGTCGAACGCATCAAGCAGTTCTTGGTTGACCAGGGCATCTCCGCCGACAAGATCCAGACCGCTGCATACGGTAAGGATCGCTTGCTCGATAAAAAAGAAGTGAAGGACCTGGAAGACACCAACCCGAACGCGGCCCCCAAGGCTCGCGCCAAGAACCTGACGGGCAACTGGTACGCTTACAACCGCCGCGCGGACATCGTGCTTCTGCCCTCGGGCCAGAAGTCGGCGATGTTCTTCCCGAACAACGCGGATGACTCCGGCCTGATTTGGCAGATCCCGAAGCCGGCTCTCAAGAAGGTCGAAGCCGCTCAGTAAGCTCCACAAAAATCAGCCGCGCCAACGCGGCAATCACAAACGCGCCGGAGACGTTTCCGGCGCGTTTTTCTTTGCGCGCGCCGTGCGCCTTAGTCCCGCGAAGCGGGATGTAGCTTAGACTTTCGAGTCTGAGCGCGACCAACTCTTAGTTGGTCGCAGGTTGAGCCATCGATTTGCATCTACAAAACTTCTCACCGCCACCACCCACCAGTTAGAGTGTCCTGTGTGGCATAGAAATATTTTCTGTGTGCCTTCGATTGTGCCTTTCCGTGAGCTGCACCGAAGCGCGACGGTCAGCCCGATGGGCAAGTTGACAGCGGCATCTGCATTTTTCGAAATGTGCGAGCACTTACTTCTTGTCTGACACACGCTCTGACTAGCGCCGAAGTCGCCGCGCACACGAGGTCAAACCGAAGGAACCGTTCTACTCCAATAAATATGCAAGATGCCGCGCGATGTCCGGAGCCGTATCGTCCAGGTAGTGCGTGTGCGCCCCGCCACCGATACAAAACTCAATTCTCCTCGGCGCCACAGCACTGTCTTGGACTTTCGTTGGCTCACCCAGCAAGTCAGGCCGCTTGCTCTGTTCCGATGATTTTTCATCGGAGTCTTCTTTGTGTTGCTTTCGCTGGTACCACCCGTCGAGCCACAACGACCGGCCCACATAATCGCCGCTGCGATATGCATTGCTCCACTGGGCGATACCGAGGTCATCAGGATCGGGCAATGCGGCGACGGCGATGTGTTCGGGCGGAGTGGAAGCAACCGGCGGCAGCGGCTTGCCTCCATTCTCTGGGTATTCACTGACCCATTGATACAAGTACGGAAAAAAGCGGTTCAAGAGCTGCCGCAGGGGATTCCCGACTGTGAAAAGACTGACGGGAATCCGCGTCTTCCCCGCTCCGCCGCAATATCCGAGCGCGGCCAATTCTTCGTCGGACTTCAAATTTTTCAACAAGCACAGCAGGTCCGCCGAAATCACGGCTCCCAAACTGTGCGCCACGATCACGATCCTGTCGTAACCTTGGCCATCGGCGTCCTTGAAATTCGCCACATACCGCAACAGCGACACGTACCTCTCGAAAATCAGCGACCGAGGATTACCTTCCTCGGGTCCGGTGCGCATGTAGGTATCGACGTCTAAAATGCAACGCATCACCGGGCTCGCGTAACGAGCGACAGCGGCGAGTCCGCCCGCCGACGCCGTCACCAAAATCGCCGCGCAAACTATTTTTTGCGTCACAGTTTCGAGCGAGACGCGCGAATCAAAGTGAAACAGGAACCCGATCGGAATCACAAACACCGCGCCCCAAATCAGAAACGTGATGAACGCCGTCGAGTCCAGCCCGCGCGATACCCAATTGCCCAGCCACACCGATCCTTCATCGGTCGAGCGGCGCGGCGGCTCATTGACCTGCAAACGCTTCAATCTCGCTGTTGGAATGCGCGGCGGGAATTTCTCGGTTAGCGCCGAGGGAAGCGCCCACAAGATAAGGATGTGCAACCCGAGCATCACCACGATCACCATGATCGGAGTGCCGTAACCCATCCCCCAGGACAAAGACGCCCGGAGATAGTCCGCTTCGCCGCATTTCCCGCCGCAGCCGTCGCCGCCGCCGAAAACGGCGCCGGCGTATGGGAACAAATCAACATGGCCGCGCCACGGAATGAATTCAGAGCCGGGTGCATCTTTACCCGCGAGACTGACCTCCGCGCTGATGTAGGGCTTCGATTTTTTGCTTTCGCAGCATTTCGCCGCAGGCGGGCAGGGGCTGGAACCTTCCGTCTCCGTTTCCGCCGCTTCATTTCCGGACGCAGGCGCTTCGGCCGGCGACACATCGTCCGCGCACTCGCTTGCGGCAGCGATATGGCCGGGCTTGGCAGCGTCCTCTTCGCAGCACTTCTGCGCCGCGGAAGCCGAATCCGCTTTCTTCGTCGCCGCGATTCGATCTGCCACCGAAAAAAGTCCCGCCCAAATCACACCCGTGCACACCACAAACAGAAATAGCGGCAGTGCCAGCCCCAGCCGGCTCGTTCGCACCGCCGCGCAGGCCTCGGCCTTCTCCGCCTCCGATCCCGATCTCGAAAGATGCTCGCCGAGGATAGCCGCGCCGAACGCACAGATGGCCATGCCGATCCAAAGCCAACGCAAAATAGCGATCAGCCACTGCGCGAGCCAGAAATGTGCCATCTGGACGGGTGCATCCCCCGCACAATAATTCACGCAACTGAGAAGCAGGAACGCGGCGATTGTCGCGGCGTACGCGCTCCAGCCCGCTCGTGCAATTCCGCTTCTCGTGCTCTGGTAGGCATCGATCACAAAATTCAGGACGATCGCTCCAAAGATCCACACGCACAGCGTGAGTCCGAGCTGCGGTCCTGAATCGCCCGCCAAAAGAACCAGGCAACTCGCCAAAACGCCCGGCGTAAGCACCGTAATCACCCAGCGAAGCCGCGTGGACGGAGACGACGGAAACCAATTCAGCTCGCTGAGCAGCCACGCCCACCCAATCGTCACCAAGAACCCGATGCCCGCCGCGATGAGCTTGGCTGCGCCTTCCAGATTTGCGATCGTGGGCGCAGCAGCGAGCAGCTCGATCAGCAGCATCACCTGAACCGTAGGCAAAAACACCTGCAGAACGCGGCACGCGTACGTGTGAAACTTCCGGAGTAGCCTCCATTCGGGTTCCTGGCATCGCTTGGAATCCAGTGCGAGCCGACTCAAACTCGGCACGTGAAGAACGAGTTGAAACAGAGCGAGCAGAAACCCAAGAATCGAACTCGCTGGCCGCACGATGTCCGCCCACAGCACCTCGTAAATGTGGATAGACTGTTCCGGCGCGCCGTGTGTTTGCTCGCGTTTCCCTTCAAGCCGGTTCGTTACATACTGATTCCCTTCGCCGCCGCCTTGATAATGCCAAAGCAGGTTGATGCTCCACTGAACTCCGGCTTCCGTTCTCTCCGTAAACTCATCGGCTCGACTCCTTCTGCTGAGCCAATTGCCGAAATCCGTGCTTGATTCGTCCCATGCGTCCCACCACGAGCGCTCGATATCCCGGCTGTCGGCCTTCTCGCGTTGCGCTTTAGTCAGGAGGACTGGCTCGGCCGGGATTCGCAGCGACGTCGAGTCAAACGGCGAAAACTGTTTGTGCGCACTGGGCGTCGGCGCGCCAGGCTCATACGACGGCAGCGAAAGCAGCAGGTCGGCGATGGCGTTGGCGGTCGCGCCGGGCGCATGATCACCTACGCCATGCACGCCGATGATCGCCACGCGTTGCGGAGGCGTTGTTTCTGTCGATCGAGATGCAGCGAGAGGCCCGGAACCCATGAAACCTCACCTCCCCGCGTCTCGCGAGATGTCTTCGACGAGATGGTTTAGTTGGACAGCACGTGAAGCGCGTCCCTGAAGGTCAAGTTGGAGCACGGGATCGCGTTTATCTTCAATGATTCATTGGCAAGGCATCCAACGAACGTTTTGTTGAACTGAGAAATGGTGACTTGACCCGCGTCACGTAGTGACAGCATCGGACGGAACACACACGCTTTATCGGCGGTGGGTCTTCGGTATTCGACAATGACGCTACAATCCCCGGCATTCAGCCCGTCAACAATCAGATCCTGCGCCTCCGGTAATCCGTTCGCGATATCCGTCGCCGTGGGAATCACGTAGGCGCTGATGATCGCGCTGCTCGTATGGAATTCCTTCGCACTCCCGAGAGGTATTCCCGCTAACGTGCCGATGTAAGGAATTTCGACAAACGGAGGTAGAAGTGGGAACCGGGAGTGCGACCGCTCGACAATCGCGGAGAACGACGAAATTTCGAATAGCTTGATTGAATCGACTCGCACCCGCGTCGTCGTGTCGTGGCTCGCCACGCGCGAGGTATTGGTCGCCGGATCACTCGAGCCTCCTCCAGTGTACAGAGGGCCGCTGGCCGACTCGTCAGCGTTAAGCGTTACCGTAATCTCCGCGGACGAAGCCGTGTTCAGGCTCCTCGGCGTGGCCGTGAAGTTCAGTTGTCGCCCAATCTGTGCATAGGTCGTCTGGTAGTTTGCGAGCGCGCCGGCGATCTGCGCGTAGTTCCCGACCGGTTTCGGGGTCGAAGGCGAAGGCGCCGCGCCACCTCCTGCACTAGTCGTTGTAGTGGTCGTTGTCGTTGTGCCACTCGTCCCTGTCGAACCGCCGCCACCTCCGCCACCGCCAGCACCTCCTCCTGCAAGTCCGGCAAGTGAATTGAGAATCGCGGACAATTGAGGCGCCGAGCTTGCATTCAGATAACTCTGCGACGTGGTATTCACCGTTGTCGACTGCCCCGAAATCGTCCGCACCGTGACCAACCCGTCGTTGAAAAACGACGGCTTATCGAGTCCGAAAACCTTCTTCACGCAGCATCGGCCGTCAGTGTCGGAGTTCAACTGCTCCACGCGATACTGCATGTCGGCCCGAATAAATAGTTGATAGGTCCACAGATCGCGATTGAAGGAGTCGATCAATGGGCTTAGGGCATTGTTCAGGGCGTCGGCGCTGTTACTCAGGTCAAACGGCTCAAACTCGTGCGGGTACTGTTGGCTGATTTTGTAGTTAAAAAGGAAATTCGCAATGGCGGCGCGAGTCAGTCCAATCAAGGTGGGTCGAGTCTTGTTCGGATCCAGTAGTTCCGCCTGATCGAGGAAACATTCCAGATGCACCCGGGCATCGTTGGATAAGAGAAACGATCCCATAATTCCCTCAAAATCACGCCTCGCGCAGTCGGGGAAAGTAGAAAGACGTGACTGCGTCCCTGCCTCCATGTTTTCCCAAATCGCTCGGCAACGCTTTCTTTGAACGTCTTCCAGGCCATCGCACTGCGACTCGAACAAGGCAGGCGGCGCATCGCCCTGAACCGCTGTTACCGCCTTTTGAGCCACGTCGGGCGGATTCTTCGCGGCGACAATCGTCAGAATTAAGTCTGTCAATGCCGGCTTCAGTGGATGGAACAGCTGGTTGTAACCGAGGCAGTATCGGTTAGGTCCGCAAATTCCGAGATCGGGTCTCTGTAAGGGCCAGTGTGGGTTGGCTTGGCTGGAGTCCAGAAATGATTGAGACAACGCTTGTGTCGTCGTCCCGCCCGCCGCTGCCATCCCGCCGTCGGTAATAAATTCATCTTCGATGTAACTCCGGAATGCTTCGTCAAAATATCTGCAGGCGAGCATCTGATCCTTGACGCTCTCCCATCCCCGGCGCACCACCTCACCGAACTGCAAATCGTAGTCAGCAACTATGTTCTTAATCATGTTGTTAAACGCGCCAACGGTTTCAGGACTCCGCGACGAATCCTGCGTGACCCAAGCCGTCAGGATCATCTCCGGCCTTGGAAGATCCAGCTGCGCGATTACCCGGTTGCGTTCTTTGACGAGCGCGTCGTCGCCTGGAATCGGGTCGGCGTAAACCAATAGGTCCGGTGGAAACTGTTCCACTGTGCCCGCGACTACCGCCACAGACGCCATCGAGATCGGACCCTGCGCCGGTGGTGTAGTCGGCGTGCTCGACGCGCTCGCATTGCCTCCCGAAGCAGCGCCCGAGCTCCCGCTCGCGGAGGACGACGAACTACCCGGGCATG
>JABDGF010000012.1 GCA_013286165.1 Acidobacteriota bacterium | reverse complement strand
TGCTGGCGCTGACCAAGCAAGTGCCGAAGGCGAATACTGGCATTCATGCGGGGCTTTGGGAGAAGTCGTCGTCGGGCGTGGAGCTGCGCGGAAAGACGATCGGCCTGATCGGCTTCGGACGCGTAGGCATGGAAGTGGCGCGGCGCGCGAAGGGCTTCGACATGAAGGTGATCGCGTTTGATCCTTATGTGTCGCAGTCTGTGGCGAAGGAACTCGAAGTGGAGCTGATTCCGCTCGAGGAAGTGCTGAAGCGCGCGGACGTGATCTCGCTGCACACGGCGCTGAGCCCCTCGACGGAGAAAATCATCAACGCGGCGGCGATCGCGCAAATGAAAAAGGGCGCGCGAATCATCAACTGCGCGCGCGGCGAATTGATCGACGAAGGCGCGTTGGCTGAAGCGCTGAAGAGCGGGCACATCGCGGGCGCGGGGCTCGACACGTTTGCCGTGGAGCCGCCGAAGAATTCCCCGCTGATTGGGCTGCCGAACGTGGTGGCGACGCCGCACATCGCCGGCTCGACGGCCGAAGCGCAGGAAGAAATCGGAACGCTGATCGCGCAGCAGGTGAAGGATTATTTGCTCGACGGCCAGATCCGCAACGCCGTGAATATGCCGGCGCTTTCGCCGGACCAGTACAAGCGCCTCGGACCTTATCTCGAGCTGGCGGACCGGCTGGGAATTTTTCTGGCGCAGGCGTCGGCGTCGCACAGCTTTACGAATGTTCGCATCCGCTACTCGGGTGAGCCGGCCGAGGTGGGTTCGCACGTGGTGCGCAGCGCCGTGTTGATGGGCCTGATGAACGCGGTGATCGAAGAGCCGGTAAATCTGGTGAACGCGGCGCAGGAAGCGGCAAAGCGCGGACTGGTGGTGGAAGAAGTGACGCGGCGTCGCGAACGCGGCTACGTGAACACTGTGGAAGTCTCGGCGACCAGCAACGGCAAAGAATTGACGGCCGAAGGCACGGTGGGCCAGGATGGCTCGCCGCGTTTGCTGGTGATCGACGGCATCGAGCTGGAAGCGCCGCTCGAAGGCACGATTTTGATCACGCGGAACCGCGACGTGCCGGGAGTGATCGGCAAGATCGGTACGGCGCTAGGCGCGCTGGGCGTGAACATTGCGACGTTCTCGTTGGGCCGCAGCAAGCCCGAGCAGGGCGCCGACGCGATCGCGCTGGTGCGGCTCGACGGCAAAGTGGACGATGCGATTCTTGCGAAAATCCGCGAGATCCCCTCGATCACCGACGCGCGCCTGGTGCGCTTGCCCGAGGTCGTGCGGGCGCAGACGAAGGCTGTTTAGCCGGCTGGGTTGTTTCGCGCGCGACGTTGAAGATTTTGTGGTGCGGCGACGAGTTGCGCACGTCGTAAAGGGCGCAATCGTAAGACGACCGGCCTTGGGGCGGATTGGACGCGCGCGGGGCGCGCGGCGCGAGGAAAAGCACGCGTTGCGGATGCAGCGCGGGTAGCTTAAACTTGTAGTGTTGTTCCCGCCGTACTGTCGGGGCGTAGCGCAGCCTGGCTAGCGCGCCTGGTTCGGGACCAGGAGGTCGAAGGTTCAAATCCTTTCGCCCCGACCATTTACCTTCCAACGGTTAGAAGCTTTTACTTTCCTACAAAAATTTGAGTCAGACCGCGAATTGATTGAGGCGGAGCACGTCTTTTGGAGTATCCACGTCGAAGTCGCCGCTGGGCAACTCGATCGACGGGGCGGCCTGCAGGAGCCGGCTTGCGCCCTGCGAGTCCTCCAGTTGGGAGAGAGCGGCGAATTCGGCGTGGGGAAAATAGGCGGGCACGCCGCACTTTCCGCTGTAACGCGATGCGACCAGAGTGCCTGAGGCGGAGAGCGCTTGAAGATGCGCGCTCGTGACGGCGGGCATGTCGCAAGTGAGAATGAGAGTCCCCGCTACGTCGCGCAGCGACGCAATTCCCTGCCGAATTGAAGTTCCCATCCCGCTGGCCCAACGATCGTTGTCAACGACCGTGCAGTTTCTCAGCCGGCATGCATTTCTAATTTCTGCCGCGTTGGCACCAAGGACGACGACTGTCTGTTGCGCGCCCGATTCTTGTGCGATGCGGATGGCGCGGTCGAGTAACGTTTCGCCGCGGAACACGAGCGTCTGCTTCGGGTATCCGAGCCGGCTCGACGCACCTGCCGCGAGAATGATCGCGCCGAAACGATTTGGGGGAGACGACATGGGTGCGGTCGATTCTGAGCGCGTGCGCGGGCGGACGCAACCGTTCCGGGCTGAGATGTACGTGCGACTGGATCGAAGCCGGGTACCGGGCGGAAATCATCCAACCTCTGAACGATGAAATCTTGACGGGCCGAGTGGGCATATAATCTGCGGGTTGCAGCTGACCGACGAGATGGAGGCGATGATGTCGAAGTCGAACGATGACGACGTGAAACGGCCGAAGGAAAAGCTAAGCCGCAGAGCGTTTCTTTCCACGGCGGGAACGGTTGGCGCGGCTGTGACTTTGAGCGGGTCGCTCGCGGCGTCCACTGTCGCGGAGCCGCCTGCGGAGCGCATCGCCGACGATGAGAAGGTTGCGATCCCGGGAACGATTGCGGTGGCGCTTCGGGTTAATGGCGAGACGCGCAAAGTTCGAATCGATCCGCGATCGACGCTGCTGGATACGCTGCGCGAAAGCTGCAACTTGACGGGAACGAAAAAGGGGTGCGACCACGGGCAGTGCGGCGCGTGCACGGTTCACATCAACGGGCGCCGCGTGAATTCCTGCCTGACGTTTGCCGCGATGCATCAAGGCGACGAGATCACCACGATTGAAGGAATCGGCCAGCCGGGCAACTTGCACGCGATGCAGGCTGCGTTCGTCGAGCACGACGGGTTTCAGTGCGGGTATTGCACGTCGGGACAGATCATGTCTGCCGTGGCGATGACGAAGGAGCCGTGGGGACCGGAAGACAAGGACGTGAAAGAAGCGATGGCGGGCAATATTTGCCGCTGTGGCGCGTACCCGAATATCGTTTCCGCGATTCAGCAAGTTCGCGGCAACAGCAGGAGGAACGGATGATCGAATTTCAACTCATCACTCCGGAATCGGCAGCGCAGGCGGCGCAGCTTGCATCGGCGTCGCACACCGCGCAGCAGGGCGCGGAAATTCGTTTCGTGGCCGGCGGCACGACGCTGATCGATCTAATGAAGCTGGATGTGGAAACGCCGGCTAAGGTGATCGACATCAACCGGCTGGACCTGGCGAAAGTGGAAAAGCAGCCGGACGGGACACTGCGAATCGGCGCGCTGGTGCGCAACTCGGATCTGGCGCATGAACCGAACGTGTTGCGCGACTACCCGGTGCTTTCGCAGGCGCTGCTGTCTGGCGCGTCGGCGCAGCTTCGCAACATGGCAACGACCGGCGGCAATTTGCTGCAGCGGACGCGGTGCATGTATTTCCGGGATTTGGCGTACAGCGAGTGCAACAAGCGGAATCCCGGGTCAGGCTGCGCTGCGATTGAAGGACTGAATCGCACGCATGCAATTTTGGGGACCAGCGAGCACTGCATCGCGACGCATCCTTCAGACATGGCCGTGGCGATGATGGCGCTGGAGGCGGTGGTGCATGTGGTGGGCGCAAGTGGCGAGCGCGATATTCCGATCGGCGAGTTTTACTTGCTTCCCGGCGCGACGCCGCAAAACGAAAACGTGCTGAAGCCCGGCGATTTGATCACGTATGTGACGCTGCCGGCGGCCGCGGCAAACAGCAAGTCGCACTACTTGAAGCTGCGCGACCGGGCGTCGTACGAATTTGCGCTGGCGTCGGCGGCGGTGATCGTCATGACCGAGGGCGGAAGGATCACGCGAGCGCGGGTGGCGCTGGGCGGAGTGGGCACGCGGCCGTGGCGTTCGCATGAAGCGGAGCGGGCGCTGGAAGGCAAAGCGGCGAGCGAGCAGCATTTCCACGCGGCAGCCGATGCCGCTTTACGCGATGCCAAACCGCAATCCGGGAATAAATACAAAATCGAACTCTCGAAGCGCTGCATCGTGCGGGCGCTGACGACGGCAACAACACAAGCGTAACGCCGAAGGAATAAGGAGAGTGCGTATGCCTCAAGCTCCAGCGCCAAATTTGATTGGGACTTCGGTGCCGCGGATCGACGGGCCGCTGAAGACCAGCGGGACGGCGAAATATACGTCCGACCATAATTTTCCGGAGATGCTGTACGGCGTTCCGGTGCAAGCGACCATCGGAAAAGGAAAAATCAAGTCGATGGACGTAGCGGAAGCCGAGAAGATGCGCGGAGTGGTGCGCATCTATCGATACGGGAATGCGCCGAAACTTTACCGGCCCAACGGGCAGGATGAAAACGCGCACGTGGACGAGACGCGGCCTCCGCTGGAAGACGAAGTGATTTATTACAACGGACAATACGTGGCGATGGTGGTGGCGGAAACGTTTGAACAAGCGAAGGCGGCGGCGAACAAAGTCCACGTGGAATACGCTTCCGAAACGCCGAACGTGGCGCTCGACCTGAGCGACGGGTTCAACGACAAGATGAAGGAAATCAGCAAGCGCGGCGACGTGGATGCGGGATTCGCGAACGCGGCCGTGAAAGTGGATTACACGTACTCAACGCCGATCGAGACGCACAATCCGATCGAGCTGCACTCGACGGTGGCCGTGTGGGACGGCGAGAAATTCAAGCTCTACGAAACGACGCAATCGATCATGAACCATCAAGCGGCGATGGCGCAGATGCTGGGCGTGCCGAAAGAAAACGTGCAGATCGTGATGAAGTTCCTCGGATCGGGCTTCGGCGGAAAGCTGTGGCCGTGGACGCACGATGTGCTTGCGGCGGCGGCGGCTCGCGACCTGAACCGGCCCGTGAAGGTGGTGATCGACCGGCGGATGATGTTTTCGAACGTAGGGCACCGGCCGCGCACGCAACAGAGAATCCGGCTTGGCGCGACGGCGGAAGGCAAGCTCAACTGCCTGCAGCACGACTACGTGAGCGACACGTCGATCCTCGACGAAGTGTCAGAGGATTGCGGCGAAGCGACGCCGTACATCTACAGCACGCCGAATCTCCGGATTCGCGGGGAGATGGTGGTTCGCAACGTGGGAACGCCGACGGCGATGCGCGGGCCTGGAGCGGTGCCCGGACTATACGCGCTCGAATCGGGAATGGATGAACTGGCGATCGCGCTGAAGGTCGATCCTGTGCAACTGCGGCTGATGAACGAACCGGAGATCGACGAAAGCAACGGGCTGCCGTTTTCTTCGCGCCATCTGAAGGAGTGCCTGACTACGGGAGCGGAGAAATTCGGCTGGTCGAAACGGAACCCAGCGGTGGGATCGATGAAGCGCGGCGATTTGACGCTCGGCTGGGGAGTGGCTTGCGCGTCGTGGATCGCGATGCGAATGCCGTGCAAGACGAGCCTGATGCTGAATGATGACGGATCGGCGCGGATCGCATGCGCCACGCAGGACATCGGCACCGGCACGTACACAATTTTCGCGCAGGTGGTGAACGCAAAGACGGGAGTACCGGTCGAGAAGATTCAGGTGGTGCTGGGCGATAGCTCGCTGCCACCAGGACCGGTGTCTGGCGGATCGTGGGTGACGGGCACGGTGATCCCGTCGATCGCGAATGCGGCGGATAACGCCGAGAAGCAACTGATCGATCTCGCGGTGAATGGAACACGATCGCCGTATCACGGCCGCGATCCGAAAGAGCTGGCGTTTTCGGAAGGCCGAATCCATTTGGCGTCCGAGCCGGCTTCGAGCGGAATCGCATTCGACGAACTGCTCCGCAAGGGGAGCTTGCGCTTCATTCAAGCGGACGGCGATTCGATGGCCAGCTTCGCGGATCCGAACGCGAATAAACATTCGCTGCACTCATACGGCGCGCAATTTGCGGAAGTGGAGTGGGACCCCGGAATCGCGCGGTTGCGAGTGAGCCGGGTGGTTTCGGTGATCGACGTGGGAAAAGTGCTGAATCCCCGCCCTGCGCGCAATCAAGTGGAGGGCGCGATTGTGATGGGCATTGGAATGGCGATGTTTGAAGAGACGCACTACGACCCGCGCAACGCGCGGCCGGTCAATTCGAACCTCGCGGACTACATCATGACGACGTGCGCCGATTGTCCGGAAATCGACGTGACGTTTCTCGATTATCCCGACAAAGTGCTGAACGAATTCGGAGCGCGCGGCGTGGGCGAGATTGGGTTGGCCGGCGTCGCGGCGGCGATCACGGCCGCGGTGTACCACGCAACGGGAGTGCGCATTCGAAATCTGCCGATCCGGATCGAGGATTTAATTTCCGGTTCGAGCAATAAGCAGCACTTCGCATAGGACGTCGCATAAGCGCAGGAGGCCGACTTGTCCGAAACCGAGCGACTGGTTCAACTCTGGAAACGCGCCAAAGCGCGCGGCGAGAGGGTGTATCTCGCGACGGTCGTGCACGTGGAAGGTTCGTCGTACCGGAAACCAGGCGCTCGAATGCTGGTGACGGCGAGCGGTGAACGCGCCGGCACGATCAGCGGCGGCTGCCTGGAGGCGGAGGTGAGCCGGAAGATTCGATGGTTCACGCAGAGTGGGCCGAGTGTGGAGGAATACCGTTCCTCATTTGATGATGATAACGAAGGCGTGCCGTATGGACTGGGGTGTGGCGGCAAAATCTGGATCCTGATGGAAAGCGGACCTGCCGTCGATGAAGTAGTGGGTGGATATCGGCGTGCGCTCGAAGAAAGAGTTTCGTCGGTGATCGTGAGTTCGATTGGCGCGAGCGGACCTATTTCGTCATCTGTGATTGCGGAAGATGAACTGGAGACGAGCTTAAGTGACGATGCTGCGTGCCTGGATCTCGCGAAGAGTGCGCTGAGCGAGCGCCGTTGCACGGCGGCGCTGACGGCCACCGGCGGCATTCCGGAATTAGTGTGCGTACCGGTGATGCCCCCGCCGGTGTTGCGCGTGTTCGGCGCAGGAGACGACGCACAACCGCTGATTCGATTCGCGGTTGAACTCGGATGGGACGTGTACGTGGCGGACGGGCGATCGCATCTGGTCCGGCCGGAACGCTTTCCGGAGGCGAAAGGGCTGGTAACGCTGAAGTATGAAGCAGCCGATTCTGCCGGAGGAGCGATTCGCGTCGAGACCGACCCGCTCGTGGCACCGGGTGACCGAGCGGTGATCCTGACGCATTCGTACGAGCAGGATCGTGCGCTGCTGAAAGCGCTGCTGCCGCAGCCGGTCGAATATCTCGGCATTCTGGGTCCGCTGCGTCGCACGGTGCGCATCGTGGACGAAATTAGAGGCGAACTGAGACTGTCGCGCGACGAATGTTTGGAACGTTTGCATGCGCCGGTGGGCCTGCCACTGGGATCGGGCGGGCCAGCAGTGATCGCGTTATCGATCGTCGCGGAAATTCAGGCAACCGGCGCGAGGCGCTCCGGTAGCGATGTGGCTGCGCGTTCTCATTCGGAACCAATTCCGATGCGAAGAACGCAGGGTGATACGGCGCGAGAAAACTTTTCCAGACTCGAACGCGTTTAGGAATTCCTTCCTTATTTCAATCGATGGTCAGTTTTGTACGGCGGGGGCGATTGCGGCGTGGGCCATGGTGTGGGCGGTCGTGATGGCTTGGGGCTTGGAGAGGATGGACTGGATGAGGTCGCCGACTTCAGTGGCGGTGAATTCGTTGCCTTCGAGGTTGGCGGCGACGGTGCCGTCGCGATTGATGAGGACGGTGTGGAGCGAGTGGATCATCACGCCTTCATCGACCCAGTAGCTGAGACCGAATTCGCGGCCGAGCTGATCGATCACCGCGGGCGAACCGGTGAGCAGGTGCCAGGAATTGGGATCAGCGCTCCACGTCGTGCCGTATTCGGCCATGCGAGCGGGCGTATCGTGCGCGGGATCGAAGGTGATCGACATGAAGACGAGATCTTTGCCAAGGTCGGAAGCGAAGCGGCCCTGAAGCTGGCGAAAATTATTGGCGATGCGGAAGCAGAAATTCGGAAGCACGCAGTGCGTGTAAGTAAAAGTAAGCGCGACGACCTTGCCGCGGAGCTCGGAAAGCGAAACGTTGCGGCCGAGTTGGTCGATGAGCGTGAAATCCGGGACTTTTGAACCTACCTGAATCTCGGGAACGTCGTTTTCGGGGTCAGTGATCGCGGCGAGATCTTTCAGGCGGCGCGCGGCGATCGGGTCGGCTTCAACGCTTTCGTAGTGATGCTGGCGGATATCTTCGACGTAAGATTTGTTTCCATCGATGACGAGCTGAAAGTCGATGAGCGATCCGGTATGCAAGTTGTCTAGTACGGCGGTGTCACGCACGTTGAAGGGCATAACCATCGCGTCCATGTAACCGGGGATACTCTCACACGAAATGAGCAGAGTTCTGGTGCGCTCGTCGATTTTGAGGAGCAGGCCGCGGACAGCGTATGTCTGAGGAGCGGCGTGTGTGATGAGAACGCAAACGAACAACAGGAACAGAGCGACGAGCGCAGCGGCGGTGCGGCGAAGGCGGATCATTGGGCCGCCTGAGCTGGGCGCGATGCGTCCGGCGACGTTGATGTGGATGCGGTAATGGCGGCGGGCGCGGTGCCGAAGTGGACCGGCTGGCGATCGAGGTGGACGTACTCGTTCGTAAGCTCTTTGATTTCGAGGAACTGATTTTTCGCGACGGAGGTGAAGGTCTGGTGCGTACCGCTAACGGGCCAGAAAACTTCGACGCTTTTGATGGTGGCGGCGTGGCCGAGGCCAATGTGTTGCTCGAGGGGCGACGCGCCGAAAGAAGCGCCGCTGCCAACGGTGCGGTAAATGCTGCGCACTTCCCCGTTGTCGTTTTGAACCGTGACTTTAATTTTGGCCCCGATAGCGGCGCGATTGGTTTTCGTTCCGACGAGCTTGAGCGCGATCCAATCGTTGTCGTGGCCGGGATTGGCGAAGATGCGGAGAGCGTGGCGATCGCCGAACGTTGCGCCGCCGATCGAGGTGATGATGTCTTCGTTGCCGGTGCTGGTGAGGTCGGCAAAGGCGACGGCGTGGCCTTTGTGCAAGTCGCCGGTGCCGGACGATGTGGTGATGTCGGTGAAATATTTTCCGTCGTGATTGCGGAGCAGAACGTTTGGAACGATCGACGCGTACGAAGGATTGCCGGTGCCGAGATAAATATCGAGATAGCCGTCGTTGTCGACGTCGCCGAAATTAGCGCCCATGGGCATGAAGACTTTGTCGAGCTTTACGGCGGCGGTAACGTCTTGAAATTTTCCGTTGCCTAGATTTTTGTAGAGCTTCAGCGTGCCGGCGTTGTGCGGCAGATTCAGATAGGTGCGAACGGTTTCGTCCACCGAGACGAAGTAACTGGTGACGAAAATGTCGGGCAGGCCGTCGTTGTCGAAATCGAAGAACCACGCGCCGAATCCTTTACCAACGCCGAGGACGCCGGCTTTATAGGCGGTTTCGGTGAAGGTGTTGTTGTGATTGTTGTGGTAGAGGTAGTTTGAGCCGTTGAGATTCGAGACGTAGAAATCGACGTAACCGTCGTTGTCGTAATCGGCGGCGACGACGGCTTTTGAGTACGACGTGCCGTCGCCTTCCACGCCCGCCAGCAGCGCGATTTCCTCGAACTTGCCGTTGCCTTTGTTGAGGTAGAGCTGCGCGGGGCCGCTTTCGTTGACGATGAAGAGATCGAGCAGCCCGTCATTATTAATGTCGGCCCAGACGCCGGTTTGCGAGGTGGTTTGGAGGTCACCGATGCCGCTTTCGTCGGTGACGTCGGTGAATGTGCCGTCGCAATGGCCCTTGAGGAGCGAACTGCGCTGCGGAAATTCCCAAGCGCCGCGGAGAAGGAGAATGTCGAGGCAGCCGTCGTTGTCGTAGTCGGTCTGAATTATGTTCAGGCCGCCGAACTGATTCTTGAGGCCGGATTTTTCGGTTTGCTCGGTGAATGTGCCGTCGCCGTTGTTGTGAAAGTAGCGGAGCGAGGCGCAGCTTTCGAAGCTGGAGGTGATGACGTCGAAGCGGCCGTTGTTTTCGAAGTCGTCAACGACTACGCCGCCGGCTTCGGAGAAATTATCGATGCCGATTTGCGCGGCGACATCGTGGAAGCGGCCGATGTCTTCGTTGGATTCGAACGCGCTGGGCGGGAGCAGATACTGACTGGGAACCGCGGCGGGATATTTGCCGAGGGTCATGTAGGCTACGTTGAGAAGCCACTTCACCTCGAGTTCGTTGGGACGCTCTTCAAGATATTTGGTGAAGTACTCGATGGCTTTTTCGGAGTCTTCGGTTTTTTTGTAAGCGACACTTGCTGGCATCGGGAAGAGACATTTTTCGCCGGGCTTGCGATACACCTCGTTGTCCATTTCGGCTTTGTGGAGGTGCGCGATGCCCAGAGCTTCCTGCATTTGCGGAATCGCTTTGGGGACGCTGGCGAGGGCGATTTTGTAGGACTCTTCGTACTGGCCGATGGCCAGGACCATGTCGCCCTTGAACGCGTAGAGCTGCGCAAGACCCATGTGGGTTTGCATCAGATCGAGCGGCGGCTTGGAGGCGAGAGCGGCCTGATTTTCCGGAGCGAGGTAGGCGGAAAGTTTTGCGATCGAAGATTCGAGCGATTTCAGGCGCAGATCGCAGACAGTATGCGGGTCGGTATTCCAGCCGGCCGGTTTCGGAAAACGACTCAGCACGGCCTGCGCTTCACCGAGGCCGTCGATGTCGGGAGAGTAACGGATTGCGCCGGCGGCCGCGAGATCGAAACTGCGGGCGGAATCAACGGGAGGGCTGCCCATGCTGCTGGACGCCCCGATCGAATACGAAGGCCCGGATGCGGAAGTTTTCTTTACTGATGCGTCGGATGAAGTTGGCGCTGCGGCGGAATTCGGAGCGCCGGGCGCGATGCGAAGAATCGCGTACCCGCTTGGGATGTGGGTGACGTCGCTGAGTTCGCCGGGCTTTTTGCCAGCGAGCGCGTCGCGAAGTTCGCTGCGAAGAGAGCCGGGATCGACGTCGCCGATGAAGCCGCCGTTTGGCGCGGTGGGATCGATGGATTCGGTTTTGGCGAGCGACGCGAAATCCTCACCGGCTTTCAGTCGAACGAGGATTTTGTCGGCATCCTCCGAACTGCGAAGCACGATGACCTGGATGGGCACGGCTGCCGAGGCGTGAGGCGCGGAAGTATCCTGCGCGATTGCGTTTTGTGAAGCGACAGCGGTGCTTAGAAGAATTGCGAGCGCAGAAATCTTAGCGACTTTCAGCAGCACAGAAGAGAGGCCCCGGATGCGCAGTATTTAGTTCGCATCTGGATGGAAATCGTAGGGAACGGGCGAGGAGTGCGCCATAGCGCAAGACTACTAATGGAAAAGCGCTAATGCTTTTACGTGAGGAATCGTTCCGGGCCGGCATGCATTTTGTAAGCCTCTGTGCCGGAGGGCCGGGATGATGATCGAAGTACGTTTAGCGTGTTTGTACTATGGTTCGCTCCGGCGCGCCGTCGCTATCATCTCGTCGCCTTTGCGCAATTTTGAACGCGTGAACGACGGAGCCCGGGTTGTGTCGCGAAGTGCATCCAGGTGCGACCTTACTGCTCGATCTACCATGTCCAAACGAAAGAGCGGCCCAGGAAACCGCGCGCGGATGAATAAGAAAATTTCAGTGCTGCTGGTGGACGACCACGTGCTTGTGCGGCGGGGGCTGCGGCGTCTACTTGAAGATGAGCCGACGATCGACGTGGTGGGCGAAGCGCGCGACGGATTGGAAGCGGTGAAGATGGCGGGGGAACTTGAGCCGTCTGTGGTGCTGATGGATTTTGCGCTGCCGGGAATGAACGGCCTCGATGCGACGAAGAAAATCGTGTCGTCGGGATCGAATTCGGCGGTGATCATGCTGAGCATGCACACGGAAGACGTGCGCGTGCGGCAGGCGCTGGAGGCCGGGGCGCGTGGCTACATTTTCAAGGATGCACAGGGAATGGACCTGGTGACGGAGATCCGGCGTGTGCTGGATGACGAGGCGCCAATGGTGATGCCGACGTTTCAGCCGGGGGGACGGCGCGGGCGCACATCGAGCCTGCTGACGGCGAGAGAGATTGAAGTGCTACGGTTGATCGCGCGCGGAAAATCGAATAGGGAAATTGCGGATGATCTCGGGCTGAGCGTGAATACGGTTTCGGCGCACCGGTCTAACATGATGCGGACGTTGGGGATTCATAAGGCGGCGGAGCTGGTGGCGTATGCGATCGCGAATGGGTTGATTGATCCGATCTGACGACGAGCTTTGGCCGCATTCTGGGGATTGGCTTGCGGACGTGGCGGAAGTACTGTTGGAACTCTGAGGCACCTCCGCAAAGAACACCGTTGTGGACTATTCCCTTTTGCATGCTGTCTATTTAGGGCACGTTCACTTTTTGCTCGAGGCGGGTGAAACGTGGGTCTGCGCGGAGCGCGTCGTAGCGGGGATCGGCGGCGAGCCAGACGAGTTCGGCTTCATGATCGGCTGCGGCGGCTGTGAGCGAATCGAGTGCCGCTTCGGACTCGCCGAAGGCAAGATGCAGTAGAGACTGGCGCGTCTTGCTAACCGGAGAAGCAGCTCCGGGGCCGGCCGCGAGAAAATTCAGATCGGCGGCGATACGTTTTGCCGTGGCGGCGTCGCCGCTGGCGGCCAGGATTTCGACGACCGAGGACAGGACGCCGTGCTGAGCGCCGAACTCTTTCTGTAAAGCTTGCGCTGTGCGGCGGGCGTCTTCGTGCTTGCCGAGCGCATTTTGCATGCGCGCGAGAGCGAGACGAGCTTCCACCGGCGGCGCGCCATAGACGGGCCGCTGCGTGCAGAACTCAATTCCCTCTTCAAAGTTGCGGCTGAGATAAAACCAGCGTGCCTGCACGAGTTTTTGGCGGCTGGAAAATGGATCGATTTCCTGCGCCTGCTGGATGTGGTCCCAGGATTCGTCGAAGCGCTTGAGCGCGGCAAGGTAGAGCGCGTAAAGGCGGAATGTTCCCGCGTTGCCGCTGAGCGAGAGGGCCTTTTGGAATTGCGCGTCGGCATCGGCCCATTTCCAGGACAACGCGAGCGCGATGGCGCGCGTGGCGGGCAGCGAAGCAAGATCGGGATCGAGACGGGCGGCCTGCTCGGCTGTTTCGAGAGACTTGGCGACGGAGTCGGCGGATTTGGGGATGCCGTAAGCGGCGAGATCGCAGTAGCACTGCGCGATGCCGCAAAGCGTTCGGGCGTAGAGCGGCTCGAGTTCGAGAGCTTCCTGAAATTTTGCGAGGGCGCTGCGGGTGGCGGCCTCGGTGCCTTCGTCGAGCAGCGCTTCACCGGACAGAACGAGCGGATACACGGTGTACACCGCGGCGCCGGCGGTAGCTTTTCTTTTGCGAATGAGCGAGAGCTGAGGCCGGACGCGGCCAATGAGCGCGGAGGCCATTTTTTTCGCGAGCTTGAAGGTGGCTTCGGGATCGGGCTCGGCGTCAAATTGTTGCGACCAGACTTGAAATCCATCGGCGGTGACGATGCGCGAGGTGATGCGGAGCAGGTTGCCGCTGTCTCGCACGGTGCCTTCGAAGAGAACCTCGACTTCGAGGCGGCGCGCGATGGTGGGAATGTCAGACGAGGCATTGACCGCAGCGACGGAAGTGGCGGCGGTGACGCGGACGCCTTCGGTGAGCGCGAGTTCGTGGGTGAGTTCGTCGGTGATGGCTTGCGCGCACGTGTCTGACAACGGGGTGCGCGAAACGCTGACGAACGGAAGCACGGCGACGCGAACGCCGCTGCCTGCGCCGTAGATGGCGGAGTCGGCGGGATTGATTTTAGATTTTGCCTGCGGCGATTCGCTACGAAGGCGAAATACGGGAACGTAGCTGCCGGGGCGGAAATATATGAAGACCGGATCGGCGTCGCCGGCCGCTTCGTAATATTCCTTGAGCTTGCTGCGAAGGCGGCGCGCTTCGCTGCGAACGATCGAGTCTTCGTTGGGATGGTACGGGGGCTTGCGGTCGTACACTTCCGTGCCGATCAGATATTCCTTCAGCGCGTCTGATTCGCCGGAAAGAGTGGCTTCGACGGTGAAGCTGAGAAAACGGCCGAGGCGGTCGGACTGCGCGAACATCGGGCTTTTCAGGATGCGCGCAAGCTCGTCGCGGATGAGCTGGTCTGAGATTTTCTGGTCGGATTTCAAATTGTGCGCGGCGCGCGCCCCTAAAACGCAGCACATATCCTCTCTTTACCGGGCGCGGTTTGTCGAGCTAATCACAGTGAGCTAGCCGTTGCTCACATTTCAGGAGGTGAAAGCCGGTGAGAAGGTGAGATGGGAATCCTGGGTGGCGATTGTGGCAACGCAAAGCAGCGTGCTGCGGATATTGATTGTGGTCTCTCCGGAACGGCGGAAAGAGATTGCGCGGCAGCTCGCGCCGCTGCACGCGGTATTGGTGTTTGTGAGTCACCGGGGCGAAACGGCGCAGACGATTCATGAGGACGATGTGTTTCAAGTGGCGTTGCTGCCCGCGACGCTCTCAGATACGGATTGGTGGGGATTGTGGGGCGTGATGGGATTGCTGAACCGGCCGCCGGCGATTTTGGTGTACACGCGAGAGGCGACGTTTCAATTGTGGTCGGGCGTGCTGGAATCGGGCGGGTACGATTTGCTGGTGGAGCCATTTTCGGACGAGGAACTGCAGGGAGCGGTGCTGCGCGCAGCGAAGAGTTTCGACGAGAAAAACTCGAACGGGATCGAGAGGGAGCGGGCGTAATGCGAAAACTGACGGACATTTCGAACACTGAGGGAGCGGCGCGCAAATTTCTGTTGCGAATGCTGCCGGTGGTGCTGGCGACGCTGTTTGCGTGGTTGCACGCGGGCGGGCAAGCGGCGCAGCAGACCTCGGCGGCGACGGAGCCGTTTAAATTCTTCCGTGAGTACGTTCACCTTGACGAGAAGCAGATCCAATCGATCCGCAACGGAGAGGCGGTGGCGCGGGTGCTGGATGCGCCGACGGCGGACCAGGTGTTTGTGTTTGGGGCGGTGTACGTGAAATCGACGCCGGAGAAATATCTGGCGATGGCGTCGGACGTGGATGCGTTGCGAAAGCTGCCGAATTATCTGGCGATCGTGAAATTCAGCAATCCGCCGAAGCTTTCCGACTTGGATCAATTGAAGCTCGAGGATAAGGACATCGAAGAACTGAAGAAATGCAAGACGGGCAAGTGCGAGGTGCAATTGCCGTCTGAGGCGATCGATGCGTTCAACGCGCAGGTGAATTGGAAGACTGCGGATGCGGCCGATCAGGCGAATGCGCTGGCGCGAAAGATGGTGCTGGAGATGCTGGTGAATTACCAGCAAGGCGGCAACGCGGCGCTGGGGACGTATCGAGACAAGAGCCATCCGGCGGTGGTGGCCGATACGTTTCGCGCGTTGGTGAGCCGGTCTGAAGCGATGCCGGTATATTTGCCGGAGCTGCGGAGCTACTTGCTGGACTATCCGAAGGCGAAGGCCGACCACATTCAATCGCAGTTTTATTGGGAGAAAGTGAATTTTGGATTGAAGCCGACGGTGCGCGTGGTGCAGGCGGTGGTGTATCGAGGCGCGGCGGCAACGGACCCGGCATATGCAGTGGCGGTGAAGCAGCTTTATTCGAGCCACTATTTTGAGAGCGCGCTGGATTTGACGGTGTGCGAGCCCGATCAGGAAGGGCGCGGCGGATTTTATATCGTCACGTTGAAAGGTTCGCAGCAGGCGGGATTGACTGGATTTCAGGGCAGCATCGTGCGGAAAGTGGCGGTGGATAAGACGCGTTCGTCCCTGGAAAAGGCGCTTGCGGCGATGAAAGAGAAGCTCGATGCGGAGCCGAAATAATTACGCGCGTGACGGAATCGAACTCAACGACGGCTTCGGCGGGATTTGTGGCGCGGCGCACGATGGTCGTGCTGCTCACAGCGCTGGCGTTTGCAGCGCTGGTAACGATTGTGTGGGTGGCACGTGAGATCATCGTGCTTTTCGCGTTCGCGATCCTTTTTGCGTACCTAATCAATCCGGTGGTGCGGGCGTTGCAGGGGCATTCGCTGCTCTTCAGGAATTTGAAGGGGCCGCACGTTGCGGAAGTGTACGCCGTGTTTTTGATTTGTGTGGGAGTGCTGCTTCACAGCATTGCGTTTGGGGCGCAGCACCGGCCCTTGGAAGTGCTGAGAGGCATTCCGGCGGCGATCGAGCGCGTCGCGTCAGGAGAAATTGCGGCGGACCTCGGCGCAAATTTCCACTGGAACGACGCGCAGACGGAGCGAGTGCGGACGACAATTCGAGGGCATCACGACGAGATCTCGGGTTTTTTCGCGGGCGCGGAGCGGAAGGGGTTCGCGCTGGCGGGTGCGCTGGTGGTGATTCCGATTCTCGCGATTTTCTTTCTGAGCGAAGGGGAGAATCTCGCGGACCAGGCGATTCAGTTGGTTGCGACTCCCCGGACGCGCGAAAACCTCAGGGCATTGGCCGTGGAGCTGGATTTCACGATGCAGCGGTACATTCGCGCGAAAGTGATTCTGGCGCTGCTGTCGTTCTGCTTTTACTCGCTGGCGACGCTGGCGCTGGGATATCCAAAGCCATTTTTGCTGGGCGCGCTGGCAGGAGTGCTGGAATTCATACCGATGGCGGGGTGGATGATTTCGTGCTTCACGATCGTGACTGTGGGATTCGTCACGCATTCGCACTGGATCTGGATGCTCGGATTGATCGCGGTGTGGCGGTTGGCGATGGATTACGGAATTTCGCCGCGGGTGATGGGGCACGAGCTGGAGCTGCATCCGGTGGTAGCGATTTTCACGATGATGGCCGGAGGAGCGGTGGGCGGAATCGTGGGGATTTATTTATCGATTCCGCTTGTGGCTGCGCTGCGAGTGATTTGGCGGCATGTGACGACTCGAGAAAACGTTTCCGCGTCGGCTTTCCCCGTACAGAACTCCAGAGTTGACCTCACTTGAGGAATTGAGCTAATCACTGTGAGCTAACGGTTGCTCACGTGGGGTTTGTGACGACGAAGTGGCAACGTATGCGTGCGCAGCAATATCGCGGCGCGAAGGAGAACGATGGCTTCCAGTGCAACGCCAGTTCCGGGGCAACAGCCGAGCGCGGCGCAACAACACTCTGCAGCGAATCCGGCAGCGAATCCAGCCGCAGGGGCACCGCAGCCGCATAGCCGGTGGGCGTGGCTGAAATACGTGACGCCGCTCGCGATTCTTTTGATTGCGGCGGCGCTGATCATCACGCTGACGCGCGACTGGAATGCGTACGAAGGCGGTCGCGCCGAGCAGCGGACCGACGATGCGTACGTGCGCGGTGATTTGACGCCGCTGAGCACGCGCGTGCCGGGCATCGTGAAGCAGGTGCTGGTCTCCGACTATCAGAAGGTGCACAGTGGCGATCTGCTGGTGGAACTGGAAGACAGCGATTACCAAGCGCAAGTGGCGCAGGCAACGGCGGGCGCGGCAGCTTCCAAAGCGGCGATCGAGAACAACGTACAGCAGCAACATTTGCAGGACGCGAAAATCGAACGCGCGCTGGCGGCGATCGACCTGGCAAAAGCGCAGATCGCGGCGGCGCAGGCAGGAATCGCGGCGGTGCAAGCGGATGTGACGCGGACCGGCGCGGAGCGTGTACGGCAGGAAGCGTTGCTCGCATCGCAATCCTCTACGAAGCAGCAAGTGGAAGTGGCGGTGGCCGATCAGCAGCGTTACGCGGCACTGGAGACGAGCCGCGAGGCGGACCTCGAGCAGGCAAAGAGCGGGCTGAAAGAAAATGAGGTGGCGGTGGAAGCAGAGCGGCGCGCGAAGTCCGTGCTCGAATCGCAAGCGCTGCAACTGGAAGCGGACCAGCAAGCGAAGGCGGCGGCGCTGAGCGTGGCGCAGATCAATCTGGGCTACACGAAGATTCACGCGCCGGCGGACGGCGTGGTGGGCGAGCGGCAAGTGCGGCCGGGACAATTGCTTTCGCCGGGCGCGCAGATTTTGACGTTCGTAGCCGAGACGAAGTGGGTTCAGGCGAATTATCGCGAAACGCAGCTGACGCACATGAAGATCGGCGATCCCGCGGAAATCAAAGTGGATTTATTTCCCGACCGCGTGCTGAAAGGAAAAGTGGCGCAGATCGCGCCGGCGAGCGGATCGCAATTCGCGCTGATTCCTCCGGACAACGCGACGGGCAACTACACGAAAGTGGTGCAGCGCGTGCCGGTGAAGATCGTGTTTGACGATCCGGCGGCAGCGGCGTCGCTGCAACCTGGGCTGTCCGTCGTGACGACGGTGAGCATCCAGTAGTCCGCGAGAATTTCCATGGCATCCGCAACCACAACACCACAGGCGCCTTCGAAGTGGCAAATCGCGAAAGCGATGGCCGGCGCGGAACCCGCCGAAATTTCGAAGACTCCCCTGCTCGGAATTTTGGGCGTGGTGATGGGCGCGGGAATCGTGACGCTGCTCGGACGCCTACTGACACTCGGGACACCCGATCTGAAAGGAAGCCTGGGAATCGGAGTGGACGACGGCGCGTGGATCGGAAGCGCGTTCAACGTGGCGCTGATGTTCATCGGGCCGTTCACTGTGTATCTCGGCGCACTGCTCGGGCCGCGGCGAGTGCTGATTACGACGGCGAGCGGGCTGACGATTATTTGCCTGCTGCTGCCGATGGCGCACAGCTACGGCGTGCTGCTGACGGGGCTGGCGCTGGCCGGGCTGATGTCCGGGACGTTTTATCCGCTGACGCTGACTTTCGCGCTGCGAAATATTCCGCTGCCGTATTTGCCGTTCACGCTGGCGCTGTACGCCACGTTTGTGGATGGAGCGGTGAACATTGCGCCGTCGCTGTACGGATTTTTCCGGGATCACCTGTCGTTCGAGTGGATGTTTCTCAGTTCGGCGGTGCTCACGCCGGTCATGCTGGCGTGTGTTTATTTCGGAATTCCGCCGAGTCCATCGGCGAAGCGGGGTCCGGCGCCGAGTTTCGCGGGATTTCTTTACGCGAGCGCGGGCTTTGCGCTGCTATTTGCGGCGCTCGACCAAGGACAGCGGCTCGATTGGTGGCGCTCCGGACTATTCAACGCGCTGTTTTTCTCGGGAGCGTTTTTTCTAGCGGCATCGCTGCTGCGGAGATTTCAAAGCCCGAATCCGCTGGTGGATCTGCCGTTTCTGCGGCAGTGGAATACGGTGCTGCTGGGCATCGCGCTCGTGCTTTTCCGGTTCTGCCTTCTGGCGACGATCATTTTGATTCCGCAATCGCTGGCGATCCACGGATTTGAGGCCGATCAGATCGGGCCGGCGGTGATCTGGTCGGCGCTGCCTCTGGTGATTCTCGCGTTTGTGGCGGGGCTGATGTTGGTGAACGGGCTGGACGCGCGAATCCTGATGACGTTTGGATTTGCTTGCATGGCGGTTGCGTCGATTTTGAATGCGCAATTCACGAGCGAATGGTCAGCGGCGAATTATTACCGGTCGGAGCTGTTGATGGGCGTTGGGCAATCGTTCGCGTTCATAGGCCTGGTGGCGAACATCGTTTTGCAGGCTGTGTTTTCGGGTGCGCTGAGCAAGGCGCAGTCTGTGTTGACGTTTTCCGCGTTCTTCCATGTGCTGCGATTGTTCGGCGGGCAGTGCGGCGTGGCGGTGATGACGCACTTCATCGCGATTCGGGAGAGGGTGCATTCGAATTTGCTCGGGCTGCACGTTCAGCGCGGCGAGTGGATCACCGACAGCTCTGTGCGGGAGCTGAGCGAAGGGCTGTACGGAAAGTCGGCGGGGCTGCCGGCGGCGGTAGGTCGCGCGGTTGGTGTGGTGGCGGGACGGCTGCGGCTGCAGGCGTTCACGCTGACGTTCATCGACGGATTTCATCTGGTGGCGTGGGCGTGCGTGATCGCTCTGCTGCTTACCGCGCTTTTGCGGCCGGCACCGCTCAACTATCGCGAATTGGCTTTCGGCCCAGACGAAAAGGAAGCTGGAGGAAAAGTTTGATGAAGACGCTTCCGGGAGTTGCACGGGGTCTACTGATTGGAGCGCTGATGGCGGCGCCGGTGATGGCGCAAGAAGCTGCGCCCGCTGCGCCGGTTTCTTCGGGGGCGCCGCGGCACATCACGCTGGCTGAGGCGACGCAGATGGCGCTGAAGCACAACCACGTGGTGCGAATCGCAGGATACGACGTTGCGGTGGCGCAGCACGAGAAGGACGCGGCGCGCAGCAATTACTACCCGCACCTGAAGACCGACGCAAATTTCGTCCACGTCACGGACACGCAGTTCATCGCCATCGCAAAAGGTGAACTTGGAACGGTGGGAGGCACGCCGCTACCGAACAACACGACGGTGATCAATCAGGGCGGACACACGTTTCTTACGAGCGGCACGCAGATTTCGCAGCCGATCGGCGAGCTGTGGAAGATCCGCTCGGCCAATGATGTGGCGGCAGCTGAAGTGAAAGCGAGTCGCGATAAGGCGCAGCAAACGCAGAATGAAGTGGCCCTCGCCGTGCACGGAATCTACTACCAGCTGTTAATTTTGCAGGCACATCGCGGCGCCGCGGAAGCGAAGATCCGAGCGAGCGAAGATCTAAAGCACGAGCGCGAACAACAAGTGAAGCTCGGATCGAAGCTCGAGCGCGAATCGATCGAAGCAAGCGCGGACGCGTTGGAAGCACAGCAGGATTTGCTGACGACGGACCTGGCGCTGACGGATCTGACGATCAAGCTGGACGACGCGATCGGGCTGCCGCTTTCGACGAAGCTGCAACTCGATGCGGACGTTGGGCAGCCGACCGCGGACTGCGAGCGCGAACAGTGCGTGAAGGTGGCGCTCGACGCGCATCCGGAAATTCTGGAAGCGCGTGCGGATGTGGAGAAGGCGGAGGCGGCGGTGCGGCTCGCAAAGCGCGAGTACATACCGGACATCGATATCTTCGCGAGGTACAGCTATTCGAACGACGTTCCGTTTCTGGCGCGCAATTTCGGAACGTTTGGCGTGCGTTTCAGCTACGACCTATTCGATGGAGGAAAACGAAACGCGGATATCGGCGAGCGGCGCGCGCAGTTGGGCAAGGCGCAGGAAAATCTGGCGCGGATGAACGACGAAGTCGAACTGCGCGTGCAGACCGCGTACAACAAGGTGGATCGCACGCGCGCGATGGTGAAGGTTTCTGAGCAAGTGAGCGCGCTACGCACTGAAGCGCACCGCGTAGCCACGCAGCAACTCGAGCAGGGCGAGGCGCTGCGGTCTCAGGTGGATTCGGCGGCGGCACACGAGCTGGAAGCGAAGGCCGCGCTGTTGCAGTCGCAGCTGGAATATTTGCAGGCGAACAACGAACTCGAGGAAGCCATTGGCCACACGCCCCAGTGAACGGATAGCACGAACGTTTTCACCATCGAACGCCGGCGGCGACGGGCCGATCCGGAGCGAGGTGCGCTTGGTGGCGGACGCGAAGCGCGGAGACAGCGAAGCGTTTGGTGAATTGTGCCGGCTGCACCGCAGCCTGATGCTGCGCGTGGCGCGGCGCGTGATGGGAAATGTGGAAGACGCGCAAGACGCGGTGCAGGATTCGCTGATGCGCGCGTTCGTGGCGATTGCGTCGTTTGATGAGCGGGCGAAATTCCGCACGTGGCTGACGCGGATCACGATCAATTCGTGCTTGATGCTGCTGCGCAAGCGGCGAAGCGGGACGGTCGGCGACTCTGGTAGCTGCGGCGGGGGCGAAATTCACGTCGAGGAAATTGTAGAGCTGGGTGATGTGGCGCCGAGTCCGGAGGCCGTGGTGCTGACGCTCGAGCGGCATCGCGCGCTGCGGAAGGCTGTTAAACGGCTGCCGGAGGTGTTGCGGAGCGTGATTGAGTGCGGCCATCTTGAGGAGCGGGCACCGGTGGAGTTCGCGCGCCTTCTGGGCATCTCCCACGGCGCAGCGAAGGCGCGCCAATTTCGCGCGGTCGCAGCACTACGCAACTCGCGGTTTTTGGCGGAAATCGCAAACGCGGGACAACCTGCGCTGCAACGCGAAGACGCCGCTTAGTTCTCTGCTGCGTTGGTTGCGGCGCGCTTAACGCGCTGCGCCATCGAGGAAATCTGGCGTTACCGTTTTTCTGTTTTTACGTCCCTCCTAAGATCGCGTACTTCCGCTATCTGCCCGAACGCTTGTTCCCATCGACGTGAGAGTAGAATGGTGCCGGGCGGAGGAGTGCCCAGTCGAGCGTAGTGACCGAGCGAGAAATGCATAAGACGGCGACTGCTGTAGCAAAAGCTTCATCCGAGAAAAAAACCACCAACGAAACCGCTGCGTTTTCCACCGGACCGCTGCTCAATATCCTGGAACTAATTTTCGACGGAGCGCCACTCAATGAGGTGCTCGCAGCGATCGCAAAACTGGTGGAGTCGCAAGGCGACGGAATGCTGTGCACGATCTGGCTGCCGGATGAAGATGGCAAGAACGTGCGGTGCGCGGCGGCGCCGAGCATCCCGGAATTTCTGGAGCGAGTGGGGACGATGGCGATCGGCCCGAAGGGCGGGTCGTGCGGCGCTGCGATCTACCGCAAGCAGAGTGTGTTTGTGGACGATATTTTGACCGATCCGATATGGGACGAGTACCGGCAGCAGGTGACGCCGTTTGGAATTCGCGCGGTGTGGTCAAGGCCGCTACTCGCGCGGGATGGAAAAGTGCTGGGCACGTTTGCGATGCATTACCGCGAAGCGAAGAGCCCGCAGCCGATCGACGTCCAGCTGATCGAAAATGCGAGCCACATCACAGGTATTGCGATCGAGCGGCATTTGAACGAGGAAAAACTGCGGCGCGAACACGAGAACGAGACGAAGCAGCGCGCATATTTCGAGGACGAGGTTCGCGCGGAATTCGGGGAGATTATCGGCGAGAGCGGCGCGCTCAAGGAAACGCTGAATCTGGCGTCGATCGTGGCGCCCACCGATTCGACGGTACTGCTTCAAGGCGAGACGGGCACGGGAAAAGAGCTGGTCGCGCGGGCGATTCATGGGCTGAGCAAGCGGAAGCATCGCGCGTTTGTGAAATTAAATTGCGCGGCGATTCCCCTGGGATTACTCGAAAGCGAACTATTTGGGCACGAAAAGGGCGCGTTCACGGGAGCGATCGCGCAGAAGGCGGGGCGATTTGAACTCGCGGACAGGGGAACGTTGTTTCTGGATGAGGTCGGCGACATTCCGCTGGAGCTGCAGGCCAAGCTCTTGCGCGTGCTGCAGGAGCAGGAATTTGAGCGACTCGGAAGCAACCGCACGCACAAGGTGGACGTGCGATTGATCGCGGCGACGCACAGAAATTTGGAGTCGATGGTAAAGCAAGGGACGTTTCGCGAAGACCTCTATTACCGGCTTCGAGTGTTTCCGGTGAACTTGCCGGCATTGCGCCAGCGCGCGGACGACATTCCGAGGCTCGCGCGGCATTTTGCGACGCTGCATGCGCGAAAGATGAACAAGAGCATCGAGGATATTCCCGCCGATACGATGGCTGCGCTCTCGCGATATCGCTGGCCGGGAAATGTGCGCGAGCTGCAGAATTTCATCGAGCGCGCTGTGATTCTCTCACCGCATTCGGTGCTGCGCGCCCCGATCTCAGAGCTGGAGTCTTTTGCGCCGACGCGCGCGGCTGAGCCGTTCGTGGCGGACCTGGCGCAAATCGAGCGGGATCAGATTGTCCGTGCGCTCGAGGCGAGCGACTGGGTGATTGGCGGGCCTCGCGGTGCAGCGCAGAAGCTGGGGATCGCGCGGACGTCGCTCGTTTACCGCATCAAAAGGCTCAAGATCACCCGCGCAACTTCTGCGAAGTAGAGCGAGTGACGCTAGCGGCAGGCGTGACGAAGATCGTGACGGAAGTTCGTCAGTGACGAATCTTTGTCACGAAATTTAGAGGCGAGCGTCGAACGATCATCCTGCCGCAGTGGGTTATTTGCGCGGGACGGTGTGATTTAGCGGTAATGCGATCGCGGCTGCGATTTGGGTGTGCGATTGCAGTAGCGGCTCTGGGTCACTGAACGAACGGAGCCGAGATGGACAAAACAAATCTGATACCGACGACGCTGCACAAAGTGAAAGCCGACGGCGTAAATATTTTCTACCGCGCTGCGGGAGACACATCGGCGCCTGTGGTGTTGCTGCTTCACGGATTCCCAACTTCGTCTTTCATGTTTCGCGAACTAATCCCCCGGCTGGCGGAGCGGTACCGCGTGGTTGCGCCGGATCTGCCGGGCTTTGGATTCACCGAAGTACCAGCGGTGCGGAATTATGTTTACACGTTCGACGCGCTGGCGAAGACGATTGACGCGTTTACGGAAGCGCTGAAGATCAATCGCTACGCGATTTACGTATTCGACTACGGCGCGCCGACGGGATTCCGGCTCGCGACGGCGCATCCGGAGCGCATCACGGCGATTGTTTCGCAGAACGGAAATGCGTACGAAGAAGGTCTCGGCGACGCTTGGGCACCGATCCGGAAATACTGGGCAGAGCCGTCCGCCGAGAACCGCGAGACCATTCGGAAGGCGATTTTGAACCTCGAAGGAACGAAGTGGCAGTACCTGCACGGCGTCGCGAATCCAGACAGCGTGCCGCCGGAGTCTTACACGCTGGACGCAGCTCTGCTCGAGCGGCCGGGCAACATAGACATTCAGCTCGACCTTTTTTTGAATTACGCCTCGAACGTGGAGCTGTATCCGAAGTTCCAGGAATACTTCCGCAAATCGAAGCCGCCGCTGCTGGCCATCTGGGGGAAGAACGATTCGTTCTTCCTTCCACCCGGAGCGGAGGCCTTCAAGAAGGACGTTCCAAACGCGCAAGTACAGTTCCTCGATACGGGGCACTTCGCGCTTGAGACGCACGTGATCGAGATCGCCGCGACGATGAAAGAGTTCCTCGATAACGCGGTGAGCCGCGGCGAAGCGAAGTCCGCGCACTGAAATCCGTTTAACTCAATCGAGTCGAGCGTAAGCCAGCGCGGTTCCAGATGCGGGCGCTGGTGGTGTGTTCATTCGCGGGTGCAGTTCATCGCGAGCGGAGGAAGGATGGAGAGGCGTGAGTTTCTCGGAGGGCTGACGGCAGCATCGCTCGGCGCTGCGTTCAGGGGAACTTTGGGTCGAGTCGCGCAGGCGGCGAGCGGGCGGCAAGCGAAACGGACGGAAGAGTTCGCCGACGGTTCGACGATCGTTTTGGTGCATGCGGCGTGGGCGGATGGATCGTGCTGGAGCAACGTCGTTGCGCCGCTGGAACGGCACGGATTGAAAGTGGTTTGCGCGCCGATTCCCATGACGTCGTTGAGTAACGACGCAACCGCATTGAACTGGGCGCTCGAACGGACAAGCGGACCTGTGGCGCTGGTGGGGCATGCGTATTCGGGTGCAGTGATAGCGGCTGTAAAGGGTGAGCGCGTGAAGTCACTCGTGTACGTAACAGCGTTGGCGCCGGATGAGAGCGAGACGGTGGCAAAAGTTTTCTATCGCGACACGGCAAGTCCTCAGCAGCCGAAGATGGTCCCCGATGCGCACGGCTACGTGTGGATGCCGGACGACGCCTTCAGCACCGCTCTCGCGCAGAAGGCGTCGCCTGAGCAAGCCAGAATCGCGGCGGCGGTGCAGCGGCCGATCTCCGTGCAATGCATTCAAGAACCCGCACCTACGCCGCTCTGGAAATCGAAACCGGCGTGGTATCTGGTGGCGGAAGACGACTTGATGATCAACCCGAAGACGCAGCGGTTCATGGCGGAGCGGATGAAGGCGACTGTGCGCGCACATCCGGTGGATCACACGCCGATGTACGCATCACCGGGTGTGGTGGTGGACGTAATTCTCGAAGCGGCGCGAAAAACTCTTTCGAGCTAGGAGCGGACGGTGGAGACGAAAACTGTCGCAGTGGTGACGGGCGCCAGCCAAGGAATCGGGCGAGCTACTGCGTTGAGGCTGGCGCGCGCTTTTTCTGCAGTGGTGCTCGCTGCGCGCGAGAAAAACGCACTCGAATCCACGGCGCTGGAGGTGCGCAAGTCCGGCGCCGAAGCGATCACGGTTGCATGTGATCTGCGCGAGCCCGCAGCAGCCGAAGCCGTCGTGAAAAACGCGCTCGACCGCTTCGGGCGAATCGACGCTCTGCTCAACATCGCCGGCGCCGTGCCGCAGATTGATCTTTTTGAGATGACGGACGCGCAGTGGGACGACGGCGCGGCGCTGAAGCTGCACGGCGCACGGAGGCTGACGATTCGTGCGTGGGACGCGCTAAAGAAAACGGGCGGGTCGGTTGTCTTCATGTCGGGAAGCGCGGCATTCGATCCCAAACCCGGATTTGCCGCAGTTGCTGCGATCAACGCGGCAATTCTTGCGCTCGCGAAAGCATTCGCCGAGCAAGGGATCAAGGACGGCGTCCAGGTGAACAGTGTCTCGCCCGGAGCGGTGCTGACGCACCGGCGTGAGACATTTTTCGACAAGTGGGCGCCAGCACACAACATGACTGTGCAGCAGGCGATGGAAGAATTTCCGAAACAGGTGGGCATCGCGCGATTTGGGAAGCCGGAAGAGATTGCGGAGCTGATGGCTTATCTCGTTTCGCCGGCGGCGAAGTGGATGACCGGGGCGGCGCTGAGAATCGATGGCGGAGAAATTAAGGGCATCTAAGAGGAGATGAGGAAATGAAGAAGACGTGGATGAGGGTTGCGATCGCGGTTGTCGTGGTCGTGGCCGTCGCGCTGTTTTACTGGTTCCGGCCAGACCGGCTTTTCACCAACGTACGAGTTGACGAAGGAATGCCTGCGAACCAGAGCAGCGCATCGACGCAGCCGGTTGAAGTGGGAACGTTCTACACGATTCTGCATCCGACGTCGGGCACGGCGACGATCTACAAGATGGCCGATGGGAGCCACATGCTGCGCTTCACGAACTTCAACACGTCCAACGGGCCGGACGTGCACGTTTATATGGTCGCCTCGGATGATGCAAAGGACGCGGCAACGGTGGAGCGCGCAGGATTCGTCGATCTGGGATCGATCAAGGGAAATGTAGGCGATCAGAATTACACCCTGCCAAGTGACCTGGATCTGGCGAAGTATCGCGCGGTGTCGATCTGGTGCAAGCGTTTTAGCGTGAATTTTGGCGCGGCGGCCCTCAAGCCGACGGAGAGTTCGCAGGTCCGGTAACGCTCGCGAGCTGCGCGTCTAGGCGCGGTCTGCGGCGGCGCGAGCGCGGTCTTGCGCCTGGCTGGCGCTGAAGAGCTGAAGGCGCGCTTTGATGGTTTCCTTCATCGTGTTCACCACGTTCGGGAGAATTTTGTAGGGGACGATTTCCGTTGGCTGCTGTGCGAAGGCTTTGTCGAAGCCGCGGCGCCAGGCGAGGCGGATTTCCGTATTGATGTGCACGACGGTGATTCCGGCGGCGATGGCTTTCTGCAGGTCGCCGTCGTCCGTGCCGGATGCACCGTGCAGCGTAAGGAAAGTATTGGTCGCGGCTTTGATTTCGCGAATGCGGTCGATGTTCAGGTGTTTGCGCGCTTCACCGGCGGCGATGGCTTTGCTCATGCCGTGATGATTGCCGACGGCGGGCGCGAGCGTATCGACGCGCGTTTCGGAGACGAATTGCTTGGCTTCGGCGGGCGTGGTGAGCGTGGCGTTCGCAGAGAGATCGTGAATTTCGGAGCCAGAGCCGATGTCGCCGATTTCGCCTTCGATGAGAATGTTGGGATTGATGGATTTCAGTTGTTCGACGGCGGACTTGGTCTGGCGAATATTTTCGTCAAACGGCAGCGTGGAAATATCGAAAACGATCCAGTCGTAGCCGGCTTTCGCGGCTTCGATGGCGGATTTGAGCGAGTGGGTGTGGTCGGCGTTCAAGTAAATCGGAAAGTCGAATTCATCGCGCAGACTTTTCACAAGGGCAGCGGCTTGATGCACGCCCATGAATTCGCGTTCGCCTTCGGATGTGCCGACGATGACGGGGACCTGCAACTCGGCGGCGCTGTCAAAGCTGGCCTTTAGCGCGACCAAATCTGAAATGTTGAAGTGGCCGATGGCGACGGCCTTGGAATCGGCTTCCTGCAGAACTTCGCGCAGCGTTTTCATTCTTCCCCCCAGCTTTAAATTTCCCGCCAGACTGTCAGATGTTTTCACGAGCAAGATGGATACCACGTAAAAAGCGAAGTTCGGGTGGGTAAACGCGCACGGGTCGGCTCAGAAAGATTCGGAAGGGGGCGTGGAGGGAAAGTGCGAGGCGCTAACGCTGGCCGGAGAGATTGGCCCATTCGCCTGCCTGGATGAAGGTGGCCCAGTAGAACGGGTGGCGGCGATCCTTGCGCTTGAGCATTTCGAGCTGGGCCTGGCGCAGAGCTTCGCCGCGACCGAGGCCGCGTTTGAGGCCCGAATAGTAGGAGCTCATCATCTCGCGCGTCACGCGGTCGCTCACTTCCCACAGGCTCATCATCAGAGTTTCGGTGCCGGCGAGGAAAAATGCGCGGCGCAGGCCATAGACGCCTTCGCCATCGCGCACCGTGCCAATGCCGGTCTCGCAGGCGGATAGCGTGACGAGTTTCGTGCCCCACAGATTCAGACCGGAGGCTTCGAGACCGGTGAGTATGCCGTCTTCATTGCCGTCTTTTGTGAGGTTCGCGCCGGTGAGGGCAAGGCCTGCGCGAAGCAGCGGATTTTGAGGCACGGCGCCTGCGTGTTTTGAGTCTGCGTTTGTGGGGCTTGGCGGAAAATCCTGAAGAAAAAATCCGTGCGTCGCGATGTGCAGAATTTCCGGCGCATTGGCGGCTTTGAGTGTGGCTTTGGTGGCTTGCGGGCCGGTGACGAGCGTCGCGTCCGGGAAAAGCGATTCGATGGACTTCGCTTCCTGCTCGGTGCCGGGGAGCGGAGCGAAGTACACGTCTGAAAGTGTGGCGCCGCTGGTGACGCTGCGCCGCTGCTCGATCACATGAGGCGCCCGAGCCGCCTGGGCCGCCGGCGATTTCTGAGGCGTGGATTCCGCGAGTAGAGGTTCGGCGGGCTCGCCGAAAAGCGGATTGGCAACGACCATCGGCCCGGTGCCGCTGGCGCGAGGCTTTTGCAGGCGCAGAAGGTCGCGGCCGGTGGTGAGGTACGTGATGGAGAAGCGTTCGACGGCAAATCTCTGCTGCTCATCGACGAGCGCCTCGAAGGGAATGAGATTGAGGTCGCCTTCGGGCGAGATGAGGAGCCGCGTGGAATCGCCGGTCATCGCGCGGACCGGCTGCATCACTTTTGCGTCGAGAGCGCGCGAGAGAGCGACGGCGTCTTGACGCGAAGGGTCTGCGAGCGCGTCGCGCCACTTCGCCAGGGCTGCGTCGATATCTCTCGCCGAGCCGAGATTGGCCCAGCGGACTTTGGCGTGACGCGTGAGAACGAACGCGACGTATTGCGCTTCTCCATACGCGGCATCGTCGCTGGCCGCGCGCGGGGAAAAAGACTTGTACGTTGCGTACTCAATCAGGGCTGCGTTTTCGGGAATCGCGTTTTCGACGGACTCGAGCGTGACGTCGTTCGACGGCTCAAAGTAGCCGTTGCTACGCTGGCTGATTTGCGCTTCGAGTTGCTCGCGCTTCTGCTCGAGCGCGTGCAGCTGAGATTGGTAGTCAGCGAGCGGCATTTTCTTGGGGCCGCTGAGTGTCAGTTTGGCCAAATCCGCGGTGGTGTTGGAAAGCTGATCGAGCAAAGCCTGATCTTCCGGCTTCAAATGAGCGCGGAGCGTGGCCATGGACGAGGCGACGGCGTCCAGCACGCGAGATTTGCGCTGAAGGATGGCGAGCGCGGCGCCGTCTGCAGCCTGCTGATTTTCGGGCGCTTCGGCGACGGCCATCCAGATGCTGCGCTGGTTGTAATTCGAAATGGATTCGGCGAAGTCGAGCTTTTCGCGTTCCGATCCGGTGGCGAGATTCAGCGCGAGCGTTTTTTGAATCATCGCGTCCATGCGCGCCTGATATTCGTAAGCGTGCGCGGGGTCATTTTGCGCCGCGTAGGTGCGCGAAAGGCTGGCGAGAGTCTTGAGCGTGTTTGGATGATACGGGCCGCTGGTGGATTCCATAATTTCGAGGGCCTGGAGCATCAACTTGATCGCTTCGTTGTAGTCGCCCTTATCGTGATCGACATTAGCGATGTTGACGAGGAGCTGCGCGGTGATCGGATGGCGGAGGCCGAGCGATTTCTCGCGGATTTTCTCCGAGCGCCAGAGATATTCGAGAGCTTGATCGTAATTTTTCTCGCGGCGCGCGATGATTCCGAGATTCTGGAGCGGGTAAGCGCAGTACGGATGGTTCGGGCCGTATTTCTTTTCGGCGCGCGCGAGTGCCTCGAGCGTGTATTTCTTGGCGAGATCGAGCTGGTGCAACTCCATGTACACGTCGCCCAGGTCGTAGGTGACGCGCGTGATTTCGTCGTCGTCGGGGGCGAGATATTTCAGGTAGATCGTGCGCGCGCCCTGCAGGTCCGCCATCTCCCCTTCAAGATTGCCGCGGCCTTCGTGAGGAACGGCCATGTCCATGAGGAACGTGGCGACCTGGGGATCGTCGGGCGCGAGGACGCGTGCGGACGTGTCGATGGCCTGCTGGAATTTTTCCGTGGCTGCGGCGTAGTCGGCGCGAGAACTTGAGATGAGGCCCTGATCGCCGATGGCCTGCGCCGTGAGCGGGTCGTCGTCGCCGAGGGATTTGTGAAATATATCGACGGCTTGCTGCAGCTGCTTTTCGGCGTGCGCGAGGTCGCCTTTCGTTCGGAGCAAGAGCGCGAGGCGCATATCGAGTTGGCCGAGAAACGGATCGTCGGCCGGGAGGTTGCTGGAGGCGAGGTCGATGGTCTGAGCGGTGAGCTTGATGGCGTCGTCGTAATTGCCGGCTTTGGATTGAGCGCTCGATTTTTGCGCCAGGATTCGCGCCTGGTAGATCGCTTTTTCTGCGGCGGTGCAGGCGTGGGTGTCAGCGAGACGCAGTTGATAACGGGCTGGCGGCGCGCCGAAGTAAACCGCGCGCACATTGAAGTGAATCGTGCCTTGGCCGGTGCCGGTGCCGGGCAAATCGAATTTCTCTTCCCCGGTGCGGCGTTTCTCGGAGTCGTACACGACGACTGGCGCGGAATCGGAGTCGAGGACGTCGATCGCGAGATCGATGCCCTGCTGATCGGCAATCAAGACGGCGCACTGGCCATCGGGAATTGCGATTTGGTAGGCGTGCGACTGATTTCCCGCGATATCGCGGCCGATCGTTTTGCCGGCTTCGATGGTCACCGGCGGTTCGGCTGGAGTTTGAGGCGCGGGTGTGGCGGCTGAAACCGCGGGCGGCTGCGATTCCTGCGCTGAGGCGTTTGAAGAAAATTCAAGCGCGAGCAGGCACAAAAGCGCGGCCGCACGAACGCAGATGTGCGTGCAGCGACGTGTGCCGCGATGTAGGCGCGCTCGCAGGAACATGAACAAAACCGTATCTCAGACGATCGTTGCGCGCGTGAAGCGCAGCCGCTTACCTGAGAACCGCGTGGAACGTGTATGCGCCAACCAAGTCCGGCGCCCCGGACGCCGAAATACCGTTCACTTCAATGACGTAATTCTGCTGCCGCAAAAGCTTCGACGGGATATTCACGAGCGCCGTGATCAGATTCGGGCCGCGCTTCACGGCAAGATTCCCGCTGGTCCAGAGGGTCTGATTCGTGCCGGGATCTTTGAGCGTGGCCTGAAGACGCGTGAAGCCCGATGCTTCGAGCGCGAGTTCTATTGGGAGCGTTGCAATCGATTTATCGGCGAGGATCGCCACGGGCTGGCCTGAGCCGCGCGTCTGTGGCATCAACAACACCGCAGCGAGAACGGTGATCGCGGATTTGTCCGCGTCCGAAGGCGACTTCGCGACAATAGCAGGTTGCGAGACGGCGGGCTGCGCGTCGAGCTGCGCCTGCAAATCCTTCTCCCGTGATTCGAGCGCGGACTCCTGCGCAGAAAGCCCAGCCACACGGGCGGAAAGCTCGCGATTCTGAAAGAACAAATACCCCGCCACCGCGGCGATCACCAAGGCAGCCAGCGCGAGTCCCCACTGGAATGCGAAGCTCGGAGCACTGAACCAATTCGGCGAAGGGCCGGCCGAGCTAGCGCGCGGCTGCGACACCGATCTTCCGCGACGCTCAACTGCCCTCACTGCAGCGGGCGACGCGGCCGCCGAGAGCGCCTGCGCGAATTCCACTTTCTCGCGGCGCAGCGGCGATGCGAGATAAAAGGATTGGAACGGAGCTTCGTCTTCGGGCGCGAGTTCGCCGCGCACGTGAGCATCGACGAGCGCGTTCTCCACTTCGTTGAGGCGCGAAGCGATTGCGTCGTCCGCCACGCTCAATTCGTCGAGACGTTCGGCGTCATCATCGGGCAGCTTGCCCAGCAAATATGCAACCAGCATGCGGTCGTCGATCGCGTTCTTATCTTTCGGAAGCATCCAGGCCTTCACTTCCAGTCTTATAAGACGAATTTGGCGATATCACTTCATCGCGATTCGCGTTTTTTCGTACACATCGCTCCAGCTTATTGCGAATGCGGCACGCCCTAACGCTAAGTGCATTCAACGTAAGGCCATAGCGAGCGGCCAGTTCGGAACGCTTTTCAATCTTGGCGCGCTTGTCGCCTTGATAGTACTCGAGGATGAGCTGATGATCGGGCGCCGGAAGCTTTTCGAGGCAGCGGTTTAGGCCGTTGAGATGGCGTTCGCGCGCAGCCGCCGGAGATTCGAATTCATGCGCGGAGGAATCGCGCACGGTTGTGGCGGTGGAGCGTGAGGCGTCGTTGAATTCGCTGTCGTTGTGCGCGGGCCGGCGAACCCATTCCAAGAAAACGAAACGAGCGAGGACGTAGCAGTATTGCGCGGGAGCGACGTTTTCGATTTGCCCGAGTTCGGCGAGCTTGCGCGCGGCGCGATTCAGCGTGTCGTCGGCAAGGTCGTCGGCGGCCATGCACCCGCGGCGATCGAAATACTGCACGAGGCGGCGGCGAATTTCGAGGTAACGCGCGCCGTCAGAAGGCACACCCTCATCGAGCCACGCCAAAAGCTGCTGAAAGGCGCTCTCGGTAAGATTCCAGTTCTTCTTGAGTTCGGGACTGGAGATGGCGGCTGTCCCCCGTTCGAAATTGGTGCAAGTTTACACGACGAGCTATAGCACTGCACGGATACCGGCGGCCAAATAAAAGGCGAACACGACGACAAATTTACAAGTGAGCAAATTCCGCGCGCGCCTCGCGAAGAACTGGAATGTCTGGATCGGCATCTTTCCAGAGTTCGAAGAACGTTTTGTATTCGGCGGCTGCGCCGGCCGTGTCGCCATCGGCGCGGCGAGCGCGAGCAATGCCGAGGTGAGATAGCGGGATGTAGGGTGACACGGTGCGAATCGAAGCGTGATTGATGAGGCGTTGATACTCCGCGGCCGCGTCCTTATATCTGTGGGCGGCTATGAGGGTCTCGGCGCGGTAGTAAATCGGGCACATTTCGGTGACACGCCCCAGATCGAACGGCAACACGACAGCTAGTTCCGCAAGAGCGGCATTTGGATCGGAACGATGGAGATCGATCGAAGCGCGCGCAGTGGGAAGAACGATCTTCTGATAAATGGTGTAGTGAGGGCCGAGCCGGTTCGCCGACGCTGTGTAGGACTCGGCGCGATCGAGATCGCCCGCGCGAGCGAAAATCATCGCAGCAAAAGCTATGACGTTGATTTCATCGGGTGCCAGCTTCAAAGCTGCTTCGGTTTGAGCGCGTCCTTCTGGCACAAAACCGAAATCGACTTCGAACTGGGCGTCGTCCTCCATGATGTCCGCCGCAAATTCGGTGAGACCGTTTTTCCTGGATACTTCTTCCGCCTGGCGAAAATAGGTGCGAGCGATTTTCATTTGTCCGCGCGCGGCATGCGACCACGCGATTAGATCGAGCAGTTCCCCTTCACGAGGATTCCCTCTCGCCCAGTCCGCCTGCCGCTGCATTTCCGCGTCGTCGTGCTCAGCAAACGCGATTTGAAACAGCGCCATGTGAAAGCCGATGTAATCGAGATTGCGGGATGCGGCTTCCGCGTAGGTTTTTTTTGCTTCGTCGAATTTGCCGAGGCGCTGCGCGGCCTGAACGACGTTCGTGTACGGGAACACGTTGTTGGGGTTCAGCTTCACTGCGTCGCGCGCGAACTGGAGAGACTTATCCGGCTGGCCGAGTTGCTCATAAAAGTCCGAGAGGTTGTTCGGCGGGACGACGTCGTTGGGGTAGAGCTGGCGCCACAGCAAATACACCTCGACAGTTTTTTCGAGGTCGCCGGGAACGGCCGAATAGTAGTGCGCCGTGATGATGAGGCGCTCGCGCTCGGTGGTGTGCTCGCGAAGATCAAAGGCTTTTTGATAATTGGCTCCGCATTGGGTTTGCTCGTCTGAATTGCAATAGAGGACCCCGAGGCGCGCGTAGGCCAGGGCGAAATTGGGATCGAGATCGGTGGCCAGCTTGTAATCCTGAATCGATTCGGTGTCGAGGCCGCGGTTGCGCTTGATCTCGCCATTGGAGAACGCTTGAAGCGCCGCGAGCGAGGAGGTGGTGGCGTCGGCGACCGGCGTTCCGAATCGCTGAATCGAATCTTTGGGTTCGCCGAGCTTGCGGCGGAGATTGTCTGTGGCGGTGCCGAGCGCGGACAAGACTTCTTCGCGCGATGCGGCGCTGACCTGTTCGGTGGCGAGCGAACGGCCGGGACCGCACGGCGCAGCGATGAGCGTGAGCGCGTAGCCGCCGGGGCGCGCGATCACGTTGCCGGAGACAACGGCCTTGGCGTTGAGTGCGGCGCATTCCGCGCGCGCGACTTCAGTGGAAATTTTGGCGCTAGCCTGCGCGGCTGCGGTGCGGCCGGATTTCGTGAGGGCGGCGCGGACCGCGCGTTCGGAAACGACGTTGAAGTAAGGCGACTCGGCGAGCTTCACGCGGATGGCTTGCGAGAGTGTGTCGTCGAAAATTGTGTCGCCGGTGGAGTTTTCGATCGCGGCGAGGATCAGGGAATCGTTGGGTTGCAGCGCGGCGGTTGCAGCGTGGTTGTGGCGATACAAAAACGCGGCAAGCGCGGCGGCTGCGAGCACAACTGTGAGCGCGGCCCAGAGCCAGCGTCGTTTCGCGGCGGCGGGCGGCGCGTGTGTTGCGGTGTCTTTCGGTGACGCGGCTTCGGACTGCGATTGAGTCGGTTTTTGCGGTGAATCCTGCGGAGCCGCGGCTTGTGTCGCGACGGGCGTCGCGGCTTCGGGAGCTGCGACGCGCGTAACCGGAGCGATGAAACGGTAACCGCGCTTCGGAATCGTTTCGATGAAGCGAGGATTGTCGGCTTCGTCGCTGAGCGCCTGACGAAGTTTGGTGACGGCGGTGCCGAGGCTCTGATCAAATTCGACGAAAGTATTTTCGGGCCAGAGGCGTTCGCGAATTGCTTCGCGGGAGACGATTTCCCCGGGACGCTCGAGGAGCGCGACGAGCAGGCGGAAGGGTTGTTCCTGCAGCTTGATGCGGTGGCCGTGTTTCCACAATTCACCGGCGTCGGGAAAGACCTCGTACAGGCCGAAACGATACATCGGCTGGCGTTGGGAAGAGCCGGTCATTCGAGCGCGAGCGTAAAACCCTCGGAACAGTGAGCGTTGGGCGGAGTTTATCACGGGCGGCGAGCCGAGCGACGGTTCAATTCTCCCGCCAAGGCGCGTGTTTTGAGGCGCTTACCTGTTCAAGTAGGCTTTACGTCCAGTTGAATTGACCCTCACTCATTTTCGTCGTTTTCTGCACGCACAAGTTCGCGCGAGTCGGCCTGCGGTTCGATTCAATGGCGTGAACTGGCTACGGAGATTCGGAAACGAGGAGAGGTTCGATGCAGCGAGGAATTTCGAGAATTGGAATGGCGCTCGCGTTTTTGGTTTGTGTGGTGGCGGGATTTGGATGCAGCGGAAGTGGACACAGCACAACATCGCAGACCGTAGCAGTGAGCATCACGAATAAGACGACCAGCGTTCCGGCGAGCGGCTCGGTGACGTTCAACGCCAGCGTGACGAACGACTCGGCGGATCAGGGCGTGACGTGGACCATCGCTCCGGCAACTGGCGCGGGCACGATCAGCGCGAATTCGACGACATCGGTGACGTACACCGCGCCGGCGACTCCGCCGACGACGAATTCGGTGACGATCACGGCGACGTCGGTCGCCGATTCGACAAAGTCTGATTCAGTGACATTTTCGATCGCGGCAAAAACGCCGCCTGCGATTTCCGTCTCGATCACCAACAAGATCTCGACGATCAATGCAGGTGCAACGGCCGTGACGCTGAATGCGACGGTGACGAACGATTCCGCAAATGCTGGCGTGAGCTGGACGCTTACGGTGAGCGGCGCGAAATGTTCGCCGGCGTGCGGAAACCTTTCTACGCCGACGACTACGAGCGTGGTGTTCACGCCGCCTGCAACGTTGCCCGCGGCGCCAAACAATGCGCCGGTGATCACGGCGACGTCTGTGACCGACACGACGAAGAGCGATACCGACGCGATCACGATTCAGGCGGCGGTGCAAGCCAGCATCGAAGTCTCGATCACGAATAAATTTTCGACGATCGCGGCGGGCTCGGCGGACAAGACAGTAAATGTGACGGTGACCAACGATCCGAAGAACGACGGCGTGAATTGGACGCTTACCGCCGGTGGAACTGCATGCTCGCCCGCGTGCGGCATGCTGAAGACGCCCGACCAATTCAGCGTGATTTATTCGCCGCCGACAACTCCTGGCGCGGCTCCGAACAATACGCCGACGATGACCGCGACTTCCGCGACGGATTCGACGAAGAGCGACAATTTCTCATTCACGGTTAGCCCGGCTGCGGCTTCGCTTGGAAACTTGAACGGCCATTACGCGGCGCTGCTGCAGGGCGCCGACGGCAAGCTGAATCCGCGCGCGATGGTGATGAGTTTCACGGCGGATGGCGCGGGGCGGATCACCCAAGCGTCCGTGGATCTGAATGACGATTTTCAGGTGTCGAGCGCGCAAGGCCCGGTGACCGGGACTTATACCGTGGACACTTCGTTTGAAAATTCGATCCGCGGGCAAATCAATATTCCCAGCTTCACATTTCCGAGCTATCCTGGCAGCCCAACGAGCCCGGCGCTGCAATTTGTATTCGTGCTCGCCGCCGACGGAAAGTCCGGAAACATCGAAGAGCGCGACGCGGGACTTTCAGTGACGAGCGGAAAGTTTTATCTGCAGAATTCCAGCGACTTCGGGCTCGGTGATTTGGCGGGGGGATACGCTTTTGGTTTCTCCACGCCTTTCAATCAAAATGTCGCGTCCAACAGCAACTGGCAAGCAATGGTTGGGCGATTCTTCGTCAACTTTCAAAACGGCGAGTTTTTGAACGCGACGGTCGATTCCTCCGTGGCACAGTCCGGGCAGGCTCTTTCCAATGCCGAACTCGATGGCTATCTTAGCCAAGTAGATTCGACCGGGCGGCTGACGATGAACTTCGTTCCAAACTTCGGCACGCCGATGGAATTCGTCGGCTACGTCGTCGATAACACGAAAATCGTTTTTGTGGAATTCGATCCGTCGTCGAGCGGAGCCACCACGATATTCGGCGGCCTCGCGACGCTGCAAAAATCGACGCTGTCGAAATCTTCGCTGAACGGCGCCAGCGTCTTCTGGGCGAATGGCGAGCAGTACATCAGTGATATGGGATCGAGCGCGGCCGTGGGGCGTATGGTTTTCACAAACTCAACGTCGGCGAACATCGAGTACGACCGGAGCTACAACGCCACGGGACATCCGGCGAACAACACCGGCTCTGCATTGCAAGTGACGCTGGATACGAACTCAGGGCGCGCGACCGTCACGTTCCCGAACGGCGCGTCGAACCTGCTGTTCGATTCGGCGGTGCTCTACCTCACCGATACAAACACGGGCTATCTGCTGGACACAACGACAAGCACGAAGGCGGAAGCGTTGTTTGGAACGCTAGTGCCGCAATCGACCGGGCCATTCGATGCGACGTATTTGTCGGGGAATGTGCGGGCGATGCGGGGTGGTTACGAGTCGCGCGAGGCCGCGCAGTTTTTCGGTGGCTTCATCTTCTCGGGATCGAGCGGCGCGTACGACACGTTTGACTACTACCAGGACAACAGCGGCAACGTGAAAGTCGGTAGTGACACGGGCGATTCGACGAACGTGCTGGGGAGCATCGACGCGACCTCGGGCCGCGGCACGGGGAAATTCGATCCGAGCGGCAACCAGTGCTCGGGCGACTCGGTGTGCAGCACGGCGTTTTACCTGATCGGCAAGAATCAGGCCGTGATGGTGAATCAACCGGCGGCGGCGCCGTCCACGCAGGAGGATTCGAGCGTGACGTTCATCGACCCGCAGTAGAGGAACTGAAGTGGAGTGGTGGAACGGAACCCGCGCCGGCGAGCGATCGTGCGTTCGCCGGCGCGGATTGTTTTTAATTCTTTCCTCTTTTCGGTTTTGGTTTTGGTTTCGGCTTTGGTTTTGGCTTCTTACCTGACCCGGCTCCCGTGCCTGTTGCGCCGGACGGCGCGGACGACGTCCCCGCCAGCGCGGCGAGAAGTTTCTGGCCGTTGGGTACGCCCCAACCTGAAACCGCGTCGTAACCAGCGCCAGCGGTGTAGCCGCCGACTTTATCCGTATTGTTCTGTCCCGACGTTACGTCGGCGCATCCTTGCGTTCCGATTGTTGCGCCGGAACTTCCGTTGGGCGGCGCGTAGAGCAAAGGCGCGAAGTAGCCGACGCGTCCGGCCGTGCCGCGTTGCGCATTGATCAGCGTGAGCAAGCTCGCCCAAAGCGGCGTGGCTGCACTGGTGCCGCCGTTGCCCTGCGACTGGCCGTCAACGACGAGAAGGTACGGAGATTTATTCCAGTCGGCGTTCGCTGCGATGTCTGGCACCACGCGTCCGACAATTGCGCCGGAGTTGACGGATTTGATTGTGACGGCCGATTGCCACGAAGGCCGAGGGAAAACGGCGCTCACGCCGCCGCCGGTGCTGCCGCCGTTGTCTTGACGCAGACCGTCACCCTCGAACCAGGCGACGTCGTGCGCCGAGCCGGATTTCGACGGAATCGTAGTGCCGCCCACGGCAAGCGAGTAGGGGCTAGAGCTTGGGAAATCGACGTGCGCGTTGCCGTCTGTGATCGCGTCGCTCGATCCGTCGTCGCCGGCTGCGACGCAGACCGTAACGCCGAGATACGCGGCGTCCTTGAGCGATTCGTTGATTTGCGTCATCGCCTGTTTGGTCCAAATGTCGTTGTCTTCCGCGTAGCCCCAGCTGCAGGAGAGCACGCCGGGATTATTTGTGGCGTCTTGCGTGGCGGCGTCGAGGATCGTGACCCAGCCCTGCTCGGTGAATTGCGCGAAGTACACAACGATCGTCGCGCTGGGACAAACTCCGGCGACGACTTCGATATCGAGCATCACTTCACCTTCCGCGCCGTCTTTCGCGGAGGTCGAAGTTCCGTCGGTGCTGACCGGCTTCACCGTCGGCACGGAAATCTTGGCGAGCCCGCAGAACGTGGAAAGATCCGACGGAAAGTAGCCGCCGCCGAATTCGAGCAAGCCCACAGCCTGACCGGAACCGTTACCTGGCGGGAAATTGTAGTGCGTCGCAAGTTCGCTGGGGATGTACCAGGACGACGGAATTTGCGTCACGGCTTTGGCGCGGTTGGCAGGCGGGATGGGTTGAGGCCTTCGCCGCACCACGCGGCGATTGTCCATGCCGAACACGCCCTGCACGATGCCGTTCAGTTCCTTCGGAACGTGGACCTCGCCTACTCGCCCGCGGTAATTGCCGTCCGCGTGCTGGTAGTCGAAGAGTTTCACGTCGAAAGCGTTCTCGACTTGCGCGACGGTGCCGGTCAGGTGGATGGTCCGGGTGGCGAGATTCGTTGAAACGACTTTCAGACCAAACTTTCCCAGAGAGGTTTCGACTTTGCTTGCGTCGGCTTGCGATGCCCCGAATGTGGCGGCGAGCTGTTCTCGCGTGAGCGGCTTTTTCGGGCGGGTGCTGAGATCGGGCAGCGATTTTTTGCGCCTGAGCTTGATTGTGACTTTCAGCGACTGAGTGGGATTCGCGCGTCCAGTGGCGCGTGCGCCGGGAAGAACTTTTCGCGCGCTGCCGGGGACTGCCGTGTAGTTCATTTGAGCCATGATGCCTCCTGTTTCGCTCTTACGTTCGATTCTGCGTTCGATGGGATGTCGAATTGCGGATGATGATTCGATGCCAGTGGCACGAATGCGCGACAGCGAGTGTGGCGCGGCGCGCGACGTGAAAGATCACATTCCGGCGATCACGCCCCAGCACGCGAAAGCGCTATTGAGCGTGGTGCAGTATTGATACACGCCGTAGATCGAGCCGGCGATGCCTTTGAGTTTGTCGATGATGGTGGTTTGAGAAGTGCCCGTTGGAAACGCCGCAGTGACGATCTGCGGCTCGGAAGCGTTGCGAACCGAGAGCCATTTGGGACGCTGGGCCGCGGGGAGCGTATCGATGGCGTAGAACGCGAACGCGTCGTCGGTGTCGTTCATCACGCCGAGCTGCTGAAGGCCTTCGGCGTCGTGATTGTCGTCCACGGTGAGATAGTCGGCGGAAACGATGTCCATCGGCTCGGGACCTGGTACAGCGTTCTTTCCGGCCACGTAGATGGAGCAGGGCGAGACGTTCTTCTTGAGAAATGTGTAGCCGGGACGCGTGCCGATTTTTGCGTAGCACTGTTGCAGGCCGGCGAGCGACAGCTTGGTGTAGTTCTGCGCGGCGTACTGGACGTAGTTCCCTGCCACGCTCGCTGCGTTCGTGATTTGCGTGTGTGAATTCGAAAGCGAGTCGATCTTCGGATAGCCCGCATATGTGGAACGAACGTGAAAGCGCGCGGCATTCGTGACGATCACGTCGCCGCAATTCAGCACGCTGCCGATTGCGCCCGCGGTGCCAGTGCTGATCACGAGCTTCGGCGAAAGCTCACTGACGAGCTGTGCGATCACGGGAATGAAGGGAAGCTGAAGACCGTTCGATTTGGGATGCAGTTCCGCTTTGTAGAGCGCGACCTTTTTCGCGCCGACGGTCATGAGCAAGAGATATCCGAAATAGCCCGCTTTGAGCGCATCGTTTTCGTCGATCCCGATGATTTTCGGCTTGAAGGTGGCAAAGTTGTGGCCGTAGGCGTTCCAAGTTTTCTTGCGGGTGGCGGTCCATGTGGAGTCGCCGGTAAATACTTCGAGCAGCGCGCTGATCTCGAGGTCGGTATAGAGGATGAGCAGCACATCGACGGACTCGCCGACGGCCGTTGTGACCGGCTGGCCCGGCGCGTGATTTGCGAATTGGGACGCTGTGGGCGCGAGGCCCGCGGGCCACGCGAACGCCGGGAGCTTCACCGTGACCGGAGTTTCATTCATTGCGGCGAGCGCGAACGCGTCCGTGGTGGGAACGCCGGTAAACGGCCCGGACTTAAATACGGACACAGGCATGGAGGCTCCGTGTGCTTGGAATGTCTCTTTGTACTGACTAATTACGTCGCCGGGGAGACATAGATGTAACACCTGTCGGGGACGAGGTCAAGCCCTAACGATGGATGCTGGGCGCCTCTATCTTTCAACTGCCCCTCGCACCCAAACATGCGGTACTTTCGGGACGTACCCAGAGCTATCCCGCAATCGCGAGGCATTTATGGGCGCCGTCGTCCCGATCGGAATAAAACCGTTCCCCGTCCGCACCGTCTTGCTGGTCGATGCCGACCCGGCCGTCGAAAATATTTTCGCCACAGCCTTTCCGGCAGGCTCGTGGGTCGTGCTGCATGCGACAGACAATCACGCCGCGCTGGCCGCAGCGGAATCGCGCCCCTATGATTTGATTCTCACCAGCGAGAGATCGTCCGGTCACGAGGACGTGCAACTTTTGCGGCGGCTCCGGTTGGTGCGTCCGCACACCCGATTGATCATTCTGTCGGACGCGAGCACACCACAGGACGTGATCGCGTCGATGCGGGCGCATGCGTTCAGTTACTTCGCCAAGCCGATCGACTATGACCTGCTGACGGAAATGATCCGCCTCGCCGCGGACGGACCTACGTGGGATGACGGAATCGAGGTGGTTTCAGCCACGCCCGAATGGATTCGCTTGATGGTGCGCGCCGACCAAAGAACGGCGGATCGCGTGGTGCATTTTCTTGCGGAGGTCGCGGACCTGCCCACCGAAGAGCGGTTCGCCGTGGGAATGGCGTCGCGCGAAATTTTGATGAACGCAGTGGAGCACGGCGCGCGAATGGACCCTTCGAAATATCTGGAGCTATCGTATGTGCGCGCGAAAAACATGGTTATGTGCCGCGTGAAGGACCCGGGCGAGGGCTTCACGCTCGATGAAATTCCGCATTCGGCCATCGGCAGCCCCAACGAAGACCCGATGCAGCTGCTCGAATATCGCGAAGAACTCGGAATGAGGCCTGGCGGCTACGGCGTGCTGCTTGCGCAAAAACTCGTGGATGAGCTGATCTACAACCAAAAGGGCAACGACGTGTTGCTGGTGAAATATCTGAACTTAGAACGGAAAGACGCGCCGAAAGGCGAAGGTACGGCGGCACCCACGCAAGCAAACGACGCACCGCCGAGCGTAGGGTGATTCATGTAATTTTTGCGGGTGCGGGCAGTATTTTCACGGTTCGCCTGTTCATCGAGAAATGTTCGCCTGTGGAAAACGGCGACACTTTTTGTCGGGATCCCTAAGCTACTTATTTGCCGCACGTTTAACGATAACTCTCCAGGCACATTTGTGACGAACTTCTGCGATTCGCGCCGCGTTCGGCCTGAGTTTTGCCCAACCTCCCGCGCAACACAATTCCAGCGAACTCAGCCAGCGCTGGACATCCTGGGGGAAAGCATGACAGGCCATATTTCAACTGAATCACGCGATTTGCACGCACCGGCGGAGACGCGGGTGTGGCAGGCAGTAATCACCAAGACCATTCAGGAGTGGATCTCGGGTCCGCTGCGCCGCAAACGCGAAGCGGAAGAGTATTTGTTCCGTGACGAAAAGGATTTCCCGCTCGTGTGCCAGTCCGCAGGGTTAGACGTCGGGCAATTGCGCGCGCAGCTTTTGCGCCTGAGGCCCGTAGCTCTAACGCTGCAGAAGTCTGCTGCGTAATTTTTGGTGGAGTGGTGCAGTACGAATTGGGGCACGGCCGTTGCACGCGAACATCTAAGGGGCGTGCAACGGCCGTTTTTATTTCCGGATTCGCCGCGGCCTGGCGGCGGATCGTTACGCTGCTCTTCGATTACACCGCGCGATCGCGTGTGAACGCTTTTTCTTCCGGCATCGGCGGCGGCGTTCCAAATAGTCCGTTGTAGATCAGCCCGCCAATGGCGCCACCGACGAGTGGCGCGAGCCAGAAAAGCCACAACTGATGAATCGCCCAGCCTTGCACGAACACCGCCGGCCCCGTGCTGCGCGCGGGATTCACCGAGAGGTTCGTGATGGGAATTCCGATCAGGTGAATCAAGGTGAGCGCGAGACCGATTGCGATTCCGGCGAAACCGGACGGCGCGCGCTTATCGGTGGCGCCCATGATCACCAGCAAGAAGAAACACGTGAGCACAATTTCGGCGACAAGGCACGCGACCAGCGAGTATCCGCCCGGCGAATGTTCGCCGTAGCCGTTGGACGCGAAGCCGCCGGACAGATCGAATCCCGTTTTGCCACTGGCGATCACGTAGAGCATGGCCGCTCCAGCGATTCCGCCGACCACTTGCGCGATCCAATAGGGAATCAGTTCCGATGCAGGAAATCTTTTGCCCGCCACCAAGCCGAGCGAAACCGCGGGATTCAAATGGCATCCAGACACGTGGCCAATCGCGTAGGCCATCGTCAGCACGGTGAGGCCGAACGCCAGCGCGACACCCACGAACCCGATTCCCAGCGCCGGAAACGCAGCGGCCAGCACGGCGCTGCCGCACCCACCGAATACGAGCCAGAACGTGCCGAAAAATTCAGCGGCCGCCCGTTTTCCTAAACTCATCACGCCCTCCTTTTACAAGTTGCATCGTCGAGGGGCGATTCTTTAGCACGGCGCTCGGTGGCTGACAAGAAGTTTGGAAACTTCCGCGCGTACGCACGCGGCAGCCGAACGGCGTTCGATGTTAAAATGAAGATTCGCGTAGAGTTTATTGCGCGATTCGAGCGGCCCATGCCCAGCATTTTGCTCACAAACGACGACGGGATTCACGCGCCCGGACTGCGTGCGCTGATTCCCGCGCTGCAAGACGTCGGTGCGGTGACCGTGGTCGCGCCGTCCACAGAACGATCCGCCGCGGCGCAATCGCTCACCCTTCGCCAGCCGATTTACTGCGACCAGATCACCGAGCGCGAATACGCCGTGGAAGGCACGCCGGCCGACGCGGTGATCCTCGCGTTCCACACTTTGCTCGGCGCGAAGCCAGACCTCGTGGTATCGGGCATCAATCGCGGCGCAAACATGGGCGAGAACATTTATTACTCCGGAACGGTGGGAGCGGCGATGGAAGGCGCGATCAATCGCGTTCCGGCGATTGCTGTGTCGCTTGCGTGCAAAAAGGAATGCGACTTCAGCGCGGCTGCGGAGTTTACGCGTGTGCTGGCGCCGCTGGTGTTGCAGGAGGGATTGCCGAAGGGCGTGATGCTCAACGTGAACGTGCCGGCGAAATGGAAGGGCGGCGTGCGCGTCACGCGGCAATCTTCGAAAATTACGCGTAACCTACTCACCCCCGGACAAGACCCGCGCGGCCGAACGTATTACTGGCTGCACGAGCAACAGATCGTGGACGGCATCGAGCCGGATACAGACATCGCTGCGGTTCGCGACGGCGCGATCTCGCTCACGCCGCTGCTGCTCGATCACACACACACGGAATCGATGAAGCATCTCGAGCAGTGGCTGAAAGTGCTCGAGCCGCTGACGAAGTAGCGCGACTCGCAGTCATTGGATTTTGCCGCTGGTGTTGAGTTCCCTCCTGGCGTTTTCTTCCGTTGTGATAGCCTCGCACGAACATGACCTGCAATTTCTCGTTGAGGCCTTCGATGTTGTCTCGCGCTGCCGTTTTTTGCGTCGCGCTGCTCGCGTTGTGTGTGTCGCTGGGCAGTGGCTCGCTCGCTGCGCAACAGGCGCCACGACGCGCGCCGGTACCCGCGCTTTACGGCGGCGTGAAGAAAGTGCAGACGTGGATTCCGATGAAGGACGGCACGCGACTCGCGGTGAATCTGTTCATGCCCGAAGGCGCGAAGCCCAGCGACAAATTTCCGGCGCTGCTGAGTTACCTGCCGTATCGCAAAGACGATTGGAGCCTCGCGGGCGATTGGGACCAGATGGCGTTTTTTGTGCGGCGTGGTTATGTGGGGGCGCGCGTGGACGTTCGTGGAAATGGCGCGAGCGAGGGCGCGCTGCCGGATCGCGAGTACTCCGATCAGGAATTGAAGGATGGTCTCGAAGTGATCGATTGGCTATCGAAGCAGCAGTGGTCGAGCGGGACGGTCGGGATGTTTGGAATTTCGTGGGGCGGATTTAATTCAATTCAGCTCGCGCACCTGAATCCCCCGGCGCTGAAAGCGATCATCGCCGTGTGCGCCACTGAAGAACTTTTTCACGACGACATCCACTACATCGACAACCTGATGCACGCGGACGAGTTCGAGCTGGGCATGGACTTGATGATCGGCATGACGCGCGCACCGGATTTCCCCACCGACGAAGATTCGCTCAAGGCGCGCTTCGACGCCGAGCCGTGGTTTCCGCTCTACCTGAAACATCAACGTGACAGCGCGTTCTGGCGACGGGCGTCGCTCGCGCCCGATCACTACGCCGACTATAAAGTTCCCACATTCATGATCGGCGGCTTTCTGGATGGCTATCGCGACAGCATTCCGCGGTTTTTGGAGAAAGTGAATGCGCCGGTGAAAGCGCTGCTTGGCCCGTGGAATCACACGTGGCCGCACGACGCCGATCCGGGACCGGAAGTGGAATGGCGCACAGATGCGGTGCGCTGGTACGACTACTGGCTGAAGGGCAAACAGAATGGGGTGATGGACGAGCCGCGCTTTGAAGTTTACATGCGTCATTATTTTCCGCCCGACCCGAATATTCACACGGTGCCCGGCGAATGGCGCGCGGAGAAAACTTTTCCAGCGGCAGATACGAAGATTCAGACGATGTATCTGGCGCCGTCGCACACGCTCGCCTTCGGTGCGT
>JABDGF010000011.1 GCA_013286165.1 Acidobacteriota bacterium | reverse complement strand
GCACAGATGAGACCAGACTTGCTTTTGTTAATCGCGGACCGTTACGAAATGCTTGCTCCCGCTTCAGTTGCACTCGCGTTGCGCATACCGATTGCGCACATTGAGGGCGGCGAGATCAGCCAAGGCGCGATCGACGATGCAGTGCGGAACGCGCTGACTAAGATGAGTCACATCCATTTCACTTCGTCCTACGCAGCGCGCGATCGAGTGATCCAGCTTGGTGAAGAAGAATGGCGTGTACACCGGGCCGGGGCTCCGTCCCTAGACCATATTCGCAGACGGAAACTCGTCGATCGCGATGAACTTGCTGAAAAGCTCGGCGTATCGCTGGATCGAGACACGATTCTCGTCGCATACCATCCCGTTACTCTCAACCGCGACACTTTGTCGGAAACCGACGCGCTGTTCGGAGCGTTGGAATCGCTAGACGGACAAGTCTTATTCTGCTTTCCGAATGCTGACGCAGGAAGCCGGTCCTTGATTCAGCGCACACGCGGGTTCGTCGAGTCTAGGCCTAACAGTAGAGTATTTACGAATCTGGATGTGCTCACATACTTAAGTCTGCTCCGACAAGTCGGAGTATTCGTTGGAAATTCCAGTAGCGGAATCATGGAGACTGCATCGTTCGGCCTTCCGACTGTCAATGTGGGATTTCGGCAAGAAGGCCGTGAACGCGCCAACAATGTGATCGACGCAGAGCCTCAGCAAGAAGCAATTCTTGCAGCTATTCACAAAGCTCGTTCGAAAGAATTCCGTGAGCCTTTGATCGGAATGAGCAACCCGTACGGTGATGGCGTTGCGTCTGAAACTATCGTGAGCGTCTTAACAACCGTTCTGCTAACGCAAGAACTACTCGTAAAACGCTCGTCAACCGCGCCGAGACAACGATGAGAATCCCTCTCTCCGCGCCAGATATTACCGAAGAAGAGATCCGAGCCGTCGCAGATGTGCTGCGCACGCCGTCGCTGAGCCTCGGACCAAAGCTGAAGGAATTTGAAGAAACTCTTGCGCGCTACATCGGCGTATCGCACGCCGTAGCAGTAAGCTCCGGAACCGCTGCACTTCATCTCTGCGTTCGAGCTTTGGGAATCTCGGACGGACATGAAGTAATCATGCCTTCCTTTACTTTCATCGCTGTCGCGAATGCCGTTCGATACGAGCGGGCTACTCCGGTGTTTGTCGATATCGAGGAACGAACATTCAACCTCGATCCGGATCTCATTGAAGCCGCTATTACACCGCGAACGCGCGCCATTATTGTTGTTCACACGTTTGGTGTTCCGGCAGATTTAGATCGGATTATCCAGATTGCTCGGAAGCACAGACTGCTGGTTATTGAAGATGCTTGTGAAGCAATTGGTGCGGAGTACCGCGGAAGCAAAGTCGGAACGTTTGGAGATGTTGCGGTCTTTGCATTTTTTCCGAATAAGCAAATCACTACTGGCGAGGGCGGCGCGGTCGTCACGAACGATGCAGAAATAGCGGATAAGATTCGGAAGCTTCGGAATCAAGGCAAAGACGACAGCGGAGCATGGTTACAACATTCCGATGTTGGTTATAACTACCGGCTTTCCGAGATCAGTTGTGCGCTGGGAATCGAGCAGCTAAAGCGGATCGATTCTATTCTCGAACGACGTGCGTCAGTTGCGCGCGAATACTATCAACATCTATCCGGTATCACGGGGCTAACACGTCCTACCCTTGCGTTCTCCGATCGGAAGGTGAGCTGGTTTGTTTATGTGGTTTGGCTGAATCCGAACTTTGGTCAGCTTGAGCGCGATTCGATTGTTACAGAAATGCAGGCCCACGGAATCGGCCTCGGGCGATACTTCGGACCGATTCATTTACAGCCAGCCTATCGGTATCTGCCGTTTAGAACTCCCCTACCGCTGACTGAGTCAGTTGCGCAACGTTCGATCGCTCTGCCCTTCTTCAATCGCATAAGCGTCGAACAGATTCGTGAGGTCTGCTCTGCACTGAGCCCCAGAACTTAGCGTTTCGGTAGAGCCGCCGTAGACAATCCTTTGGCGAATCGGCTTTGCACTTGCACTCGACCTACCGTTCGCTACTCGTGTTATTACATTCAGACCTGTATCGTCACTACTAACCCTACAGAATAGTGTCGGCCTCAGTTATCCGTCCCCCTGCACAGCTTCGAATTCGCGGCAAGAACATGCGCATAGACTGCGTGAACGTCGGCTACATCAGCCGAAAGGAGCAATATGCAGCGCATCAAATGTATCCAGTATTTGATCCTCGGAGCTTTATTCCTAATTCTTGCGCAAGCGGCATCGGCGCAAATCAGCATTTCCGTCGGTTTCGGACCTCCACCGATTCCTGTCTACGAACAACCGATATGCCCAGATGATGGCTACCTTTGGACCCCAGGCTATTGGTCATACGACGATGACGGCGGCTACTACTGGGTTCCGGGCACGTGGATTCAGCCTCCGCAGGTGGGATTTCTTTGGACGCCCGGCTATTGGGGCTGGGGCGACAATGCATTCATCTTTCACGAAGGTTACTGGGGCCCTGAGGTCGGCTTCTATGGCGGAATTAACTACGGCTTTGGATACGGTGGTAATGGATTCGAGGGTGGACGTTGGGACGGCGGGCATTTCGCCTACAACACGTACGTAACGCACGTAAACACGACGATCATTCACAACACGTATAACACGACTGTCGTGAACGTGACGGAGAATCGAGTGAGCTTCAATGGAGGCGAAGGCGGAGTAAATGCGCGTCCCACTCCACAACAGGAAACCCACTCGACCCAACGCCACGTTGGGCCAGTGGCCGCGCAGGCTCAGCAAGTTTCCCAGGCCAGAACCAATCCGCAACTGCGCGCAACGGCTAACCAAGGCAGGCCGCCGATCGCAGCTACCGCAAAACCGGGCGACTTCAAAACGGGCGCTGTGGCGTCAACGAAAGCAGGCGGTGAGTACAAGGCTCCGCCCGCCAGCGCCGCTCGTGAAAACGAAGCTCGTCCGACTAACGGTGCGGCCACGCCTGCCGCAGGAAATCGCACGGAAGAGACCGCGAAAGCGCCTGCAACGACGAATCACGCGAGCGATCTTCAGGCGCATAAATTCACGCCTCCGGCCACCGGTAGCGAGGCCACTGACAAAAGATACCAACAGCAACAAGACGCGCTGGCTTCTAAGCAGGCTCAGGATCACCAGAAACTACAACAGCAACAAGAGAACGAGCATCAGCAAGCGACGGCGAGGAACTACAACGACGCGCAGAAGCAGCAAATGGAACAGAATCACACTCAACAGACGCAACAATTGGAACAGAAGCACACGACCCAGCAGAAGCAGATGGAGCAGAAACAAGCACCACCTAAAAGCACAAGCAAACCGGCAGGCGAGGAAAAGCCGCGTTAGCCGCGCGAACGTGACCGTCGCGGGACATCTTCCACTGATGCCCCGGGACGGTCGGAAGCTCCGCCGGAGAATATTCAGTGCCTAAGGTTTACCTAAATTTAATTGCAGCACCCGCGCCGAATAATTTCGTTTGGACTGATATTTCACGCGCTACGCCTTTCGCCAGCGCCAAAGATGCTGCCGACGCGATCGCGCGTATCGGCGGCTCGTTAATGGGTGAGACGACCCACTTGGCGTTTGTTAACGGGAAAGACTTCGTAGCACTGGAACAGACCAATAAGTAGCTGACCGACCGGCGATCCTGTCAGCGCACAAGATTGGTCATCAAGCTCGTTTCAACAATCGCGTAATTCCAATCAGGACGCACGCGCCAATAAACGCTACTACGATAGAGCCAAGCATTCCCCCGCCCGCGCCGAGACCAAGCAATCCAAATAGCCACCCTCCGACAAATGCTCCGAGAATGCCCAAAACGATGTCAGCGACCACGCCGTACCCGCCGCCCTTCATCACAAGCCCGGCAAGCAGGCCCGCTATGCCTCCTACAACCAACCACCAAACTAATCCACTCATTGATCCTCCTCGTAACAATCTTTCTGTGCGCTCGTAATCAGTTCCGGTTTGATGCAATCAGGTCGCGAGCAGCCCGTTTGAAGCTATGTCAATGGAAATTGAAGGTGCGCTGTCGAGGCGTTTCTTGGTTGATCCAGTTAGCCGCGCCGATCAGCGCGTAGTTAAAAAACAGCGCGCTCGCCACTACTCCCGCTGCGATTATCAGCGAAGCGAGCAACACAGCTCCATCCATGGGCCCGAGTATACGGGTATGCCTCGCAAACGCGGAATTCTGTAGCGCTTTGGGCGGCGCGAACCTCGGGATCATTCGCTTTTTCTTCGTTAGCGTTTCCGTTATACCGCTTCGAACTGATTCCGTAGCGCTCTCCCAGCGGGTACGTTCTCGAAGACGGAAAGGAGCTACGGGACGCGGCGCTCCGAACCGTACCTAATCCGAAGGTAGAGAAGGAACGGAACGTCGGGTGAGCGATCGCCATGAGTGAAGTCTTTCTCGCCGTGAATGAGCTAGACGGTACTCACCGGCACTTCTGGGTTCCTTTCAAAGTGCTAGCAAAACAGTACGATTCCGAACAAGCCGCGAAGGCCGACGCGGACCTTTTCTGCGCGAAGGAGAATTACTCAATCCTCTTCATCGGCAACTGTTTTTATGTAGCGAAGGAACTTCGAATGGCGCTGTAAGGAACCCACCGCCTATTTGCGCCTGTTTGCGTTTCGTTATGGACTCAATTGTAATAGCGAGCATTACGGATAGAAAAACGTTCGGAAGTCTCCGATTATGGGCGGAGTCCTGAGGGGCGGCGTTGGTCCGAAAACAAACGGAGCCATCACAGCGGCTCCGTTGCACTTGGTTAACGCTGACTTGTTTCTTTTAGACGTTCGCGGCTTTCTTCTTCCGTGAGTCCGCCGCTTCTTCCGACTGACCGTCTGGTTTGATCACCATTTTGTCAGCTATGTTCGACAGTTTTACGTCGGTGTCTTTTTCTTCCTTCAGCGTGGCCGCAAGCAATCGGACAGAATTGTCGTCACCAAGCTTCGCCGCCATTGCGCGAACTGTCCCATAAGCCGCAATCTCGTAGTGCTCGACACGCTGCGCTGCACCTATCAAGGCTGCGTCCTTTGCATTGCCTTCGTAGGTTTCATGTGCCGCTTCGCTCCCTTCCTTTATAAGGCCTTCCATACCGGCACAATGCTTTCCCGTCGGTTTCTCTTCCAGAACAGTGAAAATCTGCTCCAGTCGCTCAACGTGTCCTTTTGTTTCTTCAAGGTGTTCGAGAAATCCGTTTTTCAACTCGTCTGATACAGCGGCTTTTGCCATTTTCGGCAACGCCTTGACCAGCTGCGTTTCCGCACTGTAAATGTCCTTTAGTTCATCGACAAATAATTGCATCAGTTCAGATTGCTCCATGACTTTCCTCCAGGCTCGACGCACTGAGTGTGCCGGTCTGCGCATGGCGATCAAATGCCGCGTTGTAGGTATTCGAGCAGATTTGAAGGTGTACCTGCCAACGGGCGCGAACTCACCTCGCGATACGGGGCCTTCGATGTTTTGTCAGTCGCGGCGACTACAAGTACGGTCGAAGTCATGAATCTAGCCGGTGTAGCGGTATTCTTCTTCGTCGTTCTCGGATTACTGCATTTCGTATCGTTCAGATCGGAAAAACTCAGGCAAAGAAAAGCCCAGCATCCAGTAACCGTCGCGTCATAGTGGGGAATTTTGGAAAATCCTACCGAAAACCGAAAAGCGCTATTGTGGGTCCAACTCACGTTGAAGGACTTGCTGGATAGCGGCCGAGACCGCCAAGACGCCATCAACGAGGCTCTGCTCGCGTGCGCTCAAATATTCGGAGCGGAAGCGTTGGGCGATGCTGAGTGGAATCTGGGGATAAAGCTAATCATGACGCAACCAAACTAACCTGGGCGAACCTTAGCCTTGGATCGCCGCTCCGATGCAGCCGCGCGCTCGGCCTTGTTTGCGGACCCCTCTGCGCGACACATAAGCCAGAGGATCAAGTTCAGGATAACCAGTGTCGCGATTAGTCCATATCCGTAGAGCACATAGGCCTCCGACTGACCTCACTCTTGAAAGTCCCACGCCGTGGTCGTGAACTGAATACCCGCCTGTGCCTAGATTGAGTAAACGAATCAGGCACTAAAGAGCTGTTCCTTGCATTCCGCTGTACGCGGGCGTATCGTCGGATAGTCACTTAACACCTTCCTCGCCGCGCTCTCCCTCCCTCCGGCGTCCAACCTGTTAACCGACAATCGGGAAAACGGGGGCCAACGATGCCTAGCTATTCGTGGCAAAGTGTTTTTCGGCAGGCTCAAGACGAGCCCGACCTGGCTAAACTTCACGACCGCGTGATGGAAGCCGAGGGCGCGATATTCGAGCGCATGCAGGAGTTGAGTTCGGACGGAGCTGGTCAAGCCGCTCGAACAGAGTCTCGGGAGATCCAATCCGCACTAAACGACTTGCTGCACATAAAGTCCGAGCGTTTAAACTGGCCCATGCCAGGACTGAAAGAAGCCGATTTCGACAAAACTTCCTAGTACTCTGTACGTCCGCTCCCGTCGAAATACCTCATCTGCTGTATCGCTCCCTTGCCTTGCGTCTGATGTTCTAACTATCAGAAGTGCTCGACGTGGGTGTGTGATGGCTAAAGTAATTCTTGTTGCTGACGATGATCCGCGCGTTCGCAAATTGCTATGCGAAGTGTTCGAACGCGAGGCGGGTTACGAACTGTGCGAGCAAGCCAAGAATGGAAAGGAAGCAATCGAGATTGCCATACGGTGCCATCCTGACCTCATTATTTTGGATTTCAGCATGCCCGTTATGAGTGGGATTGCTGCCGCAAAGCAGCTGAAGCCACTAATGCCCAACGTTCCGATCATCCTATTCACGCTGCACGATAACGCGCTTCAAGGACAAGCCAGCATACTTAGCTCACTGATTGACCGAATCGTTCCGAAGACGGAAATTGATACGTTGCTGTTTCACGTACACCAACTAGCTCCAGTCTAATTCCTTCCGAATGTAGTCACGTCCCAGCCCAATCCAAGGCCTTCCCTGTATTTCGTCCGTGCATAGTGGACGATAGTCTGACTGCCTTGGCCGCCGTGCCTAAACGGCAAACCCAGCCCTCACTGCGGAGTTCCCACCATCAAAGTGACGCTCAACCTAAAGGCCGCTGAATGGGCGAAACTAGCCGTCGAAGACTCGCTCAGACAGGGGCATGACCGGCAAACCGCCGTGAATGAAATCTTGGTTCTTTGCGCGGGGTTATTTGGAGGCGACACTGCTAACGCGGTCGAGAAACAACTCGGAATTCGCTTCGTGATACCACCGGCCAATTAGCCTGAAGAACTGTGTTGCGCTCCGGAGTCCTTAACACAAAGTCGTACCTGTATTGGATCCTACGACCCGGTCACTAAGCTGCGCGCGCCGGTTCGTTGACTTGCCCCTACACGCAACCTAAGATAACGCGACATGCCAGATCCGCAGCCGCCGATCGGCCGCACTGTCTCGCACTACCGCATCGTCGAGAAGATCGGCGCTGGCGGAATGGGCGTGGTCTACAAAGCAGAAGACACGCGCCTCAAGCGATTCGTCGCGCTGAAATTTCTCCCACCTGCTCTCGCACGCGATCCGCACACGCTGGCGCGTTTTCAACGAGAGGCGCAGGCTGCGTCCGCACTGAACCATCCCAACATTTGCACAATCTACGATGTCGGCGAGCAGGATGGGCATCCGTTCATCGCGATGGAATGTCTTGAAGGGATCACGCTGAGGCATCGCATCGACGGACGCGCGCTACCACAGGAGATGCTGTTCGGGTTGGGAATCGAAATCGCAGACGCTCTCGATGCGGCGCACGCAAAGGGCATCGTCCATCGCGACATCAAACCGGCGAATATTTTTATCACCGCTCGCGGCAACGCAAAGATCTTGGATTTTGGTTTGGCGAAGATAACGCGAGAGCCCGAGGAGAATGTCAACGTTACAGCCTCGACCGAGGCTGCGGCGAAAGATTTGACAGGTCCTGGTTCGGCGATGGGCACGGTGGCGTACATGTCGCCGGAGCAGGTGAGCGGCAAGCCTCTAGATGCGCGAACGGATTTATTCTCGTTCGGCGCGGTGCTATATGAGATGGCGACGGGCGCGCTTCCGTTTCGCGGAAGTACGAGTGGCCTGATTTTCGAGGCGATTCTGAATCGAGTGCCGGTTTCGCCTATGTCAGTGAATCCTGCTACATCGCCGGAGCTAGCGAGGATCATCAACAAGGCACTCGAAAAAGACCGCAATCTCAGATACCAACATGCGGCCGACATGCGGGCGGATTTGAGGCGGGTGCGGCGAGACTCGAATGCGGGCGATGCGACCCACATAAGCACGGACCGAATCGACGTCAGTGCTGAACCGAATGCCGGGGAAGGCTTCGTCACCCCAGTTTCAAAGACAGGCTCGACGGTCTCGACACCACGGCAAAAAATCCAATTCTGCACCGCTACGGACGGCGTCCGGCTGGCCTACGCGAGCGTTGGCTCAGGATACCCAGTAATAAAATCCGCCAATTGGCTCAACCATTTGGACTACGAGTGGAACAGCCCGATCTGGAAACACTGGCTCACGGAGTTGCCAAAACATAACCGCCTAATCCGCTACGACGAACGGGGCAACGGGTTGTCGCAGTGGGACGTTAAAGAAATGTCCTTCGCCCTTTGGGTTCGGGACTTGGAAACGGTCGTTCAGGCGGCAGGCGTCGATCGATTTGCTCTGCTAGGGATATCGCAGGGCGGCGCGGTAGCCATCGACTACGCCGTACGTCATCCAGAACGAGTGAGTCACCTAATTCTGCTCGGTGCGTTCTCACGGGGTTTGGCTGCACGAGGAACAGAGGAAGAAATGGCGGCGCGGCGCGCATTGCAGACCCTCGTGCGGATGGGTTGGGGCAAGAACAATCCGGATTTTAAGTCGATGTTTACGAAGTTCTATTTTCCTAAGGCTTCAGCCGAGCAACGCGAGTGGTTCAATGATCTGCAGCGAGTATCGGCGAGCCCGGAGAATGCTGCCCGTATTCTGACGTTGATCGATGAGATTAGCGTCCGCGATCTCTTGCCCAAAGTCGCGGTGCCGACGATCGTCTTCCACGCCGATCGCGATCGAGTCATACCCGCCGAAGAAGGTCGGATTCTTGCCTCCGAAATTCCCGGGGCCCGGTTTGTTCCGCTCAACAGTGCCAATCATATTCAGCTGGCGGAGGAACCGGCCTGGAGCGTGTTCCTCGAGGAACTCGGAGCGTTCCTAGGGTGGCACAACGCAGGCTAACTTTCGTGTTCTGAATCGTGCTCCGGTCGTTCGACGGAAGTTCTTGATAATCCTATTAAACGGTGTAGTGTCGGCCTTTCGATACGTACACCGGAACCGCTCGTTGGACCTCCTCTCGACGTGGATTCCGCCTAGGCCCGCGCTCACTTCTTGAACTTTCAAACCGGTACCAGCTGAAAGGAGAGAACTATGGCAATCCGAAAGCCCGCCGAAGCGGCGAAATTACTGTCCGAGAAAGTCAGCGCCCTAACTGGTTCGAAGCCAGGTCCGCTGTTTCGTAACAAACCGTTTCCACTTGAAAAAACGCTACGACAAGATGCGCAGATTCGTAAAGCGCGATTCGCTGAGACGGCAAGACTTAACCGCGCATTGCTCGCTCCGGTTCATCGCATAATTAGCGGAAATGCCGAAGCCGTAGCGGCAGCTAAGAAACTCGGTGTTGCGAAACGCTTGGCGAAACGGAAACCAGACCTGCGGGCAAAACCTCGCATCGAGAATCCAGTCCGCTCCGGTTCGATTTTGACGTTTCGTGGACTTCCGTACGATCAAATGTGGAACAACGGCACCGGTGAATTGTCAGACAGCGGTAACTATGGATTCGGCATCCCGAACGCGTCTGAAGGAAATTTCATAGTAGAAACTAATGTGTCCGATGGCAGTGAATCGGTTTGGGCCGGTGCCGGCATCGCGGTGTGGTTCCAACCGATCGCGAACAATACATTTGTTCGCTTCGGAGCCGATACGGTTGGATATTACAGCTGGGATGATGATTCTTGGGGCTACGCTGCGCACAACAATGCTTTCATCGGCGTGCTTATCGAAAGCTGGGACTTACGTGGTCAAACGCATCAAATCGATGTGGACCGGAGAATTACCCAGTGGTCGGACGGCACTGGCTGGTATGAGAATCACAATAATCAACTCGCGGTGAGTTTCCCTTCGGACACCTACTTCTTCGCGAATGCTGATAGACAGTACCGGGTATGGATGTGGGCCGAAGCATGGTGTGACGCCGAGGGATCTGGTTTGTTTGGAAGCTCCGCTGCGTCGTATATGTTTTTCAATTCGTACGTCTGCGTTTTTGAACAGTCCCCATGAGACTAAATTTCAGAAGGGCTAAAAAGAGGAATAATGATTCGGGCTTTTATCGCTGACGATTCAAGCGCGATCCGTGCGGCGGTGCGTAGGTTACGCGAAAGCGAACCCGATATTGGTGTGGTTGGTGAAGCGGAGGACTTCAAACAGGCCGTAAGGACTCTAAAGACCGCGAACCCTCACGTTTTGATTTGCGACCTTCGAATGCCGTCAGGCAACGGATCCCAGCCAAAGGATCTGGCGCAGCTGGCGCAAGCTTGTGATTGCGTCGTAATCGCTGTGACCTTTACGCAGCCCGATGAAGATCTAAGGCAGGCGGTCGAACAGCTCGGCGCTTTTCGAGTGCTGGACAAAACAACTCTGTTTGATTCATTGGTGCCCGCGATAAGAGAAGCAGTTCGTGGTGGAGCAAGCGGCACATAACGCCGCATGTTTTGCTGCGACGTTTGAAACGCGCGATTGCACTCAACGCAGCCGACTACCGCAACACCTTGACCAGCCGCAGCGATGCTGACACCGTCGCCGATGACGAAGTAGTCTCATTTGTGTTTGTTTAGTTCGCGTTGCGCTTCGACGAGGATCGCGGATTCCATTCCGCGATTTTATTCCTCGGCTTCTTTCGCGAACTTCATTGCCAATATCAGAAAGAGTTTTTGATCTCTCGGATTCATTTTTACGAAACGCTTCCGAACTTCTGAAATATGAGCGTCGCCTTTCGCCGATCTTTTTTGCGCCTTACCAACGTTGCGCAACCTGAGCGGAACAGCTTTGGTATTTCCGTCGTGGAATAACTGCCAGAAAGGCACATCGAGTGCCTTCGCCATCTTCTCCAACGTCTCGATGGCTGGCACTGTGTGACCGTGCTCGACCCTACTGATATAACAGCGAAGCAAACCTGTGGCTCTTTCGATGTCACCTTGCGACATTTCCTTCTCTTCCCGCAATGCCCGCAACTTACGTCCGATTTCCATGAATCCTCCGCGCATCAGGATACCGCAGCACTGGCCAACTGTCGGACAATCCGATGAACTGCTCGTACTGCAATCAAGAGCGTATCCGTCCGCCCTGCTACTGCAATTCAATGGAATATTGATAAGCGCTAACTCTAGGAATTTGTGAAGCGTCGATTTACTACGCATTAGTCGTCTGGGGTAATGTCCACTATGGAACGGCCCCAGGCACATTGAGAACGTCTACGGTCGCTATTGCCGACTGGTGCCGCCTGTCCTGCCGGATGTATCCCGTAACAGCACAACGTCCGCGGCGTCGGTGTAGTGAAGTACTGCGAGATTTTTGCCGTCCCGCGACCACCGAAAGTCTGCAATCTTCTGACTTGTGAAATTCGTAAGCTTCGCCGCCTTGGAGCCGTCCAGCGGCTGATTCCAGACATTGTCCACGCCGTTCTCCTCCACGATGTACGCAAGAGCATTGTTTCCCGGAGTCCAGTGAAACCCCGCGGCACTCGGCGGACCGGGTTGATAAAACACGATATTGAGATTTGGGTCCAGACGAATCGTGCGAGCGGAGGACTTGCCGGTAGTTTCGAGATTCAAGACGTCGATGGAGTTAATGTAGGTTTGAGTGGTCGGCTGGACCCTTTGAACGAATGCCGCCAGTGATTTACCGTCCGAGGAGATGGCCAGGCCCTCTACATTCGCATCGGGATATTCGAAACCGGGCACAACTTCCGGCTTCCCCCCGCTCGGAGCCACGCGCGCGACTCCTAACAGGGGCGGATTATCCGAGTAATAGATCCATTTGCCATCGGGTGAACACCCCCATAGCACCCCGTTGCCGCCCATCTGAGCCACCTGGGACCTGCCCGAACCGTCCCAGTTAGCTTTCCAGATGTGAACCGCCCCCTCTGCAGAACTGAAGATCCAGTTGAGCGCCACGAAACGATCGCCATCGCATGAAACTGGATCCATCATAAAGCTCGCTGCGTTGTTTAAAATCACCGCTTGACTGGAGCCGTCCGGTGACGTTCTGACCAATCGGCCTCCTACGGTAACCAGTAGCTCGTCTCTAGCCGTCCAATCGAACCCTCCAAGATATGTCTGGCGCCCGAGACCGGGGACAGTTGTACCGGAGCCGCTTCCATTTGCCGGGAAGATATCGAGCTGACTGGCTATCTCGGTTTGAACCGCCGCAAGGGTCTTACCGTCCGCGGACAAACTGAACGCCCGATACGATGAAACGTCGTTCGTAATCGTTCGGAACTTGCCGCTCGGATAACCGTAAGATCCAACTTGATACGTAAGATTGTGGACACCCATTTGCACGTATACGCACAACAGAAAGTTTCCGTCCGGAGTCCATGCTATTCCGAATGGAAGTAAATCCTTACCGCGGACGAATTTATCGAGGACGTTGTGATCCAGATCGAACATGTCGATTCGGCCCAGGCCCTGATCGCGAAAGCTGAACGTAGAAATCGCGATGCGGTGGCCATCGGGCGACCATGCTAAAGAAGTTGGTGACTCTTTTGCCTCCGTCGTGATCAGCGGCTTTTCGTCCGAGCCGTCGGCGTTTGCGACGAGCAGAGCCCACTTACCGACCACGGGGTCATTGCTTCGGGAATATGCAATGGTTTTACCATCAGGAGCGAACGTTACGTTGCCGTCGGTGTCCCGTGAAATTAGTTCAGGCGCACCGCCCAGTACGGGAGCGCGGTAGAGGTCGCATCCAACGGGTGTATCGGATTTGCAAAAGTAAATGTAATTTCCATCAGGCGAAAATTGGGGGCCACCAAGTTGAGCCCTGGGTGCGCCGTGAACCACCTCCGTATCGCTACCTGTAGCGATGTTGCGTAGCCGAAGGCTCTGACGGTTTGCGCTGCGGTCCACGAGCGCGAGAAATCTGCCATCAGGCGAGACGGCGGTAGCCTCGGCAGTGCCGCTGTCAGTGATCGGAGCGGCGGTATACGTAAGGAAAGGTTCGGCAGGATTACGGTGCACCAGTGAATAGCTGGCGAAAATCGCGGCTCCAACGAGCAACAGTCCGAGAACGGAGACGATTGGCATATGAATCCGGGATTTCTGGACGATGAGATCGCTGTGACGGGAGTTCGTCTGCGAGGAATCAGAGCGCGATCCTGCCGTTCCGCTGGCTTGCCCGAAGCCGCCATCAGACGCGTTGCTCAGTGCAGCTTCCGAAACGGATCCGTAGCCCATGCCTTCTTCGCGCGCCGTGTTTTGTACCAACGAGCCGACTTCCAATCCAGGTCTGCGTGCGGAATCCGACGAGGGCATGGGCTCTGCTTTCAGCACCTCGGCGCGGTGGCTGGATTCGAGATCACGCTTGGTGCGTTGTAAATCCGCTCGCAAATCTGCGGCGGATTGGTAACGAAGACTGCGATCTTTCTCTAACGCTTTGTGAATGATTTCTTCCAGGCGCGCTGGAACATCCGCGTTAAGTCTCAGAGGTGCCGTTGGTTCGCGATTCAGAATGGCGTCGAAAATGACGCCGGATGTATCCCCGCGAAATGGCATTACGCCGGTAGCGGCTTCGTATAGCACGACACCGAAAGAAAAAAGATCGGTGCGCCGATCCAAATCCTTCCCGCGCACCTGCTCGGGCGACATATAAGCGACAGTCCCGACTGAGGTACCGGGACTCGTAAGCAATTCCTGTGGCAGCGGCGTTGCACCGGCAGTGATGCCAGAGGTGTCAGTCGCCGGATTGAGTTTTGCGAGTCCAAAATCGAGAACCTTCGCGTGGCCGCGTTTCGTTATGAAAATATTTGCCGGCTTGATGTCGCGATGGATGATTCCTTCGGAGTGCGCGGCGTCAAGCGCGTCGGTGACTTCAATCGCATATTCCAGTAGCTGATCGAGCGCGAGGGGACGGTTGCTGATCAGATGCTTCAGAGTCTGACCTTCCAGAAATTGCATCGCGATGAACGGCTCACCGTTGTGCTCACCGATTTCATATACCGTACAAATGTGAGCGTGGTCCAACGCGGATGCTGCCTGCGCTTCGCGTTCAAAACGCGCGAGAGCCTGCGGAGTCGCGGCCACATCGTGGGGGAGGAATTTCAGCGCAACAAAGCGATGAAGGCGCGTGTCTTCGGCTTTGTAGACGACGCCCATGCCTCCGCCGCCGAGCTTTTCCAGAATGCGGTAGTGGGAGATATTCTGGCCGATCATCGCGCCTGAGCAGAAGCTATGGGCTGTTGAAAGATGCTAGGTTCGCACGCTCCCAAAGCGAAAGCCAGCGTGCAATCTAGTTGCGCATGGTCGAACCGGCGGCGAGGCTGACGACGGAGCCGAACTACTGAGGTATTCATTCGATTGCCTCCATTTCGGCTGCTCTGATAAACATAACCATGCTGCGGATTCTTGTTTACTCCAGTTCGTTGACTTGGGGAATCCTTCCCAACATGCGTGAGCGGCTGCCTTTCGACGAACGCTGGCCCGATGCCCCTGAGGTCAAACTCATCCCGCAATCTCAGGCGATCCGAAAGCGAACCTCGCTCGTGAAGGCTTTCCTCGATTGGATGCGTTCAATTGTGACAAAGTGAACGAAAAGCGCGGCGCGATTCCTCGCTCCGGCCTAAAGTTTGACGATCACTGAATTAGACCACCTGCGGCATTCAATCCCGTCTCGGCGTTTCTACAAGTTCACGAATGAATCTCTACCCAGAAGGCCTGATTCAACTCTTGGTGGTCGGCTGAAAGGATGAGGTGAGTTCAGCACTAAGTTTGGAGGTTTTCCAATGAAGGCTCTCGTTTACAACGGCCCTAAAGATGTGAGTGTTAATGAAGTTCCAGACGCAAAAATCGAAAAAGCAACCGATGTGTTAGTGGAAATTACAACCACAAATATCTGCGGGTCCGACCTGCACATGTATGAAGGTCGGACAGATGTTGAGAAAGGCAAGGTTCTCGGTCACGAAAACTTGGGCAAAGTCATCGAGGTCGGAGACGCGGTCGATTCCATAAATAAGGGCGATTATGTTTGTTTGCCGTTCAATGTTGCCTGTGGCTTTTGCGAGAACTGCGAACGCGGACTGACTGGATTCTGTCTTACGACGAACCCGCCTAACGCTGGCGCAGCCTACGGATTTGCCGGAATGGGACCATATAGTGGTGGCCAGGCTGACTACCTGAGAGTTCCTTACGCTGATTTCAACTGTCTCAAGTTGCCCGAGGATGTTTCCGAAAAAGAAAACGACTACGTGATGCTCTCGGACATTTTCCCGACTGGCTGGCATGCAACGCGCCTCGCCAAACTTTGTCCGGGAGATTCTGTCGTGATCTATGGCGCAGGCCCCGTCGGATTAATGGCGGCAATTTCGGCATCGGTTCAGGGCGCTTCGAAAATCATGGTGGTAGATCAGCATCCCGACCGCCTAAAACTGGCCAAGGAATTAGGCGCGATTCCCATTGATCAGAAAAAGGGTGATCCGGCAGATCAAATCCTGGAACTAACCGAGGGTAAAGGCACGGACTGCGGCTGCGAAGCCGTCGGATATCAGTGCACGAATACCAAAGGCGAAGAAGTTCCGAATCTCACGATGAATTGGCTCGTGAAGTCCGTCAAGGCTACGGGCAACATCGGCGTAGTTGGTGTCTTCGTCGCGAAAGATCCGAAAGCCGAGGACAAGCTCGCGAAGAAAGGTGAACTTGCCTTCGACTTCGGAAATTTCTGGTTCAAAGGCCAGAAGATTCGCACCGGCCAAGCAAACGTCAAGGCCTACAATCGAAAGCTACGCGAGCTGATCCACGTGGGAAAGGCGAAGCCCTCAGCCATAATTTCGCACCAGCTTGATCTGAGTGAAGCGCCGAACGCTTATAAGAATTTCGACGACAGAAAGAACGGGTGGACGAAGGTCGTGCTAAAGCCCGCTGCCGCTGGTCAGTCGAAGCGAAAGGCAGCGTCCGCAAGGTAATTAGGGGCGTTAGAACGTGACAGCCGCAGGCTGAAACGGGCCTTACGGCAGTTTAGGGGAGGGTTATGGCGGCAACGTGGAGTAGCCAAATGTCGTTCGGTTGGTTGAGCTAAAAGCGTGGCGAAATTGACGAAGAAGCGAGCCGTTGAGTCTCTTTCGAACGCGGATCTCGCCGAACTCCTTGCCAATCGCGGCGGCGAGGTTCCGCCACCGTTGAACAAGGCGTTTCGCCGCGCCGCTCGCAAAGCGTTTCTGTGGCCTGAGGAAGCGAGCGACTTACACCGCGCACAGCGACAGTTGACTGAACTGAGCGGCGTCGGGCCATTTATCGCAAAGGAGCTTCGGAAATGGATCGAAAAGCCGCCCTAGGTGACTGAAGTACCTCCGATCCGCTGCGGCTTCCGTACCATCACTCAAACCGAGACGATTCTGGGTCAGCATACACAATGGCTGTCAAACCTTAAAGGTGACCTCCAGATGCACTCGGTCTGGAGCGATGGAGAAGGAACTGTCGCCGAAATGGCGGAGGCTGCCGCTGAACGCGGGTACGAGTACATCGCGATCACAGATCACTCCAAAGGACTCAAGATCGCTGGAGGAATCGACGAACCAGAACTTCGCAAGCAAGGACGTGAAATCGTTGGAGTAAACAGTACGTTAAGGAAACGCGGCGAAAAACTCAGAGTGTTGCGCTCAGTAGAAGTGAATTTGAGTCCGGGTGGTGAAGTTGATATGGAGAGGGACGCGCTAGCAGAACTCGACATAGTTCTCGGCTGCTTTCACTCCTCTCTTCGGAAAACAGAAGATCAGACGGAGCGTTATATCGCGGCACTTCGCAACCCGGCGATTCAGATCCTAGGTCATCCTCGCGGCAGAATTTACAATTACCGAATGGGTCTTACGGCCAACTGGAGCAGAGTATTCGACATGGCTGCGGACCTCGATAAGGCTGTGGAGATTGACGGCTACCCCGACAGGCAGGATTTAAGCCCTGACCTCCTGGAGCTGGCGCGTAAGTCCGGATGCCGAATCTCGTTAGGTACCGATTCCCACGGTCCGTCGCAACTTCGGTTCATGGCATTTTCAGCAGCCTCCGCGCTGGCGGCGAAAATTCCGGGCTCGCGAATCGTTAATTGTATGACCCGCGACGAGCTGCAGAGTTGGGTGCGAGCGGTACGTGAATCGTCTGTTCTATAGGAATCTCCCGACTAAGGGCTATCAGCGGCGGAACACTCGTTTCATGAGAAACCACAGTGAAACCGACGTCACCACCCAGGCGCTGGTTGCTAGCAGAAACACCGTACACGGCGAGCAGCTTCTGATGAGTAGCCACGCAGTAAGCAGAAATCCTGCGAGACCCACCGTCCCCAGCGATGTTCCTTTTGCTTCCACAGCAACAGCGAGGCGACCTCTGACCATCCCCTTAAGCGAGTAGCGTTCTTTTTTATGCGCTTGTTGTTCTGCGATTAAGGTCGCCGTCGCGGGGAATATGGCTGGAAACGCCAGAAATAATCCGCCCACTGTGGGTCCGAACTTTTTCGCGATCAGTCCAGTTGCGACTGTGACAAGCCCTCCCAATATGAATCGGATAACGTAATCCTTTCCCGACGTTTCTTTCACCGCGGCCCAATTGAGTTTGACGATCACGACGTGTGCCCCAGTCCAAGAAGCCACCAAATGCTGAACGCAACAGCGAACCACACGACGAGAAATCCGTACGTCGGCCACTTAACGTCGGGCCTTCGCGTCGCGATCAACTTCATCACGCAGTACGCGTAGGCGCAGAAAGCAAGAGCGCCAATCATTCCCGAGCGAGCCTCCAACGCGGCGTAAACCGCCCCGTTGCTCCGTGAAGTCAGCAAAAGTGTGCTTAGCGCGATCGCAGGAGACGCTCCGAAAAGACCAGCAAAACTCTTGGGCTTTAGGACGGTTCCGACAGCTGCGAAGGCAGACACGAATGCTCCCCCAACGAAGAAGCGTATGAGCAGGTCTTTCCACATAAATGTCCACCTCGGAGCGAACCGGGCTGCAAGACTGGCCCGGCTCGTGGAGCGAATCATCTAATTTGATTACACCTGCACACAATGGGACCGACTCAGGAGAGTGAAACTCATGGCTAAGAACCGGCAAAAAGAATCGGGGATGGCGAACCCTGTCCATCTCGCGCCCAAAGACGAGGACGATTCCGATCTTCTTCAAGTCGTTATTGAGACTCCGAAAGGAAGCAGGAACAAGTTCGCTTTCGATACGGATCTCAAAATATTCGCTCTGACAAAAGTTCTTCCAGCCGGTATGACCTTTCCCTATGATTTCGGTTTCGTGCCATCCACGTTAGCCCAAGACGGAGACCCTACCGACGTTCTGGTGTTGATGGACGAACCGGCGTTCGCCGGTTGTTTACTGAAGTGCAGGATCATCGGAGTCATTGAGGGCGAGCAAGACAGCAAGAAAAAGACGATACGCAATGACCGCATCGTCGCCGTAGAAGAACAAAATCACAGTTACGCCCGCGTCAAGCACGTAAATCAGCTTGGGAAACAGTTCGTGAAAGAACTGGGAGAATTTTTTGTGGATTACCACAAACTTTCTGGCGAAAAATACCGCATCCTCGACGTTAAGGGTCCCGGCGAGGCACGAAGAAGGGTTAAATCGGGAATAAGGGCAGCGAAGCGAAAGTAAGGATTTACTGTAATTCGAGCAGTTTCGGTGTCAGCGGAATGCGCGAACGAGTTCGTTACGTGAGCCGTTCCGAAGCCGGGCTTGCTCAAGCCCGCTCGGTTTGAGAACAAGCAAGACAATCAACTATGCTGTGAGATTTCTGGGAGCCACGACGAGCCGCCCTACATAACTCTCTTCTGAAGTTTCAAGCCACCGCAGTATGGGATCAATCATCGCCGTCGCGTATCTTGACGGCAACTCTCCAAACGTCTCCCCGCCGGACTTCCCAATTATGTGGACACGTAATTCGGAAGTCCGGCGTTCCTCCCCTTTGCCAGAGATTTGATTCTCGCCGGCGGTGCCAGCAGCTTCCTTTGTCCGGTTGCGGCGTTTACCAGGACTTTAGGCGATCGGCAGGTTCCGCTGGCAGTCCGTACGCAAGCGCACTGAAAGCAACTGGCCCGGCATGCTAGTGTCTATGGATGCTCAAAGTTATTCGTCTGAGAGTCAGCCCGATTTCAGTTCCGTGTCCGCTATGCTCAGTCAGACCGGGGAGGGCTTGTCGAACCCTCGGCGGGCGACAACTTGAACTCGTCCACGTCGTCCGGATAAAAAAGGCGGCACGAAGTGCAGAGCAGTAGGGCGTGTGGCTTGCTATAGTTTTGACGTTGCCGCCATGAAGCGCCTGGTACTCATTTTCGGTGGGGTCGGCGGGCTGCTGATCGCCGCGCGTTAGGGCTTGGGAGTCGAACCAATACCCGGCCAACCTAGCTTCTCAGTCTTTAATTTCAAAAGCTCAATTGCCGCCGCGCGCAGCGCTTCTAGCTCTGGGTGCGCCCCGGCGTCGTCGCCCGAAAGCTCCATCCTCCGTTGGACCATCGCTTCCTCTGCGGCCATAACCGCGCCTTGTAGCCGTGTCGGATCGGTCTCGCTCTGTGCTTTCTCGAAGGCTGCCGTCCAGGAGTACGGCTGCGCCATGTTTTGACCTCTGATGGGAATATACCTCAGCATTCTTCCAGGAGCATAGTGGTTTGCTGTATGTACGCACGCTGTAGCTTCGGCCACCCTTGTAGCTACTGTGTCGAAACGAATTTTGGTCGCGGATGACTCTCCCTTGATGCGGAAGCTGCTTTGCCGTGCGTTTCACGAGCACATTTATCTGGAAATATGCGCTGAAGCTAAGGATGGCGCGGAGGCCGTCGAGCTGGCGAAGCAGCACAGGCCGGACTTGGTCATCCTTGATCTTGCGATGCCCGGTATGTCCGGAGTAGAAGCGGGCAGACGAATACGCGCCTTGTATCCGACCGTGCCCATAGTTCTGTTTACTATGCACGCGGGCGTCGTGAAAGCTACGCAAGTTCCTTGGGCAACGCGAATCATGGAGAAAGACAACGTGAGTCAGGTTGTCGCGGTAGCCGAAGAGCTGGTGGAAGCGTAGGCGAGCCCCTTGACCATTTTGGTACACCCGCGTAGGGTTTGTTCACACATCAGGCACTGCCGACCTTTTGAGGGAACTGAATCTCTAAAACACGAGGGACCGTGATTAAGGTTTTCATCGCAGACGATTCGAACGCGATCCGCGCCGCAGTCCGACGATTGCTCGAAAGCCAAGCCGATATACAGGTGGTTGGCGAAGCCGAAGACTTCAAACAGGCCGTTAAAAGCTTAGAGTCCGCGAAGGCGGACGTGCTGATCTGCGATATTCGAATGCCGTGCGGTAAGGATTCTCAGCCATCTCATCTGGCTGAGCTAGCCAGAGCTTGTGAATGCGCCGTGATCGCGATCACTTTCCACCCAGCGGACGAGGATCTGATGAAGGCAGCCGAACAACTCGGCGCATTTCGAGTCCTCGACAAGACAACGCTATTCGATACGTTGGTGCCCTCGATTCGAGATGCAGTTTCAAAAGCCTCAGACGCTCGGCCTTCTTGAACCATTCAAACCACCTACGTATCGCTTTGCGCCGCTATATGAAACGAGTCCGTCACGCCCGCTAAACGAGCCAACGCTTTTCGGGCGAGCGGGTGCGTGGAAATATCAGACTCGCTACCCGGCACCGGATTGCCGTGGCCAATCCTTCTCCTGCCCACATAGACGGTTGGTCCACGGGTCGCACGTCACGACACCGCAGTGCGCACGGCGCATCTAGGCCGATCGAGGATTGGACGTTTACGCGTTTCACTGTATTGTGGCCGCAAATCAAAGCACTCATGATCTTGCTTGCTGATCATGCCCTCCACGAAGAATCGACGTGCAGCTGCAACACTTTTCAATCCTGTTGGCTCTATTCCGACTCGCCCCTTTGGGAAACATGACTCCGTTAGAGTGTCGATCCTTGGAATGGGCGGGCATCATCTAGGCGCAGCAAAAGACGAACAAACCGCAGTCTCGCTCGTTCACGAAGCTGTCGATGGTGGCGTGACATTTTTCGACAACTGCTGGGAATACCATAACGGCAAGAGCGAAAACTGGTTGGGTAAAGGCCTCAAAGGTCGCCGCGACAGAGTATTCCTCATGACCAAGGTTTGTACGCACGGTCGCGACGGATCGCTCGCGACTCGGATGCTCGAAGAGTCGCTCAACCGCCTCCAGACTGATCATCTTGATCTTTGGCAGGCGCACGGCATGGGTTTCGACAATGATCCCGAACTCTTCATCCGACCGGGCGGCGCTGCCGAAGCGATGCTGAGGGCACAGCGCGAAGGCAAAGTTCGCTTTCTCGGCTTTAGCGGTCACAAAAATCCATCAGTTCATCTGGGAATGCTCGCGACCGGTTTCCCCTTCGATGCCGTACAGATGCCACTAAACGCCTTTGACGCAACATTTCAGAGTTTTAAGGCACTAGTTCTACCGGAACTCACGCGAAGGGGCATCGCCGTCCTCGGAATGAAACCGCTCAGCGGACATGGCGAGCCCATCCAGAACGGTACTGTCACAGCAGAAGAATCTCTGCGTTACGCGATGAGTCTTTCGGTAACGGTGACAATTACGGGAATGGAACGTCCCGAAATTCTCTGCCAGAATTTGAGCATCGCTCAGAACTTTAAGCCGATGTCAGAAGTCGAGATGCAAGCGCTGGAACATCGGGTCCGATCTGCTGCCGCCGACGGACACTTCGAGCTCTACAAGACTTCAATCAAGTTCGACAATCCGGAAGCGCGCATGGCCCACGGCTTCCCCATCGATATGCAGTCCGACGAAACGAAAGAAACCGTCCTAGCCACCGTGAACGACGGGCATCCATATCCGAAAATCCAAGAGTAATACGCGGCGACCCTGAGGGTAACAATGTCTGCTGATACGGAATTCGAGTTTGAGGATGGATTTACGCGGCGTGATTTTGTAAAGGGCGTTGCAGCATTCACCGCTAGCGCCATGACTCGCGCGCGAGACTCCACTCGTGGCGGACGCGGACAGTCTGCCGCTGGCTCATCCCCAGTCGCGGAGGTCCCCAAGCGTGGTCTCGGCAAGACAGGTGTCCAGGTCTCCGCTCTTGGAGTCGGCGGTTTTCATCTCGGCTCAACGAAGGGTCAAGACGAAGCCAATGAGCTTGTCGCGCGTGCGCTAGATGCAGGAGTGAACTTCTTCGACAACGCTTGGGATTATCACGATGGCGTCAGTGAGGAACGGCTCGGAAACGCGCTTCGCGGAAAGCGGGATCAGGCCTTCGTGATGACGAAAGTGTGTACGCACGGGCGTGGTAAAGACATCGCCATGCAAATGCTGGAGCAATCGCTACGGAGGCTTCAGACCGACCATCTCGATCTGTGGCAAGTACATGAGGTGATCTATTACAACGATCCTGATTTGATCTTTACATCTGGCGGCGCGGCGGAAGCGTTACTCACAGCGAAGCAGCAGGGTAAAGTTCGCTTCATAGGATTCACAGGCCACAAAGACCCAGCGATTCACCTTCGAATGCTTCAGCACGGTTTTCCCTTTGATACGGTGCAAATGCCCTTAAACGCGTTTGACGCCAGTTTTCGGAGCTTCGAAAATCAAGTGCTGCCTGTGGCGCTGGAAAAGGGCGTTGCGGTGCTTGGGATGAAAAGTCTGGGCGGTTCTGGTGAAATGGTCACGGGTGGAGCGATTACTGCACAAGAAGGCTTGCGCTATGCGATGAGCCTACCCGTAGCAACAACGATCAGCGGCATGGACTCGCTAGCTGTACTCGAACAGAACCTTGAGATCGCTCGCGGCTTCACGCCGATGCCGCAAGCCGAAATGCAGGCGCTACGCGAGAGACTGAAGTTTTACGCGGGTGACGGTCGTTTCGAACTTTTTAAAACGACAAAGAAGTATGATGGCGCAGTAGGCCGTGAGCAACACCAGTATCCCACATCACAAAAGCTTCCGGCTTAGCAAGCGTTGGCAGTGCTCTCCTCATCAGGCTGCTTCAGTCGATAAACAGGACGGTGCAGGCGCGAAAGTCGGCGCTCTCGTGAAAAGAATTCGCCCGGGGAAGAGATAGCTTCTGGCTTGGGCCGGGCTCTGCAACCTAAGTCAATCTCGCTACCGAGCTTTCAGTGGGTATGCGTCTAGGTAGAAAGCAGCGTCAGTGAATGTGCTTATGCCTGTTACACAAGGGGCTAGATTCCCGCACTGCCTCCAGCGGTGCCGTTTTGCCTTAACTTGTTGAGCGTATCAGACAACTTTTGAAACTCTATTCGCGGGTTCCGAAACCAGTCTGTCGACCAAATCCGATATATACGCCAGCCGAGTCTCTCTAAAGTTTCCTGCCGAAGTCGATCGCGATCTCGCGCAGAACGCGCGGAGTGGTACATCGCGCCGTCACATTCGATTCCGAGAATGAAAGCTCCATTGTTTTCAGGGTTGCGTACTGCAAGATCGATGAAATAACCAGCCACGCCTAGCTGCGGTACGACCTCATAGCCATTCTCAACGAGCATATCCATAACCCACCGCTCAAAGTCACTGTCTGGGCCTTTTTCGCTCAGTTGCGGGACATCGAGGTGCCCGGTTTCGGCATAAGCAAGATACCCCTTGAGGGCCTTAACACCAGCGCGACTCGTTGTCTCGATTTTTATATCCGTAGACTTCATCGAGCTAAAAATGCGGACCTGTTTTTTCGCCCTTGTGAATAGCACGTTCAGTCGTCGATGACCGTGAGCACCGTTGATTGGCCCAAAGCGTTGATGGAAGTTACCAGAAGCATCTTTCCCGTAGACGGTCGATATGAAGATTACGTCGCGCTCGTCACCCTGAACATTCTCAAGGTTCTTCACGATCACTGGTTCGAGAGTGTCTTCCCACCGTTGGCGATAAGCCTCGGCTTCGACATCAGTCGCGAACAGCTCGTCAACCATCTTTTGGATAAGTTCTTGCTGAGGCTTAGGGTGCCGGCCTCACGCGAGAATTCGTGCCAATACGAAGTGCACCTCGCTGGTGGTTCGGGAGAGCACAGGCGATTCCTGCGATATCTCGGAGAATGTTTGCTGTAGAGCCGTCCTCCGAGTGCAGATTGTCTCGCGTGAACTGGGCGCAAAGTAGCACCTTCTCCGAGGTAAATGGGAACTGAGAGAAACCAGCAGACTGCGTGGCGGAGGGGGTAGGATTCGAACCTACGAGACCCTTACGGGCCCAACGGTTTTCAAGACCGTCGCATTCAACCGCTCTGCCACCCCTCCGGCTTTGAACGGACAACAATTTTAGCACGTCTTCGCAACGCCCCGACGCCGCCGATTCCGCGCCTCCGTGCGCACTCCATCACTACCGCATCAAACCCGCCTCACCCTCCCCGCACACTCCGCGATGCGCGCCCTCAACCACACGTGCCCCGGATTCTCCGCATTTCTCTCCCTCCACAACATCCTCATATGAAACGCCGGCATCCGGATCGGCACCGGCCTCACCTCGATCGCCAACGTCTTTCTCGCCCGCCGCGCCAGCTCCCGCGGAATCACCGCCACCAGATCCGACTCCGCCACAATCGACGGAATCACGATCATGTGCGGCGTCGCCACCGCGAGCTTCCGTTTCAGCCCGTGCCCGGTGAGAATATCGTCGATGAATCCCCGCGTGTCCGGCCGGATCATATTCGCCACATGCCGCGCGCCCGCAAATTGCCGCAAACCAAACGGCTTCGCCAGCAACGGATGCCCGCGCCGCAAAATGCACACGTTGTCTTCACGCCACAATTCGAGCGACTGCGTCCCCGGCTGCAGCGCGCTCGGCTCCGGAAAAAATCCAATCGCCGCGTCCAGATCGTCCGATTCGAGCGCCCCCTCCGGCGGCAAAAACACGCGCTCCACGCGCCGCGCCACAATTTGAATCCCCGGCGCCTCGCGACCAAGCCGCGCCATCAGTGGCCCGAGCAAAATCCACTCCACATATTCAGACATCGCCACGCGAAACGAAATCGTCGCAGACGCCGCATCAAACTGCTTCGGCTCCGCCACCGCTGCGCGAAACTGCGCGAGCCCCGCCCTTACCGCGGCGGACATCGCCAGCGCCCGCGGCGTCGGCGCCACTCCTCCCGGCACGCGCCGGAAAAGTTCGTCGCCAAACGCCGCGCGCAGCCGGTTCAACGCATTGCTCATCGCCGGTTGCGTCAAGCCAATCCGCCGCGCCGCCCGCGTCACGTTCCGCTCGTCGAGCAGCGCCTCAAACGCCACGAGCAAATTTAGGTTCAGGGATGCTAGATTCACAGCATGAATAGTATGCCATCCCAAACATCAATGAATCGAATTATTGCCGCGTGCGTATATCCATCCATGACCAAACTCACTTCGCTTCTGCTTCTCGCCATCGCACTAATCGCTGCGCCGCTCCGCGCTCAGACCCAGTCACAAACCCAGACGCCACCGATCCTCCCTTCCACCCCCGCTGGCTCGCAATTCGCCGCCTGGCTCGCCGCCTTCGATTCGCAAGACCGCGCCACCCTGCTCGCCTTCCTCCAGAAAAACGCGCCCGACCGCGTCTCCCACATCGACGACGAATTCGACTTCGCCCACCAAACCGGCGGCTTCGACCTTCGCAAAGTGAAAGACTGCGCCGAGACCACCTGCACCGTGCTCCTCCAGGAAAAAAAGTCCGACCAGTTCGCGCAGGCCGACATCATCGTCGACCCCGCACCGCCCCACGCAATCAAGAAGCTCGGCATCCAGGCGATTCCCACGCCCCCTGAATTCGCGCTCCCCGCGATGACTCAAGCCGCCGCCATCGACGCTCTCCGCTCACAACTCGAAAAAAGCGCCGCCGACGGCACTTTCTCCGGCGCCGCGCTCGTCGCAAAAGACGGCAAGCCCATCTTCTCCGCCGCCTACAGCTTCGCCGACCGCGAAAATAAAATCCCCAACACGCTCGACACGAAATTCCGCATCGGCTCGATGAACAAAATGATCACCGCCACCGCCATCGTTCAGCTCAATCAAGCCGGCAAGTTGAAATTCACCGACACGCTCGCGAAATTTCTTCCCGACTATCCGAATCAAGCCTGGGCCTCGAAAGTCACCATCCACCAGCTGCTCACCCACACCGGCGGCGCCGGCGATTTCTTCGGCCCCGAATTCGATAAGCACCGCCTCGAACTCAAAACGCTCGAAGACTACGTGAAGCTCTACGGCAAGCGCGAGCCCACCTTCGAGCCCGGCACCAGCTGGGACTACGCCAATTACGGTTTCATTCTTCTCGGAATCGTCGTGGAAAAAGCCAGCGGGCAGGATTATTACGATTACGTTCGCGAACACATTTTCAAACCGGCAGGAATGACCTCCACGGATTCCCTTCCAGAAGACCAAGCCGTTCCGAATCGCTCCGTCGGCTATCGCCACTCCGATACGGATCCGAACGCTCTCGTTCGCAACGACGACACGCTTCCCTACCGCGCCACGTCCGCCGGCGGCGGCTACTCAACAGTCGGCGACTTGCTCGCCTTCGCGAACGCGATCGAAAACCACAAACTGCTCGACGCCGCGCACACCGATTTGCTAGTCACCGCCAAAGCCGACACGCCCGGCGGCCGCAAATACGCCTACGGCTTCTTTAACCGCACTCTGCCCAATGGCGTAGCTTGCTTCGGCCACGGCGGCGGCGCCCCCGGCATGAATGGCGAACTAGCCATCTGCCCCGCCTCCGGCTACACCGTAGTAGTGCTCTCGAATCTCGACCCGCCCTCCGCCAGCCGAGTCGCCGACTTCATCGAGAACCGCCTACCACCGAACTAACCGCACCTCTGCCCAAGCGCGCGCCTTCGCCTCAAGTGCGCGCGAGTAGCTTAGACTTTCGAGTCTGGGCGGGACCAACTCTCAGTTGGTCCCGGGTTCAACCATTCCCACTCCCGGCACCACCCCAACTTATTGCCCCACACACAATAGTGAAGCCAGTCTGTGGCACAGGCTGGAGTTCGCCTGTGTGCCTTCCGCCTCTGCCTTTGACGTTGACGTCATCCAGAGGCCGGTTCACCGGCCTAAGGATCCCTCCCCGCCTTCCCGCTGGCCAACGCCCCTCCACACACACCCATCCCCCAAAATAGACAAACTGTCTATCCAAACTCCCCACCTCCAAATCAATGTGGTTTTGTATTTGTCGCAGGACCAGAATTCGTCGCCGCCGGCGCACCCGTCGCCCCCGCCTGCCTCTGCGCCGCCACCTGCACCTGCTCCCGCAAGTGCCTCACCTGATCAGCCTGCTGCCCGCTCGGGTTCAGTTTGAGAAACGCATCAATCGCCACCAGCGCCGCCGCATAGTCATGCGCGCCAAGATTCGCATTCATCAGCACCACATACATCTGCGGATTATCCGGCGCTCCCGCCACTGCCTTCTTCGCGTACGGCAACGCTTCGTCGCCGCGCTTCAGCCCAATCAACGCCCGCGCAATCTCAAAATTCCCGCGCCACGCATTCTCGTCGATCGCGCTGCCCTTCTTCCCCACCGTCAACGCATCGTCAAACGCGCGCTTGTTGTTAAAAAGTCCTGCCATGTAAAACATCGCCAGCGGATACTTCCCCTCGCTCATGTCGATCGACTTCTGCAAATCCTGCTGCGCCGCGTCCAGCTGATTCAAATTAACTTCCGCCACGCCCGCTTCCGCGTACGCCTCGTAATACGTCGGATAAATCTTGATCGCCTTCTGAAATTGCTCCAGCGCGCCCGCATAATCCGGCTTCGCCTTCAGCGCGATTCCTTTCGCATACAAGTCGCGCGCCTTCTGCGGCACCGTCAGCTCGTGCGCCGAAAGCACCGCACCCGGCGTTTCCGCCGCGGCGTCCTCCTTCTCCAGCTGGATGATCTCGGTCAAATGATTCCCGTTCGCGAGAGTGATGTGCTCGCGATACGGCTTGTACCCTTTTTCGTTCACCACCAGATCGTAGTTTCCGTCCTGTACGCCTGCGATCCGATATTCCCCATTGGTTCCCGACGTCACGTAAATTTCCGAAACGCCGTTGCCCAGCGCACTCACTTCCACTCTTACAGAAGTCAACGGTTTCCCCGATCCCGCCTCGCGCACAAATCCCGTGATCCGCGCCTCGCCCGCACTCATGTGCGACGACTGCGCAAGCGTGGCGCACCCAAGCATCAGCACGAGTGCAGCGAAAAGTGAAATGCGAATCGGTCTCGCGGATATTGCGAAGCTCATTTGCCGCTCACTATCACGCCGCACCTCAATCAACGCAAGCGCGAGTTTGTAAATTTCCGCACTCACTTCGCGTCACTCAGCACTTCCACCCCGTACCCCGGCAACGTTACAGACGTCACCGTGCCCGACCCAGCCAGCAGCGCCGTCATCGCGCGTGGCAACGTCACCTGTTGCGGCACGCGGTTGAAATTGATCAGCACGAAGACGCGTTTCGCATCTCCTTCGCGCCGGCTCACGTCGATTCCCTCTGGCACCGCGCCAAACGCCGGCTCAACGCCACTCTGCTTCGCCATCCAATCCGCCGCAGCCGCCATCGTCTTCCCATCAACCACCGTGCCAATGTAAGTGATCGTTCCCCTGCCGAACGCGCGCGTCAGCACCGCTGGCTGATGATCCAGCCAACCGTTAAACTCGCCGTAAACCTCCAGCGAATGCGTCTCCGCAGAATTCGTCTTTAGCTGCTCCGCCCACACCGACGCCGTACCTTCACCCCATGTGCCACCCAACGGCACATCGCCTTCGAGCGCGTAATACTGCTCAACTCGCCCGCCCAGCACATCCGCCAAATATCCCGGCTGCCGCTGCGGCAGAAGCCCGTTGTATTGATCCTTCTGCCCCGAGCGCGGACCTAGCACCAGGTGCCCGCCGTTTTGCACGTACTCGCGCAAATGTGCCGCAAGATCCTCCGGAATCACATTCAAGCTCGGTGCCACCACCAACTTGTACCCGTCGAGCTTGTCGTACGGATTCACCACATCCACCGATTGCGCGCGCTTTTGCAACGCGGCGTAGTAATCGTGAAGAATTCCAATCTGATTGTATTTCTCGGTGTGCTTCTGAAATTCGATCGCCCACCGGCTGTCGTATGATTGCAACAGCGCCACTTCAGACACCGGCTTCGTACCGCGCAGCGCCTCCTGCGTCTTCGCAAAATCTGCACCGAGCTGCGCCACTTCGTCGTAGAACGGTACCGGCGTCCCGTCCGGTCCCAGCAGCGTTCCGTGCAACTCTTCTTGCCCGTTCAACGCGCTGCGCCACTGCCAGTAACCGATCGCGTCCGCGCCGTGCCCCACGGCCTGCCACGCCATCGCGCGCGCTTCGCCCTTATTCAAAAAATTGTTCAGCTTCGACCAATTCACCGCACCCGGCTGCGTCTCCATCACCCAAAAATTCCGGCCGAGGAATCCGCGCGTCAGATCGTGAATCATCCCGTTCATCGCCGGATCCACGTGTCCCGTTCCCACATAGTCGTCCCACGAAGCAAACGTCAGCGGCTTCGCCACGTCGTAGTTGTCCACGCCGTCCCACAGCCCCATCAAATTTCCCGTGATGAATTGCCGCGGCTCGATGAACTTCTTCAGCGCATCGATCTGGTTCTGCTGATACGCGACCCACACGTGCGTCACAAACCGCTTCCAATCCAGCATCAGCCCCGGATTGTGCTCGCCCACCGGAATCGGAATTTCGCTCCAGTTGTCGTACACCTCGCTCCAATACTGTGTCGCCCAGCGCTCATTCAAATTCGCCACGGTCCCGTATTTCGCAGCCAGCCACTCTTGAAATTCTTTGCGAGTCGCATCGTCGTACGAAATTTGCCCATAGCCATACTCGTTGTCGATTTGCCAGCCAACCACGTTGGCATTGTGTCCGTAGCGCTCGCCCATCTTGCCGGCGATCTGGCGGCAGAATTCCAGGTAGCGCGGAGACGTCGCCGAGGCGTGCGCGCGATTGCCATGCGTCACGCGCTGGCCGTCTTGCTCGATTCGCAATGTCTCAGGAAATTTTTGCGTGAGCCACGCAGGAGGTGTCGCCGTCGGCGTGCCCAGCACCACGGCGATGTGATGCTTCGCGGCCGCCGCGATCGCGCGGTCCAGCCACTCGAAATCGTACTGCCCCTCGCGGGGCTCCATCTTCGCCCACGCGAATTCCGTCATCCGCACAAAGCGAATCTGCGCCGCTTCCATCAGCTGCAAATCTGCTTCCCAGCGCGACTCTGGCCATTGCTCCGGATACCACGCCGTTCCCAGCATCAGCGACGGCCAATGCTCCAGCGCCGCAGGATCGTTGGCTAACACCACCACCTTATCGCCGCTCGTCGCATGCTCACCCGCGAACGACGGTACCACCGGTGCAGCAATCAGCCCCGCACACACAAGCCCCGCCACCACTCCGCGCCACATCGCCGCCTTGTTCACGCAACCTCCGCGCTACCGCAACGCACCATATGGACTGCGGGAGCGCAGCTACCGCTTTGCCACCAACTAAATTCGCGGCACTCGGCAGCCTCGAACACCTCGCACGCCCCGCGATAAAGTATTTTTCGTACTCGAGCTTCCGCGCCGCCTGTGGGTCTACCTCGCGCCCTATCGCACCACGCTAACCTGCGCGCCCGTGTACTCCATCGTCTTGTCCGCCGTCGCGCTCGGATCAATCCCCGCGCCGTGCCCAGCTCCCACAAACACAATGTGAAACGTCCGCTTCCCAAGCATCCCCGTAAAACTTCCCTTCCGCTCGCCAATCGTCAACGTGTGCGACGCATCGTCCCACGCAAACGCGATCGTCGCGAACGCGCCCTTCTCGTAGTTGTACGTGTCACCCTGATCTTCGTACAACGTGAAATGTCCGTCCGCGCCCGCATAAACGCGCAGCTCGATCGGGTCCGCCGGCTTTTCGCTCGCCCACTGTACATCCGGCCCCATCGGCAGGATCGATCCCGCGCGAACAAACAGCGGCATCCGCTCGATCGGCGCCGCCGTATCGATCGCCGCGCCGCCATCCACCGCCTTGCCCGTCCAGAAGTCGTACCACTTCGCCTTCGGCAAATATAAATGACGCACCGTCGCGCCCGGCTCCGTCACCGGCGCCACCAGAATCGCCGGCCCGAACATATATTCGTCGCCAATGTTCTGCGCGCGCACATCGGTGCGGAAATCCATCGCCAGCGCCCGCATCGGCGTGTAACCCTGATCCGTCGTCATCCATCCCATCGAATAGATGTACGGCAGCAATCGATAACGCAGCCGGTCGTAGCTCGTCAGAATCGTCTGCGCATCCGCGCCATACGACCAGATTTCGTTCTGGTTCGTCGTCCGCGTTCCGTGCGCGCGGAAAATCGGGCAGAACGATCCGTACTCAAACCACCTTATATAAAGTTCGCGATACGCCGGGTCGTCAGGATTTCCACCGTTAATAAACCCGCCGATGTCCGTCGTCCAGTACGGCAATCCGCTCAATTCGAAATTCAGTCCAGCCGGAATCTGCCGCGCAAATGCCAGCCAGTTCGATTCCACGTCGCCTGACCACGCCGACACCGAATTGCGCTGCACGCCCGCATACGCCGACCGCGACAGAATGAAAACGCGCTTCTGATCCGTCGCGCTGCGCTGCCCCTCATACACCGCCGTCGTCGTCATCAACGGAAAAAGATCCGCATAGCGCGCGCCGCTGCCGATCGAAACCTTGTTGTTCACCAGAATCGGCGTCTGCCGCCCTTCCGTCTCCGGCTCATCCGTATCGAGCCACCACGCATCCGCACCCAGCTGAAAAAGTCCCGTGTTGATCAGGTTCCAGTAATATTTCCGCGCTGCCGGATTAAACGCGTCGTACAGCGCCATCCCCTGGGGGTGAAATCCGCCCACCACCGTCTTGTCGATGAAATATCCCTTCGAAGCCATATCGTCATACACCGGCGACGGCGGATCGAAATACGGCCAGAACGAAAACATGATGTGGAAGTCCAGCTTGTGCAGCTGGTCGATCATTCCCTTCGGATCGGGATAATTTTTGTTGAAGACCGGTTCGCCCATGTGATTCCACCAGAACCAGTCCTGCACGATGTTATCGACGGGAATTTTTTGGTCGCGATACTTTTTCGCGACGGCCAGCACTTCATCCTCGGAGTTGTACTTGTTCTTGCACTGCCAGTAGCCGTACGCCCATTTTCCGAAAAGCGGCGCCGCGCCGGTCATCTCGCGATACGACGCAATGATCTTGTCGAAGTCCGGCCCGTACAAAAAGTAGTAGTCCACCGTGTCCGCCACTTCCGCGCTCAGATACAGCGCGTGCGGAAAACGGTTGTTGAAGCGGCTGCGCGACGGGTTGTTCCAGAAAATGCCGTATCCACGCGACGAGAGCACAACAGGCACCGAGATGTTCGTGTTGTCCTGCGAAATATCCACGTCCTCGCCGTGATAATTCCACACGCCCGCCTGATGCTGCCCCAGCCCGTAGAACGCTTCGTTTGAATCCCACAAATTCGAAAACACTTCCGAGTGATACGTCTGCTCGCCGTTCACCGTCGCGGGCGTCAGCGTCCGGTCGTAATCTTGAAAAAGCTTTCCGCCGCTCGCATCGGCAAACAGAATCGCGCCATCGTTCTTCGTGATCGTGATCTTCAGCTTGCCCGTCGCGATCGTCGCGCTCTTGTCATCGCTCGTAAACGTGAATGGTGCCGGCGCCCACGTGTTCTTCGTCACCACATACTGCGGCGTGTCCGGAAATGTCGCGCCCGGCGCGTACGTCACGCGCACGATCGAGTCGGCGCACACCTCGAGCCTCAGCGTCCCGCGATCCATCGTGAACACCACGCCGTCCGCCTGCTGCTTCACCGCCTTCACCGGATTCAGCTGGTTCCACTGCGCCCCAGCCGAAGCCGCCAGCAGCAACAAGCATCCAAATAGCTTCAAAACACCAACGATAATGCGGTTTTTCACGATTGTATCCGTTTACGGTCCCTCGCCTACTTCAGCGCTGGCCGCCCTTCTGGATTTTTGCCCTGCCGGAAATACACAACCCCAAATACTCCGGCAAAATTGCCGGACCGATCCCAACTCACGCGACGCGAGCCCGTCGCCGAATCGAAATCCGATCTTACTGCGCGAGCGTCGTCTTTCCCGTCAGTTCCGTCTTCGCCGACGAGCTTCCCACGATAATCCCGAAATCGCCCGGCTCCGCTACCCATCCGTGCTTCGCCACGTCGTAATACGAAAACGACCGGTCATTCAGCTTCACCGTGATCGTCTTCGTCTCGCCCGGTTTCAAATCCACTTTGCCAAAGCCCTTCAATTCCTTCACCGGCCGCGGCACGCTCGAATGTGTGTCGCTCACGTAAACTTGCCCGACTTCGGCTCCCTCGCGCGCTCCAGTATTCGTCACGTCAAAGCTCACCGTCACCGGCTCGCCCTTCTTAAACGACGGCGTCACACTCAAATTCCCGTACTTAAACGTCGTGTACGAAAGCCCGTAGCCAAACGGAAACAGCGGCTTCACATCCGACTTATCAAAGTGCCGGTAGCCCAGAAAAATTCCCTCGGTGTACTTCACGTGTTTCGTCCCGTTGTCGTAGTAGCTGTTGAACGTCGCGTTGTCTTTCCACTCGCGCTCAAAAGACACCGGCAATTTCCCCGACGGGCTCACGTCGCCAAACAAAATCGCCGCCAGCGCCGTCCCACCTTCCTGCCCGGGATAAAACGTATGCAGCAGCGCAGGCGTCTGCCCGATCCACTCCGTCATGTCCACGTTGCCGCCCGCAGAAATCACCACCGCTGTGTTCTTGTTCGCCGCCAGCACCGCATTCACCAGCGCATTCTGCCCATTCGGCAGCGCAAACGTCCGGTCGCGCCCCTCGCCCTCGGTCTCCGCGTCGAACCCGACGCACAAAATCACCGCGTCCGCTTTCGCCGCCGTCGCCGCCGCTTTATCCACCGCCGCATTCTGCGCGAACACAATCCCGAGCCCCGCCTGAAACTTGCTGTCCTTCCGGAAATATTCCATCACCAGCTTGTGCGCCTTGCCGCCTTCCAGCTTGTAAGTGTTCCCCTGGATCGGCGTGCTTTCCCACTCCCACTGCCGCACCACTTCCTTGTCATCGATCAGCAATCGGTAGCCATCATGTCCACCAACGAAAATCGTGTACTCGCCCGACTTCCCCGGAGTGAAATACCCCGTCCACCGTGCCGATGCCGAACCCGCCGGCGCGTTCAGATCGCCGTCCTCGTCCCATCCAAAATTGATCTGCTTATCCACGCGCTTCGCCGAAGGCTTCCCGTCTAGCTTCGCATTCGTAAAATATTCCGCGTTCACGCCCGGCGTCTTTCCATCCGCCGTGGTCGTCAGTTGCGTCGTCGCGCCAAACGCCTCCACCGGCGTCACCGCTCCGCGTTCGTACACCACATTCACATTCGAGCCCATCAAGTACGCGCCAATCCCCTCCAAAAAGCTGCCCTTCACGATCGGATCCACATGCGCGCTGCCGCCGCCTTCCGGCACTGCCGGAAACGCACCCGGCCCAATCACTGCAACCGTCTTGAGCTTCGACTTATCGAGCGGCAACAAATTCCCGTCGTTCTTCAACAGCACCATCCCGCCTTGCGCCGCCTCCAGCGCCACGCGCCGCCCTTCCTGGTTGTACACGCTCGCATTCGGATCCAGTTGCGGGTGATCCAAATATCCGTACTCGATCATCAACCGCAGCACGCGCCGCACCTTGTCGTCGATCGTCGCCACCGTCACGCGACCATCCTTGATCGCCGGCAAAATCGTTTCCTTATTCATAAATTTTCCCGACGGCATCTCCAAATCCATTCCGCCGTTCGCCGCCGCCACCCCGTCATGCGTCGCGTCCCAGTCACTCATGATCACGCCCGGAAATCCCCAATCCTTCTTCGCCACATCAATATTGATGAACTTGTTTTGCGTCGCGTGCTCGCCGTTGATCAGGTTGTACGAATCCATGATCGCGCCCACATGCGCCTCTTTCACCGACGCCTCAAACGCCGGCAAATAAATTTCGCGCATCGTCCGCTCATCAATATCCGAACTCACGTTGTAGCGGTCGTACTCCTGGTTGTTGCCCATGTAGTGCTTTGCCGTCGCGATCACGCCCTCGCTCTGCATGCCCTCGATCACCGCCACAGCCATGCGCGACGCCAAAAACGGATCCTCGCCGAAATATTCAAAATTGCGCCCGCACATCGGTGCGCGATAAATGTTCATGCCCGGCCCAAGCATCGTCGAAACGCCGCGCGCCTTCGCATCCCGCGCCACGCCTTCGCCCACCTTATATTCCAGCTCTGGATTCCAGTTCGCCGCTTCCATGATTCCCGCGGGATACGCCGTCGATTCGCCCGTCCCGCGCACGCCCAGAGGCCCGTCCGACATTTTGAATTCCGGCAGCCCCAGCCGCGGAATCGCGCGCAAATACATATTGTTCACGCCGCCGAGGTAATCGATTTTTTCCTCGATCGTCATCTGGCTCAGAATTTTTTCCGCGCGCGCATCGGCATCCGCTTCGCTCACTGGCTGAAACTTCTTCCCAGCATCGCCGCTCGCCGTCGCCGCCTGCGCATTCGCCTTCGGCGCACGCACCAGCACCGCGCACACCGCCAGCGCAGCCATCACACACAGCGCAGCCGAAATCGTCTTCCAGGTTTTCGTCGGATTGTGCATTCGAGCCTCAGTGAGCCCATGCGCGGCGCAAATCGGCACACCAGCGCGCGCAAGGACAGGGATTTTTCGCAATCAGTTCAATCAGCAGATGGGTAAAATAACAGGCGCTTCGATACGTTTCACAGGGTGATGCGGGCTTTGAAAAAGCTGGCATATGCGGCGAAGTTAGCGTTAACTACGCGCGAAACTTTGGCACCGCGGTTTCACGTTGTCAATTGCTTTCTGCCGCGCTCGTTCTCGCATCTCGCGCGCTCCACAGTCTAACGGCCAAAAAGGTGACCTTCATGAAGCGTCTTGCTTTCCTTTTCTTAGCAATGATCTTCGCCTCGATCCACGTTTCCGCTTCGCCTTTCCCCGCGCCGCAGCTCACCGCGGCTCCCGAATCCAAACCGCCACAGGATCTCGTCGCCAACGTCCCCAACCGCACCACCATCTCCCTCGACGGCACCTGGCGCGCCATCGTCGATCCCTACGAAGGCGGCCTTCACTCCCGCTTCTTCGAAAATCACAAAGTCAAAAATAAACAGGAACTCCTCGAGTACGATTTTGATCTCTCGCCCGGCCTGAAAGTTCCCGGCGACTGGAACATGCAGCGCGACAGTCTTTATTTCTATGAAGGCCCGCTCTGGTACAAATATTCCTTCGACTACAAAAAGAAAGACGGCATCCGCCCCTTCCTCTACTTCGGCGCTGCGAATTATTTCACTCGCGTTTATCTCAACGGCCACTTCCTCGGCGATCACACCGGCGGCTACACACCCTTCAATTTCGACGTCAGCGACACGCTCGTCGATGGCGACAACTTCGTCGTCGTTGAAGTCAACAACACGCGCCACGCGGACGGCGTTCCCACGCTCAATACCGACTGGTGGAATTACGGCGGGATCACCCGCGACGTCGAAATCGTCGAAGTCCCCAAGACCTACATTCAGGATTACTTCGTCCAACTCGCGAAGGGCTCGCTCGACTCAATCGCCGGCTGGGTGAAAGTCGCAGGCACATCCGGGGCGCAAGCCGTCACCATCGATATTCCCGAAGCCAACATCAAGCAGACCGTCACCACTGATGCTGACGGCAAAGGCACGTTCCAATTTCCCGCGCAGAAACTGGATCTTTGGTCGCCCGAAAATCCCAAGCTGTACAAAGTCGTCCTCTCCGGCGCCGGCGATTCCGTCACCGATCAAATCGGCTTCCGCTCCATCTCAACGAGCGGCGACAAAATCCTCCTAAACGGCAAACCTATCTTTCTCCGCGGCATCTCCATACACGAAGAAGCTCCCTTCCGTGGCGGACGCGCCTTTTCATCCGAAGACGACGCCACGCTCCTCGGCTGGGCCAAAGAACTCGGCTGCAATTTCGTCCGCCTCGCGCACTACCCGCATCACGAATCGATGGTTCGCGCCGCCGACCGCATGGGCCTTCTGGTCTGGTCCGAAATTCCCGTGTACTGGAGCATCGACTGGAAAAATCCCGGCACGCTCGATAACGCCAAGAACCAGCTGCGCGAAGAAATTTCGCGCGACCACAATCGCGCCGCTGTCATCCTCTGGTCGCTCGGCAACGAAACTCCCATCAACGCCGGCCGCACCGCCTTCTTTACTCAAACCGCCGCCGAAGCGCGAGCGATGGATCCCACGCGCCTCCTCACTGCCGCGATGAACGTCACCACCAAGCAAGGCGAAGACACCCGTGTGATCGACGATCCTCTCGGCCAGATCGTGGACGTCCTCGGCCTCAACGAATACATCGGCTGGTACGAGCACTCGATCGACACCACCGACCACACCCACTGGACCACACCGTACGACAAGCCGCTCATCGTCAGCGAATTTGGTGCCGACGCTCCCTTCAATCGCCACGGCGCGGCCGATGAGCGCTGGACCGAGGAATATCAGGCCGACCTCTACAAACATCAACTCGCGATGTGGAGCAAAGTTCCGTTCCTCGCCGGTATGTCGCCTTGGGTCCTGATGGATTTTCAGTCGCCCGTTCGCCAGCTCCCGCAAGTGCAGGACTTCCACAATCGCAAAGGCCTGGTCTCCGATCGCGGTCAGCGCAAGGAAGCCTTCTACGTGCTCCAAAACTTTTATAAGGAAAAAGCCGCGGCAGCCGCACCGGCTCAATAACGGGAAGCGAATTTCGGACCTAGTTCAAACAAAGTCGCCAGCAAACGCTTTCTCAAAATTGTTTAATTTTCCACGGAACACGGCGTCGCATCCGTGCGTCTATATTTACGAATCCATTCAACGAGCGTATCGTTAGGGCCTTTGCGGTTTCTCGCGTCTCGCTCCAGAGGAATTTTTTCATGAAGCCCGTTCGGATGAAGGACATCGCCCGCGACCTCGGCGTTTCCGTCATCACCGTTTCGAAAGCTCTGCGCGACCATTCGGACATCAGCGCCGCCACGCGCGCCCGTGTGCTCAAGCGCGTCAAAGAGCTCAACTACAAGCCGAATTATGCCGCGCGCGCCCTCGTCACCGGCCGCTCCAATATGATCGGCCTCGTCGTTCCAGACCTCGTCCACTCCTTCTACTCCGAAATCGGCAATGGCCTCGGCGGAGTTCTCCGCAAAGCCGGCTACAACCTCGTGATTTCGTCGTCGGAAGAAGATCAGGAAATCGAAAGCCAGGTGATCGACCAGCTCATCGCGCGCCGCGTCGATTGCCTCGTGATCGCCTCGTCCAACTGGACCGCCGCAGCCCTCAAACGCGTCATCGAAGCCAATATTCCCTTCGTCCTGATCGACCGTCGCGTTCCCGGCATCGACGCTAATTTCGTCGGCGGCGACGACGAACTGATCGGCGTGATCGCCACCGAGCACCTCATCGAAGTCGGCTGCAAAACGATCGCGCACATCGGCGGCGCAAAAATCACGCCCGCTCGCGGCCGCCTCGAAGGCTACAAAAAAACTCTCGCCAAGCACCGCCTCGCGCTTGGCCCCGAATACATCGTCACGCACGACATGCTTGACGAAAGCGCGCACGAAGTCGGCTACGAATCCGCCATGTCGCTTCTGAAACTCAATCCGCGCCCCGACGGAATTTTCTGCTTCAGCGATCCGCTCGCCATCGGCACCATGCGCGCGATTCTCGACGCCGGCCTGCGCGTCCCGGAAGACGTGGCTCTGGTCGGCTGCGGCAATCTTCATTACGACGTTTTTCTCCGCATCCCGCTCACTAGCGTCGATCAGCAAAGTTTCGCGATCGGCGAACGCGCCGCCACCCTCGCCATCGCTATGATCGACGCCGAATCGCAATCCGGCCCCAAGCCCAAACCCCGCAGCATCCTTTTGCAGCCCAAGTTAATCATCCGCGAATCCACCTACCGCAAAATCCACGCATAGGCGAGCCGCAGCGGGACAGGCTCTCAGCCTGTCTGCACCCCGCTCTCAGAGGGGTGTGCCCTAGGCGAGCGCAGCGACCCATAACATAGACTGTCAGTCTGTGCCGCCCCCAAGTCGCGCGCAGCGCGATGTAGCTTAGACTTTCGAGTCTGAGCGGGACCAACTCTTAGTTGGTTCCAGGTTCAACCATCTCCAATCCAGGCACCACTCCAACTTCTTGCCCCAATCACAATAGCGACGCCCGTCTGTGGCACAGGCCGGACTTCGCCTGTGTGCCTTCGCCGTTGCCTCTGCCTTTCCGCGCGGCTAGTTTTCAAGCCGCGTCATCCTGAGCGCAGCGAAGGACCCCTCTTCGCCGCCGCCGTCGTTTTTGCCTTTGCTTTTGCCCTTCCGCCTTTGACGTCATCCAGAGGCCGATTCATCGGCCGAAGGATCTCTCTTCGCTTTTACTTCTGCGTCTTCCCAACACCCGCCCCCGCCCCAAGCGTCGGCCTCTGCACTTTCAACTCTACCTTCTCCGTCTCCACCGAACTCCCCCCCACCATCACTTCAAATGTGCCCGGCTCGACGACCGCCTTCATGTCGCCCCCAATCATCGCCAGCGACTCATGCCCCAACGCCAAATCCACCGTCCGCGTCTCTCCCGCCCCCAGCATCACCCGCCGAAATCCAATCAGCTTCTTCACCGGCTGCGTCACCGACGCAATCCTCTGGTGCACATACATCTCCACCACCTCCGTCCCCGCCCGTGCCCCGGTATTCGTCACATCGACATGTATCGTCGTCGCCCCGTTCAGCCCAATCGACGCTGCATCCAACCGCAAGTTCGAATACTTAAACGTCGTATAAGACATACCATACCCAAACGGATACAAAGGCGAATTATCCACAAACGCATAGCTCCGATTCCGCGACGGCTTGTGATTGTAATAATCCGGCAGCTGCCCCACGCTCCGCGGAAACGTCACGTCCGTCTTCCCACTCGGGTTCACATCGCCAAAAAGCACCGCCGCCGCAGCCGTCCCGCCCTCCTGCCCCAGATACCAACCCTCCACAATCGCCGGCACATTCTTCGCAATGTAATTGATCGAAAGCGGCCGCCCATTCAACAAAAACACAATCGTCGGCTTCCCCGTCGCCACCACCTCGCGAACTAATTCCTCCTGCGCCCCCAGCAAATCGAGCGAGTCGCGATCGCCCAAATGATTTTCCGCCCACGCCTCGCGGTTCGTCGTCTCGTTCTCGCCCACCACCACAATCGCCACGTCCGCCTGCTTCGCCACCTCCACAGCCGCATGCACATCCTCGAGCTGTTTAGCCGGATCCGCTAATTTCACGTCATTCTGATACCACCCCGCCCAACCTTCCTTCGCGTCAGTAATTTTTCCGCCCTCCGCGTAAACCACCGTCGCGCTCGATCCCACGCGCGCCTTGATTCCATCCAGCACGCTCACTTTGTGCGCCGCCTCGCGGCTGTAACCGCCCAGGTGAACATCCGCCGCATTCGGCCCAAGTACCGCAATCGTTTTGTATTTCGCAGTATCGAGTGGCAGCAGGCCGCCTTCGTTCTTCAGCAGCACAATGGTTTCTTCCGCCGCCTTTTCCGCCAGCTTCTGATGCTCCGCGCTGTTCGTGGTTTTCACCGCGTAGTCCACATCCACGTACGGATTCTCAAAAAGACCGAGCCTGAATTTCAGCGTCAGAATTCGCGCCGCCGCGCGATCCACTTCCGCCTGCGGCACTTTTCCCGACTTCACCGAATCGATCAGCGTGCGATACACAGACCCATCCGAAAGGTCGTAATCCACTCCCGCCGCCAGCGCCAGCCGCGCCGCATCCGCCTTGTCTTCCGCCACGTGATGCGTGTGAACCAGCATCTGCAATCCTTCGCCATCGCTCATCACGTAGCCCTTGAATCCCCACTCCTTCCGCAGCACCGTATCGAGTATCCAGTGGTTGATGTGCACCGGAATTCCATCGATCTCGTTGTACGAAGCCATCACGCTGCCCGTCTTCGCTTCCTGCACCGCCGCCTTGAACGGCACCAGATACGACTCGCGCAGCTCGCGCTCCGAGATATTCGACGGCCCCGTGTTTCGCCCGCCCTCCATGTACCCGTGCACAAAATGTTTTGCCGTCGCTGCTACGTGGTGCCGGTCGATCAAATAATTCGTGCCCTGAAATCCTTCGATCGCCGCCACGCCCATCCGCGACACGAGATACGGATCCTCGCCGTACGTCTCTTCCGTGCGGCCCCACCGCGGATCGCGCGCCAGATCAATCACTGGCGATAGCGCCTCATTGATCCCCGCTGCGGACATCTCATCGCTCACCGCCGTGAACACCTGATTCACCAGCTCTGGATCCCACGTGCTCCCCAATCCCAGCGCCTGCGGAAAACTCGTGCTGCCGTTCTCCATGAATCCGTGCAGCCCCTCGCCCAGAAACATCACCGGAATCCCAAGACGGGACTTCTCCATCTCGTATCGTTGCGCCGCGTTTCGCAGCACCGCCGCATCGTGCGGCGTGATCTTCGAATCCACGTTGTACAGCGCGCGAAACACAGTCGCCGCATCTTCGGCCTTGTACTGTCCCGTCGGATCGAGAATTCCGTATTTGTGCCCGCCGCAAAGCTGATCCACCTTTTCCTCGAGCGTCATACGCTTCAGCAGGTCGCTCACCCGCTCCTCAATCGGCAATTTCGGATTCTTATAGGGCGCCACCGGAGCCGTCGCTCCCGCCGCCGTCATCACCACCACCGCTACCACCGCAATCGTCAGAATCCGCCTCATCGCCTCTCCTCCCCGCCATTCCCGCTCGGGCGCGCGCATGTTACACCGAGGACAGAATGGCGTCATGCGTTCGTAACCGGATACGGTAATGACGCGAATCCACGCCCATTTGGGGTGAACCAGCTGCGCAATCCCATCCGAATATCTCTTCCCATCGCTCCGCCCCCGTCATATGCTCAAGCCGCCTAGCCCTCCTAAACCCGCCGTACCATTAGTTTTCCAGATACATTCCATAGAAAAACCTTGACACCCCATAGGTCGCGGCGTAAAACGCTACCAGTCATGTACGCGGTTACGGTAACGCTACAGTTCTGCCGAAACCGTTAGTGTTGTAAGGGGTGGGTCAAAGTCGATCGCTGCTCGCTGCGCTCTTCCGCGCTCGAGTCACTTTCCTTGTCCCAATTGCACGATTCGACTCTGTTTTGCAGGCCCTGCTACGGCCTGGGAGGCAACACCAAAATGAATAGTTCGTCACACCTTGTTGTAAGTCCCAGCATTTTCGTGACGACGCGGCTCGCTCGGTGCGCAGCTCTTCTTCTGCTCGCACTGCTCGTGTTTTTGCCCGTCGCTCACGCGCAAACCACCGCTACCATCACCGGCACGGTGCTCGATACTTCCAGCGCCGTCATTCCCAACGCCCAGGTCACCCTCACGAACGAAGCCTCAAACGACGTTCGCGTGGTCGCGTCCAACGGCGACGGCAACTTCGTGTTCCCGTCCTTGATCCCCGGCAGCTACACCATCACGGTCGAGCTGAAGGGTTTCAAGACCAGCAAACAGATCGGCGTCGTCGTTCACGCCGGCGACAACATCAAAGTCCCCAACTTCGCTCTCGAAGTCGGCGACTCCAACACCAGCGTCACCGTCGTTGAAAACACCCAGATCATCCCGGTGGACAACGGCGAACGCGCTGCCGTTCTCGACTCGCAGGACATCGAGAACCTCGCACTGGAAACCCGCAACGTCTCCGAACTTTTGAAAGTTCTCCCCGGCGTCACCGTCGCACCGAGCGCCACCGGCAACTCCGGCGTCGGCGCCGCTCTTCTCGCCGTTTCCACCGGCCAGAGCGCCGTCGGCAACAACATCTCGTTCAACGGCGTTCCCAACCGCGGCGGCACCAGCCAGTTGGCGGACGGCGTGGACATCAACGACCCCGGTTGCAACTGCAACGCGATCGCGACCATCAACCCGGACATGACCCAGGAAGTCACCGTGCAGACCTCCAACTTCGGCGCGGACGTCTCCCACGGTCCTGTGATCGTCAACACCATCAGCAAATCCGGCGGCGCCGATTACCACGGTGAAGGCTACTTCTTCGCCCGCAACGACGCCTTGAACGCCAACGACTGGCAGAGCGACCACCAGGGCATCGCCAAGGGTGACGCTTCTTATTACTACCCAGGCGGTAACATCGGCGGTCCGATCCCGTTCACCCACAAGAAGCTTCTCGGCTGGTTCGGTTACGAGCACTACCTCCAGAACCAGGGCAACGCCAACGTTCTTCACTCCTACATTCCCAGCCCAGGCATGGCGGCTGGTAACTTCACGTCGGCGGGTCAGGGCAACGCAGCTCTTTGCCCGAGCGGCTTCTCCAACACCGCCACCAACTGGTGCAACAACCTCGATGGCTTCGGTCTTTCCAACGGCGCCATCATCGGCCACACGGCGGGTTATCCCGACGGCATCATTCCGACCGCGTTCCTGGATCCCGGCGCTGCTGCGCTAGCCAAAGTCTGGCCCGCTGCCAACGCCGACCCGGCCACCACCCCGGGCGGTTACAACTACTACGAACCCATCGACAACATCCACAACGGCTACACGTACCGCGCCCGCGTGGATTACAACTACAGCGACAAGACCAAGTTCTACTTCTCCTTCCAGTACGGAAACGATAGCTCGCTCGTACAGGGCAACGGCGCTCACATTTACTGGACGCCGGGCGACGCAATTCCGTTCCCGGGCGGCGGCCTCTCCACGCTCTCAACCACTAAGAGCGTCGCAGGTCACTTCGTCCACATTTTCAATTCCACCACCACCAACGAATTGATCGCGACCTGGGGTTACGGCAATTTCCCCGTTGGCCCGTCCGACATTTCGCAGGTTTACAAAACCACTCTCGGCTATCCGTACCCCTCGATCTTCGGCGGTTCGAAGATCATTCCGGCATACGGCGCACCGGGTGGCGGTTATGGCAGCGACGCCTATCCTGACTTTTCGCAGCAAGACATCTTCGAACCCACCGGCAAGTACACAGTTCGTAAGGAAGTGCCGCAGTTCGAAGACGATTTCACGAAAGTCTGGGGCACGCACACCATCAAGATCGGTGCCTTCACGGAGAACGTAAGCAACCTGCAGGGCTCGTTCTCCAACATCAACGGCAACCTCGACTTCGAAGGTGGCGGCGCTCCGGACGTTTTGACCGGCACGCTCATCGGCGGACAAAACCCAACGGCCAACTTCTTCACCGGCACGGCGACGAGCTACACCGAACAAAACGGCGCTCCCGTCGAAAGCTTGGCGTTCCAAACCATCTCCTTCTACGTCAACGATTCGTGGAAGGCCACTCGTCGGCTCACCATTGAAGTCGGTGCGCGCTTCGAACACATTAGCCACTGGTACGATCGCAATGGCGTCGGTAACGCGGTATGGTTGCCCGGCTTGGTCGCTTCTGACTTCGCCGCAGGCCAGCCCAACCCCGGTATCCGCTACCACGCGATTGATCCCGGCATTCCGACTACCGGTTCCCCGAACCGCCTCGCGTTCGTTTCGCCCCGCTTCGGCATGGCCTACGACGTGTTCGGAGACGGCAGGACGGTCGTTCGCGGCGGCATCGGTACCTACCGCTTCAACGACCAAACCAACGACTACGACGCAGCTTTGACCACCGCGCTCGGCGTCGGCAATTACAGCGTGCCGGGCGGCCACAACGTTCTATTGTCGGAAATCGGTCCGGGCCTGCTCAAAACCGGTCAATCGTCACAAGGCTCGGTCAACGCAGTTCCTTATAACGACTACGATGTTCCCGTCACTTACGCGTGGAACATGACCGTGTCTCAACAGCTGCCGTGGCACTCGTTGCTCGAAGTCGCCTACGTCGGTAACAACGCCGATGAACTCTTCATGGGCGGCGAAACCATTTCCGGTAGCGGTTACGCCAGCTTCACCGACCAGAACAAGACTCCCCTCGGAGCCTTCTTCGCACCCGATCCGGTCACTGGCATCATCGCGCCATCTCCGGAAAACATCTCTGCCTCCACCGGCGGCGTCAACCAGGCAGCCGACTACCACCCATACGGCAAGTACTACGGGACGAACCAGATCCTGGTGAACTCGCACGTTGGCTACTCCAACTACAACGCGATGCAGCTCAGCTGGGTCAAGCGTTCAGACCGGTTGACCTTCAACGCCAACTTCACCTGGTCCAAGACCCTTGGTACCGGTCAACAAATCAATCCATTCAACGTTCACGCCAACTACGGCGTCGCGGCCATCGATCGTCCTTACGTTGTGAATACCTCGGCGGATTACAATCTGCTCAAGGTCTATCACGGCGAAAACAAGATCGTTGGTGCGGCGGCGAACGGCTGGACCATTTCACAAATCACGTCGTGGCAATCCGGCGGCAACCTCCAGGCCATCAACAGCCCGAACTTTGGGTTGGCGCTGAACTACGATCCGACCACGCTTCCCGCGGCCACCACTCCGAGCCCGGGTTTCCCGTTCGGTTACGGCTCGAACACCGGCATCAGCCAGGCTTCGTACTTCGGTACCGACGCCACGATGCTCATCATGCCGATCACCACGTGCAACCCCAACTCGAACCTGGCCGGCTCGCAGAATGTCGGCGGCGTTCAGTACTTCGGCCAGCGCGTCAACGGATCGTGCTTCACCGCACCTCCGATCGGCACGCAGGGTCCGCGTACTTACGGTTACCCGGCGGCTGCGTCGTTCTTTGATAGCGACCTGGCTCTGTACAAGACCTTCCACATCAACGATCGCAACAGCATCCAGTTCCGCGTTTCCGCTTTCAACTGGCTGAACCACCCGCTGCCCGAATTCTCCAGCGGCAACCAGATCACGTTGAAAGAAACCGCGAACTTCCAAAACCCCGGCGCGGGCTTCACGGTCAGCCCAAGCCAAACCGGAACCTTCGGTTACCTTGACACCAAGGCGGGCGCGCCGAATCAGCGAATCTGGGAACTTTCGCTGAAGTACATGTTCTAAATCCCCACCACCCAGAAAAACGGGCGGGCCCGAGGCAACTCGGCCCGCCCGTTTTTTTTTCATTTCGCGAAAATCGCGAAATGACCCTGAGGAATGCCCGCGGCATCCCGAAGGGTTTTCTTCCCCATCTCCACTCCAGGCACCACCCCACCTTCTTGCCTCAATCACCTCAGGGAATAAAGTCTGTGGCATAGGCTGGACTTCGCCTGTGTGCCGTCGCCTTTGGCGAGCGCAGCGAGCTGTAACATAGACTGCCAGTCTGTGCCGATTCCAAGTAGCGCGCAGCGCGATGTAGCTCGGACTTTCAAGTCTGAGCGGGACCAACTCTCAGTTGATCCCGGGTTCGGCCATTTCCACTCCTGGCAATCCCCACATCTTCTTGCCCCATCCATAATAGGGAAGCCAGTCTGTGGCACGGGCCGCTGTTGCCTGTGTGCACTTGAATTCGCCTTTGCTTCCGCACCTGAATTTGCCTTTGCTTCCGCACTTGAATTTGCCTTTCCTTTTCGGCGCGGCTTCTTTTCAAGCCGCGTCATCCTGAGCGCAGCGAAGGACCCCTCCCCGCTTTCGCTTTCGCTTTTGCTTCCGCCTTTGACGTCATCCAGAGGCCGATTCATCGGCCGAAGGATCTCTCCCCGCTTTTTCTCACTCCCACTCAAAATCAAACTTCCTCACCCCCGGGCCCACTCACCCACACCTCTCCGTGTCCTCCGCCTTTCTCCTCCCCCTCCGTGAAATGTTCCACGCCTTTGAATCTCGCCTTTGTCTTTGTCTCCCGCATTTGCCAGCTGTCCTTCTCCCGTCCGTTAGTACAGGCTACTTTCGCCTGTCCCTCTGTTACCCTCGAAACAAATGACCACAACACCACTTCAAACCAAATCTCAAAAGTCTCCGTCTCTCAATCGTCACGCCCGCAAATGCAAAATCTGTAACCACAAAGACCGCGAAGACATCGAACTCGATTTCCTCCACTGGCAAAGCTGCTACGCCATTTCCGCGGACTACAGTCTCGACGACACCCGCTCCATCTACCGCCACGCTCACGCCACCGGCCTCTACGATCGCCGTCTGCTCAACGTCAAATTCGCCGCCGCCCACATCGTCGATCACGCCGAGTCCTGCGAACCCTCAGCCAACGCCGTCCTCAAAGCCATTCAGGCTCTCACGCACATCAACGACCGCGGCAAGTGGATCGAAACTCCCCGCCGCATCATTCACCAGGTCGAACATCACCACATTTCCGTTCCTCCGCCGCCCCCGCAACCTGCGGTTTCCGATGCCCAAAATCCGCCCGCCGACGAGTCCGAAACTGAAATTTCTAATCGACACTGGATGCGATTAGAAAGCGCCGTAACTCCAACAAAACAATAGCCGGAGACATTTTCTAATCGACACAAAAACACGGTTCGCCACCCCAAATTTCACTCATAATACGGGGCACAATATGGCCGTCCGCCTCCACCAATTTGCGCCCCCGTTTCGTCGCGTCGTGCTTGCAGGCGCCATCGCCGCCTCGCTGCATCTCGCCGCTCCACCCGCCCGTGGCCAATTTCCCGGAGCCAACGATTCCGGCTCTCTCCTCCAGCAGCACTACGATTCCGCGCAAAATTTTCAGACCTCCGGCGATCTCCCCGAAGCCGCCAACCAATACAAGCTCTTCCTCTCGAGCGCCCTCGTTCAGCTCGCCTACAACCGCGCCAAAGCAGGCGACTTTCCCAAAGCCTCCCAATTTTTTTGACGCCGCCGTCGCTCTCGTTCCCGCCGACCTCAAGCTCCAGCTCGACTACGCCGAAGCCGCGCTCTCCGCTCACGATTTCGCAAAAGCTCGCGCGCTCTCCCAGACCGTCGTCGATGCCGATCCCAAAAACGCAAAAGCTCACCGCATCCTCGGCCGCACCCTGATCGAGCAAAAGGAACTTCCCGCCGCCCGCATCCAACTCGAAAACGCCGTCGCTCTCGAACCCGATTTTGACAACGGCTACGCGCTCGCCTCCGCCTATCTCGCCTCAAAAGACGAAAAAAGCGCCGCGAAAGTTTTTGGCGAAATGCTTGCCGCGTTTGGCGATTCCGCTCCGCTTCGCATGAGTTTCGGCCGCGCCTACGCGCAGTACGGTTACCCCGAGCAGGCCATCGTCGAATTCAAAAAAGCCATCGCCAAAGACCCGAAAACTCCCGGCGCGCATTATTCCCTCGGCGCTTCCTACGTCCTCAGCCTCGGCGAAATTAATTTCCCGCTCGCCATCGCTGAATTTCAAAAAGAACTCGCCAATAATCCCAACGACTATTACAGCCACTCCCAACTCGGCTACATCGATCTCAGCCAGCACAAGCTCGATGAAGCCGTCGTCGAACTTTCGAAAGCCACCACTCTCAATCCCGCCGATCCCGACGCGTTTCTTTCTCTCGGCCAGGCTTATTTCGAACTCAACAAATTTCCCGAAGCCGAAGCCGCTCTCCGCAAATCGATCGCGCTCACCAACGACCCTTCGCGCAACCATTACCAAGTCCAGCGCGCTCACTACCTGCTCGGCCGCGTTCTCCTCCAATCCGGCCACGCCGACGAAGCAAAAAGCGAAATGGCCATCTCGCAGGATCTTTCGCGCCGCAGCGTGCAGGAAAATCAAGGCAAGTCCGCGGACAATTCATCCTCTGCGCCGAACAGCGCCGCGCAAGACACCGTCAGCAGCCGCGCGGCAGCTTCCGCCTCCTTCAAATCCGCGGGAGACACCGCTGCCGCTCCCGACGCCGTGAAGCACGCCGCCGAATACGAAGCCCAACTCGCCGGCCCCATCGCAGACAGTTACAACAATCTCGGCGTCATCTCCGCCGGCGACAAGGACTACACCACTGCCCTCACCTTTTTCGAGCAGGCGTACCAGTGGAATCCCGCGCTCGATACTCTCGATTACAATTGGGGCCGCGCCGCATTTTCCGCGCGCCGCTTCGACGACGCAATTCCGCCGCTTACTCGTTACATCGCCGCGCACCCCAATGACGCAGGCGCGCACATCACTCTCGGCCTCAGTTATTTCTTGCTGAAGAACTACAAAGACGCGCTCGCCGCCTTTCAGCCCGTCGAATCGAAACTCGATTCCACGCCCGCGCTCACCTTCGCCTACGCCGTCTGCCAGACCAAAGCCGGCGACTACGAAAAGGGCCTCGCCACCCTCAAGCAACTCACCGCCGCGCACCCGGAAATTCCAGACAACCACAAAGCTCTCGCCGAAGCCTACGCAGCCCGCAACAATTTCTCCGATGCCGCCGCAGAATTGCGCGAAGCGCTGAAACTAAATCCGTCGGACGCCGAAGCCTCCGCCGAGCTCCAGCAGTACGAATCGAAGTCCGCCGCACAATCGCCGGCGCCGTCGGCATCGAAACCAAACT
>JABDGF010000010.1:52793-52867 GCA_013286165.1 Acidobacteriota bacterium | reverse complement strand
TGTTGCTGCCGAACGTGGAATTGTTCGCTTCGTCCACGACGATGGCGAGTTCGAGCTTGGCCTTATCGCCTTGC
>JABDGF010000010.1:0-52779 GCA_013286165.1 Acidobacteriota bacterium | reverse complement strand
GACGAGATTCGTCACCACGTCTTTGGTCTTGCCCTCGGTGACGGCGATGTCGTCTTTGGTAAATTGCGGCGGCGGGGTGAACTTCGGCCCCAAAACCGTAACGACGGTGGTCACCGAGGAACCCTGATCCTGCGCGCCAGTGACCAGCGGTGCGAAAAGCAGCGCACCGAGCACGGCGAGAAGGGTAATCCTGGTAAATGCGTTGCGCATACACTCCTCCGTTGCGGAATAGCTCCTGCCTTAACTTAGATGAGGCGAGTGGTCAGGATGTTAGCTGGGTTGCAATCTAGCGGTCGTCCGCAAATCCGTCAAGATGTTGCGGTTAGTAGCTGGGATTTTGAGGGCGTACGATTTTACAGTTCGTCGAGTAAATGGTCGGTAGCAGTTGTGACCATTTTGGGACATTGCGGGACGAAAAACGCGCGCAGCTATATAGCTGTACGCGCGGCGATGTGCGTTGCAGCGTGTGATTCGAAGCGTGTTGATTTTTTCAGTGGCGCAGGCGACATAGCGTTTAAAAATGAGACGATCGCGAATGTGAAAAAAAGGTGAAAGTGCTCGGGCTCAGTCGCCTCGTGAAGTATGATTGCTCCGCCCAGTTGTCCGCACTTCTGTGCTGACCTGCTGTACATTTCCGAATTTTTGATAGGAGAAAACGCTTTGAAGAACGGAAGAATTCTTACCATTCTCTTCGTGTTTCTGGCGTACGCAGCCGCTGCCGCTGCCGACACCGTGACGCTGAAGAACGGGGACCGCCTGACCGGCGCCATTCTAGATTCCGACGGCAAAGACATAACGCTGAAAACCGATTACGCGGGCGAATTGAAGATTCATTGGGGCGCCGTAGCGTCGGTCACCACCGACAAGCCTCTGTACGTGGTAACTCCGGCGAAGACGACGGTGACCGGCGTGATGACCAGCGATGGAACGAACGTGGTGATTCACACGGCATCGAACGGCGACGTGACTGTGCCACTGTCAGCAGTGACCGTGATCCGCGGACAGGATGCCGAGACGGCGTATGAGAAGAGCCTGCACCCCAGCTGGCTGGAAGGCTGGAAGGGCGGAGCGAACCTCGGCTTCGCGATCGCGCGAGGCAATACCGAGACGACCAACTTGAGCACCGGATTTAACGCCGACCGCAAAACGCTGAACGACGAGACGACCATGTATTTCGGCTCGCTGTACAGCACGAACGACAAGACCGGCGGCGGCACGATCGCGAACTCGATCATCGGAGGCATCAAGTACGATCGCAACATCACCAAGCGGGTCTTCGCGTTCGGTGCTGCGGACTTCACGCACGACGCTCTGCAAGGCCTGGACATTCGCGCGATCTACACCGGTGGCATCGGCTATCACCTGATCAATACCGAAAACACGACGCTCGATCTGCTGGGCGGCATCAACTACACGCATGAAACGTACTCCGGCCCACTCGCTCCCGGACTCTCGGGCGATCGCAACCTGGTCGGCGTGACGGTGGGCGAAGCGGGTATGCACAAGTTCGGAAAGACCACGACGGCGACGGAAGTTTTCTACATCTATCCCGATTTGACGAACACCGGACAGTACCGGATGTCGTTTGATGCGGGCACGGTGACGCAGATCAAGAAGTGGTTTGGATGGAACGTGACGCTGAGCGATCGTTACGTGAGCAATCCGCCGGTAATCGGCACCAAGCCGAACGACGTGATTCTCACGACGGGCGTGACGTTCAGCTTCGTTCACTAAGTCGCGATTGTGATTTGAAAAATGAAAAGCCGGCGTCAATTCCCCGTTTGGGAATTTGGCGCCGGCTTTTTGATTTCGAGGCGGTCTAGAGTTTTTGGTAGTCGTTGTTCACGGTTGCGACCACAAGTTGTTTGGACTGGCCGTCGGTGGTGACGCTGGAGACGTGGCTGGTGCCGTCGGGCAGCGCGTCGAAATTCACGTTGAGCGTGAGGCCGACGGACGGATCGTCCATGTAGGTCTTGATCGCGATGCTGGAGATTTGCTTCTTCGCTTTGTCGAATAGGATGGTCATTGAGTCGCCGGGCTTCACGTAATTGGTGAACGTGATTTTCACGTTGCCGCCGTCGGGCGCGAACGCGACGTTGCCCTTCGCGTACGCCGCTTGAATCAGGTCTTTATCGGGCGGCACGTACATCGCGGCGGTGGTTTTCATTTTTTCCGCGTAGTCTTCGAACTCTTCTTTTTTCTTGGCGACGACGCGCTGGCGAAGGCGGCCACCCTGCGGCTGTTGCGGCGCCTCGGCGGGATCGAGCGAAGTTTTTTGCGACTTACCGTCGGAGCCTTCGCGGACTTGATAGTGCTGCACCTTTTTCACTTCGCCCTTGAGGCTGATGGTGACGGTTTCTTTCCACGTGTAAGTGGCGAGAGCGGCTTTATTTTTCGCCATCGCCTCTTTCAATTCCATCATGCGGGCTTGCATGTCGGCACCGCCGCCCTGGGCCCGAGCGGGCAGAGCGGATGCGGCGATACCGATTGCTGCGACGGCAGCAAGACAAAACGCGCGACGGGTGAAAACACGAACGGGAACGAGATTCATATGTCTCCTGTAATGCGAGGGGTGGTAGCCGGACGAACTATTTCGCCTTCGGCGGGAAATCTTTCAAGAGCTTTTTCATCGCGTTGTCGAGATTCTTCTGAATTTTTTCCTGGCTGTTGCCGGGATTCACGGTCTTGGTCGCGGTGCCCTGCCAGACGAGCTGCTTCTGCGCGGGATTGTACATGTCGAGGATGAGTGTGCCGGTGTTGATTTTGGTGGGAGTCGCGACGGCCATGCCGCCGCCCCAGCCCCAGCGCATGCCGCCGGTGCCGTAGGCGCTCCACTGCGTTTGCTGGCTGACGGACGCTTGATAGGTAAGATCGAGATCGGCGTTTTCGGAATCGGTTTTCGTTAAGCCCTTGGCGGCCATCTGCGTATCGATGGCTTGCTTGATCTGCGCGTCGAGAATCTGGTTCGGATATCTCGCGCCTTCGACGGCGACCCAGCGGTAGGTCTTGAACTTCGAGAAGTCGGTACCGGGCATGGAGTTGGTGCGGACGTCTTGCGCGGAAACCGTAGCGGGCGTGGCGGCGATTCCAAGCGGAATGGCGAGCAGAGCTACGAGCGTGAGCGTGCGGAACGGACGGAGCATGGGGAGAATCCTCCTGAGAATTGAATTCTCTTCAGCGAACGAGTTATTCAGGCTTGGTGCGACGGGCGGTCCAGCTGCCGTTCTTGCCCTGCGAGATGAGCGTGCCACGCATGGTGTCGGCGGTGACGTCGCCGGTGTACTTAATAAAGACGCCGCCACCCTTGACGCTGAACTTGATGGCGGTGCCGTCGAGAGTGCCCTCGACAGTGCCGGACTGGTGGAGGCCGGTGAAGAGGCCGGCGAGCCGGTCGCCGTCCTGCGTGAAGACGACGGTCTGTTCGATATTGCCGGCGTCGCCTGCGCCGCTGACTTTCCATGTGCCGGCGACTTTCGCGGGCGTTTTTTCGGCGACAGCGATGGCTGCAGCCGTGGCGAGAAAGCCAAGAACGATGAGCGCGCTGAACAGCCGAACAGCGCGATTACGATTGCGCATGCCTTCCTCCAAATTGCCATCCGCGTGATTTAACGCGGCGGCCACACGCAAGCGAACGGACGGCAAAGTAACACTTATTTAGCAGGCGGCGTTCAAGACGTGCAGCGGCGCGAAGCATAACTCCCTGCTGAGGCGCGGGCAACGAGATTTTGGAGCGGGCGCGAGAATTGACCAAATCGCGGTTGACGCCGCTGAGCGACGCGATATAGATTCCGCAAACCGTTTCATTTTTATTGTACCCACAGCGCTTCGCTGGAGTTTTCCTGGCGGCGAAGGCCCTGTTCAACAGGCAACCGGCAGGAGTTCCCAGCATTGAAGTGGCGCATTTTAGTAGCGGGCATTTCCGCGCTGCTTAGCGCAGTGTGTGCGTGTGCGCAGATTGCGCCGGCGCATGCGCAGCCGGCTGTGCCAGCGACGATTGACGCGGCGCCCGCATCGGTTCCACAAGCGGGCGACCGCGGAGTGCTGACGCTCGACGAAGCTGTGGCGGAAGCGCAACAGAACAACCGCCAGATCAAGATCGCCTTTCAAAACGTCCTCTACTCGAACGACGCGATTCTCGCCGCGAAAACGCAACGTTACCCGCAATTCAATGTGCAGCTGACGGCCGGCGGGCTACTGACCGCGGTGAACGTGCAGGTGCCGGAAGGCGTGTTCGGGCAAGTGGGCACGACGCCGGTCCCCTCGCAGAATTCGGTGATCACAACGCAACCGCACTTCACTGCGTTAAGTCTGGTTCAGGTGTACCAGCCGCTTTCGCAGCTTTACCAGGTGCATTTGAATGTGGAGCTGATGAAAGCGGGCAGGCAGCTCAGCCAGGAACAATTGCGACAGCAGAAGCAGGAGGTCACGGACTCGGTGAAGTCTTCGTATTACACGCTGCTGCAAACGCAGAGCGCGTTGGACGCAGCGCGAGAAAACGTGAAAGCGCTGCACGAGATGGATCGCACGACGGACGAGTACGTGGCGCAGAAGGCGGCGCTGCCGTATCAGGCTTCGGGCGTGAAGGCACAACTAGCGCAGGCCGAACTGCAAGAGGTGACGCTGGAAGACACGATTCAAACGCAAAAAGAAAACCTGAACGATTTAATGGGGCGCGACATCACGACGGATTTTGCTCTGGCGGGCGTGCCGGACGCGCTGCCGGAAGAGCAGAGCCTGGATCTCGCGCGGCAGACGGCGCTCGATAACCGGACGGAGATCAAGCAGGCGCAAAACAAGATCGAGCAAGCGACGCTGGCGCGGCGGCTGGAGAAGGCGAATTACATTCCTCAGGTGGGCTTGCAGTACATGTACTTTCGTCCGTTCACGATTGAGGGATTGCCGTCGGGCATCAACTCGGTGGGATTTTCGCTGAAGTGGGACATTTGGGACTGGGGCAACAAACGCCATTTGATGGATGAGAAACAGCGCGGGATCGAACAGAGCCGGCTGAGCCTGACCGAGACGCAGTCGCAAGTGGTGATCGATATCAGCAACCGGTACCGGAAGCTGCGCGAGGCGCGGGCGGGATTGAAAGTGGCGCAACTCGGAAAAGATGCGGAAAAGCAGAAGCTTGACGTGGTGACGCTGCAATTCAAGCAGAACGCGGCGCTACTGAGCACGCTGCAGACCGAGCAATCGAACATGGCGCAGAGCCAGGCGCAGTATCAGCAGGCGCTTTCAAATTTCTGGACGGCGCGTTCGGATTTCGAAAAGGCGCTGGGCAACGATTGATGGGACGACCTATGAAAAATTGCGTGATTCCAGTGGCGGCGCTGTCGGTCTGTTTGTGGCTCGGCGGATGCCGCGAAGAGAAAAAGCCCGCGGAGACTCCGCCGACGCCGGTGACGGTGGCGACGGCGACGACGTACAACGGAATCGAGGGCGTGAATTATTCGGCGAGCATCGTTCCCTACCAGCAGCTTTCCGTTTCGTTCAAGTCGGCGGGGTATGTAACAAGCATTCTGCAGCACAAAGGCGTGGACGGGCGCGTGCGGAACGTCCAGATGGGCGACGTGGTGAAGAAAGGCACAGTGCTGGCGACGGTGCGGCAGTCCGATTACCAACAGGCGGTGGATCAATACAAAGGGCAGCTCGCGCAGGCGCAGGCGAGCGCGGCAAACGCGGCGCAGACGTGGACGCGCGCGCAGGCCCTCTACAAGGGGGGCGCGATGACGCAGCCGGATTACGATTCGGCAAAGGCGCAGTTTGACGCGAGCCAGGGGCAAGTGACGACGGCGCAGGCGGCGGTGGCGCAGGCGCAACAGGCGCTGGACGATTGCCAACTGCGCGCGCCGCTCGACGGGCAAATTCTCGTGCGCAACATCGAGCAAGGCGTTCTGGTTGCGGCGGGCACGTCGGGATTTACGATGGGCGAGACATCGACGGTGAAAGCGGTGTTTGGAGTGCCGGACACAGTGCTCGGGAGCGTGAAGCTGGGGCAGAAGCAATCGATCGTGACGGAATCCTACACGCAGCCGTTTGCGGGCCTGGTGACCGCCGTTGCGCCGCAGGCGGATTCGAAGAGCCGGACATTTCAGGTGGAAGTGACGGTGCCGAACAAGCAGGAGTTGCTCAAGTCAGGAATGGTCGCGACGCTGGTGCTAGGGCAGACGAGGCTCGCGTCGCCTGTGGTAGTGGTGCCGCTCAGCGCGATCGTGTCGGCGCCGGATGGATCGAAGACATTCAGCGTGTACCTGGTGCAGCACGAAGGCGATAAAGATGTGGCGCGGCGGCGAAGTGTGACGCCGGGCTCGGCGTACGGCAATTTGGTGGCGGTGGCGAGCGGTGTAAATCCAGGTGAGCGCGTGATGGTGAACGGGGCGACGATTGTGAACGATGGACAAGTAGTGCGCGTGATTCAGTAAGCGGGCAAATTGACGGCTTGTAAAGCTTAGTCGAGGACGATGGCACACCGGACAGAAGCCGATCTGATCGCGAACGAGCGCAACACCGCGCGCTTCTTTGTGGAGAACCGCCAGATCTCTTGGATTTTGCTGATCGCGACGGTGATTGCGGGTTTCTACGGCTACAAGCAGATGCCGAAGCGCAAGGACCCGGACATTCCAGTGCGCGTGGCGAGCGTGATCACGCAGTGGCCGGGCGCGACCGCGGAACAGGTGGAGCAGCTGGTGACGGGGCCGATTGAAACTTCGGTGGCGCAGAATCCGAATATTCGCGCGCCGATCGGAGGAGATTTCGGCATCAAGTCGCTTTCGATGCCGGGGCTTTCCATCATTCAGGTGCAGCTCTCGGACAAGGTAAAGGATTCGAAAAAAGAATTCAGCGACATGAATTTGAAGCTGAACGCGCTGAGCCTGCCGCAGGGCGCGGGGCCGATCAAATTCAACAGCGATTTTGGCGATACGGCGGCGCTGATGCTGACGGTGGCGAGCCCGCTGGAAGATAAATCGACGATCGAAGTGCGTGCGCACGCGGTGGAGCTGACGCTGCGCAAGCATCGCGCAGCGCGGACATTGAAAGGGCCGGGGGCGCCGGTTTCGATCGTGGTGTGTTTTCCGGCGGCGACGCCGACGGATCAGGTGACGCGCGCGGTGCGGATGTTTGTGCAGTCTGCCGAGGCCGCGGGCGTGCTGAGCCAGACGGAAATTATCGCAGGACCAGAATTCGTGGCGACGGACGGACTTTCGACGGCGAGTGACGCGCAGATTTACGCCGCGGGAAACGAATTCATCTCGCAGAAGCTCCGTGAATCGGAATTTCATCCGGACGCGTGGCCGCCGGTGGTGGTGCGCGATCCGGGGCAAGTGGGAGCTGTGCTTTCGGCGGCGCCGGGGAATAAATACACGTACCGCCAGCTGGACCAATTTACGGATCTTCTTCAGCGAACCCTCGGAGGAGCGCCGGAAGTTTCTCGCGTGGACCGGTCGGGCGTCCTGTCGGAGCAGATTTATCTGGATTACTCGCAGGAGAAGCTCGCGTCGTACGGGCTGCAGCCTTCGAACCTGAAAAGCATTTTGAATTCGCGGAACATCACTTTACCGGGCGGGACGCTCGAGACTGGGACGAAGAACGTGCTGGTGGATCCGTCGGGCGAGTTTGTGAACACGGCGGATATTGGCAACGTGATCGTGGGTACGTCGTCCTTTGGCAGCGCGATTTATCTGCGCGACCTGGTGGATATTCGCAGCGGGTATCAGAGTCCGGCGCGCTACCTGAATTATTACGTGTGGAAGGACGCGAACGGAAAGTGGCAGCGGACGCGCGCGGTGACGCTAGCGGTGCAGATGCGGGCCGGCGAGCAGATCGCAAATTTCGCGACGAGCGTGCAGGCGAAGCTTGCGGCGACGAAAGCGCTGCTGCCGCCGGACCTGATTATCGCGGCGACTTCGGATCAGCCGCGGCAGGTGAAAGAGAACGTCGATCTCTTCATGGACGCGCTGTACGAAGCGATCGTGCTGGTGGTGATCGTTTCGCTGGTCGGATTCTGGGAATGGCGGTCGGCGCTGCTGATGGCGATCGCGATTCCGATCACGCTAGCAATGACATTTGCTTTCACTCACCTGTTGGGCGTGGACATTCAGCAGGTTTCCGTGGCGACGCTGATCATCGCGCTGGGATTGCTGGTGGACGATCCGGTGGTGGCGGGCGATTCGATCAAGCGAATGCTGAACGAAGGCCATCCGCCGGTGATCGCGGCGTGGCTCGGTCCGACGAAGCTCGCGCACGCAATTTTATTTGCGACGATCACGAACATCGTGGCGTACCTCCCGTTTCTCGCGTTGACGGGAACGACGGGAGAATTTCTATTCAGCTTGCCGATTGTGATGACGTGCGCGCTGGTGGCGTCGCGGTTGGTCTCGATGACGTTCATTCCCTTCCTGGGCTACTACCTGCTGCGCGCGCCGAAGAAAAAAGAAACACCGATGGAAGAGCGTCGGACGAAGGGATTCACGGGGCGCTACTACCGGTTTGGCACGTTTGTGGTGGAGCACCGGTGGAAAGCGTTTGGCGTGTCGCTGATTTTTCTCGCCGTGGGATTTTATTTCGGCCACCAGCTCAAGACGCAATTCTTCCCGGAGGACGTGCAGTACCTTTCGTTCATCGACGTGTGGCTGCCGAACGACGCGCCGCTTTTTGCAACGGATCAGGTGGCGGCGCAGGTGGAGGAGTCGATCAAGAAAACGGCGGAGGAATACGGGCGCGCGCATCCGGATAAGGATGGGAAGGCGCGGCCGATTCTGCGGTCGCTGACGACGTTCGAGGGAGGCGGCGGGCCGCGATTCTGGTTTTCGGCGACACCGCAACTGCAGCAGCTGAACTATTCGCAAATTATTGTGGAGCTGTACGACAAAGAAGATACGCCGCTGCTGGTGGCGCCGTTTCAGGAGGCGGTGACGCGCGCGGTGGCGGGAGCGCGAGTGGATGTGCGGCAGCTGCAGACGAATCCGGTGGATTATCCGGTGGAGTTGCGCGTGACGGGCCTTGCGGACGTGAACGCGCTGGATGAAGCGCGTGACATCGCGACGCTGCGACAGATCGCGGGGAAAGTGCGGACGATTATCGAGGCGCAGGCGGGCGCGGCGCGCGTTCGCGACGATTGGGGGCAGGACGGATTTCAGATTTCGCTGAAGGTGGATTCGGATCGCGCGAATCTGGCGGGCGTGACGAACCAGGATGTGGCGAATTCATCGGCGACGGCGCTGAACGGGACGCCGCTGACGAATGTGCGGCGCGGCGACCAGCAGATTCCTGTGGTTTCGCGGCTGCGGATGGAGGAGCGCGCGACGCTTTCGGACGTACAGAATTTGTATGTGTATTCGTCGTCGTCGCAGAACAAGGTGCCGCTGATCGAGGTGTCGAGCATCGGCAATTCGCTGCAGACGATGCGCATCCGGCGCCTGGAACATTTCCGGACGATTTCTGTGCAGTCGTTCACGAAGCCGGGAGTGCTGGCGTCGGAAGTGTTCAAGCCGGCGAAGGCTGCGCTCGACAAATTGAACGAGACGCTGCCGCCGGGTTACCAAATTATCGTGAGCGGCGAGCAGGCGAAGACGGAGCAGGGATTTCGCAATCTCGCTGTGGTGATGATGATTTCGGTGGCGATGATTTTTCTGGCGCTGGCGTTTCAGTTCAAGCATTCGATCAAGCCGTTTCTGGTGCTGGCGTGCGCGCCGTATGGCGTGGCGGGCGCGCTGTTTGCGCTGTGGCTGATGGGCGCGTCGTTTGGGTTCATGGCGTTTTTGGGGATTGCGAGCTTGATCGGCGTGATCGTGAGCCACGTGATCGTGCTTTTCGATTTCATCGAGGAGATGCACGAGAAAGGCGAGCCGCTCGCGGAAGCGCTGCTGGATGCGGGAATTGTGCGGCTGCGTCCGGTGATGATCACGGTGGGCGCGACGGTGCTGGCGCTATTTCCGCTGGCGATGCACGGCGGGCCGCTGTGGCAGCCGCTGTGCTATGCGCAAATTGGCGGGCTGTGCGTGGCGACGTTTATCACGCTGCTGCTGGTGCCGATTCTGTATTCGATTTTCGTGCTGGATTTGAAGGTGGTGAAGTGGGGCGCGGTGGAGGAGGCGCATGCGGTGGCGTCTTTGAGTTCGCAGCCTAAGGGTGAGGTCTCGTGAGAGTTGATTGGTGGAGTGTCGTGAGGAAATATTTCGCGGTGGGATGCGCGGCCGCGGCGATTTTTTTCGTGGGTGTGTGCCCACGCGCCGCGGCACAAGCGCAGACGGGCGTGCAGGCGCCGGATACGACGGAAATGCCTGGTTCGCATCCGGTGCATGAGTTGAGCCGGAATTTCGAAGCGCTGACGAAGAAAGTGTCGCCGGCGGTGGTGGAGATTTTGGTGACTGGATTTGGCGCGACGGACGAGGACGACACCTCGGACTCGAGTCCTGTGGAACGCGAGCGCAGCCTGGGCGCGGGAATCGTGGTGGATCCGGACGGGTACATCATCACGAACTATCACGTGGTGAAGGGCGCGGATCGCGTGCGCGTGCAATTCACTCCGGCGAACACCGATGAATCGCAGGCGCTCGCGCAGCTGCAGCGGCGCGGCAAAGTGTTGTCCGCAAAAGTGCTCGGGTTCAGCAAGCAGATCGATTTGGCGGTGCTGAAAGTGGAAGCGACGGGATTGCCGACGATTCCCATCGGCGCTTACGCGAAATTGCAGAAGGGGCAGATCGTGCTGGCGTTTGGGAGCCCGCAGGGACTCGAGAATTCGGTTTCGTTTGGGTTGGTGAGTTCGGTGGCGCGGCAAACGGATCCGAACAGCCCGATGACTTACATTCAGACCGACGCGGCGATCAATCCGGGCAACAGCGGCGGGCCGTTGATGGACCTGGACGGAAATATGGTGGGCATCAACACATTTATCTACACGAAGTCGGGCGGGAACGAAGGAATCGGATTTGCGATTCCGGGTGGCATCGCGCGATTCGCGTACCAGCAGATTCGAAAATATGGGCGCGTGAAGCGGCGCACGATTGGCGCGGACGTGATGACGTTGACGCCGCAGCTGGCGCAAGGATTGAATTTGAAAATCGACGAGGGCGTGATTGTGTCCGATGTGCCGCCGGACAGCACGTCGGAGCGTGCGGGATTGCGAATCGAGGATGTGATCGTCGCGATGGACGGACAGCCGGTGAACAACGTGCCGGTGATGACTGTGAATCTGTATCTGCACGAGAATGCGAATTTCACGAAGCTAACAGTGATGCGAGGCGAACAGAAACTCGAGCTGAATGTGCCGGTGTTTGAGCCGCCAAATGATGCGGAGCATCTTTCGGAATTGGCGGATCCTTCGAAGGACATGATTCCGCGGCTCGGCATAGTGGGGATTACGGTGAGCGCGGAAGTGGAGCCGTTGATTGGGCTGCTGCGGATTCCGGGTGGCGTAGCGGTGGCGTCGATGGTGAACGATCAGCTGGCTGTGGATTCGGGGCTGCAGATGGGGGATGTGATCCACGCGTTAAAGGGAACGCGGGTGACTAGCGTGGCGCAGTTGAGGGAAATGTTTAATGCGTTGAAGCCGGGGGAATCGGCGACGATGCAGGTGGAGAGGATGGGAAGGTTGACGTATCTGACGTTTGATATGGAGTAGGGCGGAGACAACGGAGAAGAGGGATCCTTCCGCCGATGAATCGGCCTCCGGATGACGTCAAAGGCGGCGGAGCACAGACTGACACTCTATGTTACAGCGCGCTGCGCGCGCCTAGGCAAAGGCACACAGGCCAGCTCCAACCTGTGCCACTCTTAATCCGCGGTTACTTACTTGTGGGTGGGGCGCCGTACTGGGTCATTTGGGTAGCGATTTGAGTGGAGATGTCGGCGGCGGTTTTCTTCACCATTTTTTCTGGGGCGTTTTTTTCCATCACGAATTTGGCTGCGGCTACGTAGGGATTCATGGTGATGATGGCGCCGGCTTTGTCTTTGCTGGTGGCGTCCTGCGCGGCGTTGTAGAGCGGCTTATCGGGTTGTGACAAGTCGCTGAGTGTGACGTAGAGATCCATGTTGGCTTGGCCCGAGCCGAATCCGATGATCGCGCGGCGGCGGCTGTTGCCTTCGTCCACTTCGGTGAAGACGCCGTGAACCCACGCGCCGATTTTCGGCGGAAGACCGCCGGGAGGTACGCGTTCGGCTTTGTAGCCAGCTTTCTGCAGGTCGGCGACGAGGCTCTGGCTCATGGTGTTGACGAGCTTCGCGGCTTGCGCCTGCGGGTCGTGCTCTTCGCGACGGCGGCCGAGGACGCCTGGGCGGTTGCCGCCGCTTTGGTCGGTGGTGACGTTTTGCGCGTCGAGGTCGAAATCGCTGACGTAGATCACGGTGTCTTTGGTGAAGGCGGGTTTTACGGCGGATTGTTGTGTCGCGGCGGCTTGTGGGTGCGCGTGTGATGCGGGAGCGCCAGTCGAGACGGCGGCGAACGCGGCGAGAGAGAGCACAAAGTTTTGGAGCTTCATTGGAATCGTCCTTGTGAGTGCTAGGCGCTCGGTACTGGAGCGTCTCGCGAGTGGCGAAATCGTAAACGACGGTGGTTTGGCGGTAAAGAGAAATGACGCGACGCGTGCCGCGCTAAAGGCCACGGCGCTACATTTAAATCTTGAAGGCGCAAGAGCGCGGTGATGGAGTAAGATGGCCGCCGATTCTGTCCTGGTGCCATTCGAAAAACTAGACGAGGTGTGTGCTATGCGAGTCGTGAAGACGAGTGTGGTGATGCTGGTTGCGCTGTGCATGGTGCTGGCGGGAGTGCCGCTCGAGCCGGCGGCGGCTGCACCGCTAGCGGCGCGCGCGATCTTCGCGCTGCCTGCCGCTGCAGCGGCGTCGAATACAACCGGCCCGCCCTCGTGGCCGCGCGTGATCGATCGCAATGGCAATCACGTGATCGTGTACCAGCCTCAGCTGAAATCGTGGACGCAATATCGGACGCTAACGGCGGACACGGCGATGTCCATCACCGGCGCGGACGGAAAACAGATCGTGGGCGTGGTGACGTGGGAAGCGAACACAATCGCGAACGTGGCGACGCGCATGGTTTTTATCGACCGATTCAAAGTGATCAGCTCGCGATTCCCTGGCCTGCCTGCGGATCAGGAAGCGGCGATGCAGGCGAAGATGGCGCAGGTGTATCCAACGCTGACGCTGAACATCAGCCTGGACCGGATGCTGGCGATGCTGTCGCCGTCGCACGAGCCGGAGCACACGATTCCGGTGAACAGCGATGTGCCGTCCATTTTTGTGAGCACCGTTCCGGCGATTGCGCTGATGGTGAATGGAAAGCCGGTGCTGGCGGCGATCGATGGCACGAAGCTGCAGTACGTGGTGAATACGACGTGGAATCTTTTCTACGACGGAAAAACCTATTTTCTGCTGAGCGGAAAACAGTGGCTGAAGGCTACGGACATTCCGGGGCCGTGGACCGTGGCGACGACGCTGCCGCCGGATATGGCGAAGCTGCCGAAGGGACAAAACTGGGACGACGTGTTGAAGGCTGTGCCTCCAGCCGCGGGAGCGGGCGCCGCGCCGAAAGTGTTTGTGACCGAGAAGCCGAGCGAGCTGATTATTTTCCGCGGCGCTCCGGTGTGGACTCCGATTCCGGGCACTTCCCTTTCGTACGGTGCGAATACCGACAACCAGATTTTCATGAGCGCGCAGACCAAGCAGATGTACGTGCTCTTCTCCGGGCGTTGGTTCCGCGCGGGCTCGCTCGAGGCGGCGTGGGTGTATGCGAACGAGCTTCCGCCGGACTTCGCGAAGATTCCAGTGGGCAAATCGTATTCGGCGGCGCTGGTTTCGGTGCCGGGCACGCAGATGGCGAGCGACGCGGTGCTGCTGGCACAGGTGCCGACGACAGCAGTAGTGAATCGCGCAGCGGCGGAAGCTTCCGTGAAAATCGTGTACGCGGGCGACCCGCAATTTGTGGCGATCACGGGCACGACCATGTACTACGCGGTGAACACGACTGCCCGCGTGATTCGCGTGAACAACCTTTATTACCTGTGCTTCAACGGGATTTGGTTTATTGGCGGGTCGGCGAGCGGGCCCTGGAAGACAGCGGACGCGATACCGACGGTGATCTATACGATTCCGCCGAACTGCCCGGTTTACAACGTGACGTATGTGATCGTTTCGAATCCGACGCCGACGACGGTAGAGACGAGCTACTCAAGCGGATACCTCGGCGTGTTTGTGCTGGGAATGGCGGTGGGCGCGACGGTGGTGTACGGCACGGGTTGGTATTACCCGCCATACGTTTATTGGGGACCGCATCCGATTTATTACCCCTATCCCTACACTTACGGAGTCGCAGCTGTATATAACCCGTACACTGGATTTTATGGAGTGGGACGGGCGGTGTATGGACCGTACGCATCGGCGGGATCGGCGGCTTGGTACAACCCCTCGACCGGATTTTACGGACATGCGGTGACCTATCAGAACGCGTACGGCGGACACACGTATGCGTCGGCATATAACCCGTGGACCGGAACGTACGCGGCAACTTCGCAGGGACACAACGCATACGCGCAGTGGGGATCGAGCGTGGTGACGAACGGCGACAACTGGGCGCAGGCCGGGCACTATTCGAATGCGAACGGGACCGTGGCGGGATTCGATACGTCGAAGGGCAGCGCCGGCGCGGGCGTGACGACGAAGAACGGGAACAGCGGATTCGTCGCCAAAGATGCGAACAATAATGTGTACGCGGGTGCGGACGGAAACGTTTACAAGAAAGATTCGAATGGAGATTGGAGCAAGTGGGATGACGGCGGGTGGCAGCCGGTGGATCCTTCGACGGGAAATGCGCAGACGAAGAAGTCGCAGGAGCAGGCGAAGACGCAGAATAATTTGAGCGGAGCCACGAATCCGAACTCGTCGTCGTCGGGAAATTTGGGTGCGTCGAAGAATGGCAGCGGCTCGACGAACGGCAGCACCGACGGAAGCGGGAGCGGTCGGCGCGGGCAGAATGGCGGCGCGAGTGGATCGGGCACGAGCGGCGGTACGACGGCTGGCGGCGCCGGTGCGGGGCAAAACCGGCAGACGAATCCGCAGCCGCCCGGGGGCGCGAATTCGGACCTGGGATCGCAGTTGAACAATGATGCGAACGGGCGGGCGCGGGGAGATCAGGCGGAGCAGCAGCAGAATCGTGGCGGGCGGTTTGGAGGCGGATCGGGCGGCAGTAGTGGCGGATCGCGGCGGAGTGGCGGAGGCGGGCGGCCGCAGCGATAGGCGCACCCGTGGTTGGAGTTTTGCAATTCGCCCTTTTGGGAAGAAAAGGACGGGGCACCCGAAAAGGCAACGCGCGGTAGAAATGTGCGTGAAAAATTGGCGCGGGACGCTAGGCGCAGTCGGCGACCTTTGTTAAACTTCTTGTCTGCGTTTAGCGGGCCTGTAGCTCAGTTGGTTAGAGCGCACCCCTGATAAGGGTGAGGTCGGTAGTTCGAATCTACCCAGGCCCACCAACCTTTTCTTTCAGTTAGCAGCTGCGTTTTTTCATCCGCCCGAGGTTGTGCCCAGTTCTGTGCCCCATCCGGTCGAGTTATGCTCACGTCGAACACCCGCATCGTCCGATCCCGTTACAGTGCCAGCAATGCCTGCATACGCATCCGAAAGGAGCGCGCGGGTATTCCGATCGCGTTGGGCCGCGACGAAATCACTGTCGGGGTTGCGGCTCTTACCGAGGCCTAGTGTTTGGCTATCAGCACCACAAGCTTCAGTCTCGGTCGAACAGTTTATTCGGCAGCTCGTTTATTTCTCTAAACTCGGTAGCCTGTTCGCGGCTGCGCCGATGAATTTCCTCCGGCAGTTCGAATCGATTGAACGCTTCGAAGCACTTCTCAATCTATCGTTCAGGATAACCAGCTTGGTAGCCGTTCCAGATAACGACGCTGACCGGAAAGCTTCCGTAGTCGGAGTGTTCATGGCCGATTTGCACCTCAGCGCTACGTGGAGGTGTCCCAGCTCGTCGCCGAACAAATCGAACCGCCACTTCCCTTTCGAAGTCTTCGAGTGAATGGTCATCCGTGGACGTCAGACACTCACCAATCACTTCTCGACCCATCGTCACCCGCCTCGCAGGTGCCGGATACTGACATTCTTATCGTTTCTGCTCGTCCCCGAGTGTCTGAAGCTTTCGATCTTGATTCTTCACGGAAATCCCAAAGATAGCGGTTAGCACTGTCGCGGAACAAAGCTTCCATACATATTGGACAATCATCAGAGCCGCGAACCACTCTACGAAGAAAGATCCAAACAACACGAGCGGAAGTCTCCAGCCCAAAACTAGAAACTCCGGCAGCCAACGCGGAAACCTCGCCGCCACGAGGTACACGCCGATCCACAAACCCACTTGCATCACGACGGTCAGGAGAGTTGTCCGGAACTTGACCTGCCCGTCAGAATGCTCGACATGCTCCCGCTTGAGCCCCGTATCAGTGATCGCCCAGACGAACAAGGCCGAGATGCCAGCTAGAACCACATGTATCACAAAACGGCTCCGCCACTTGATTCAAGAACAACACTTGTAGTGTGTAGACTCTTAGTGGTCAAGGTTCGGATCATGCGGGCGTGGCTGCCATCGACCCGCGAGTCTTATTTGGGAAACGCGTTCGCGAACTTCGCGTGGCGCGAAAGCTGTCCCAAGAAGAACTCGCAGAATTGGCCGACTTGTATCGGAACTACGTGGGTGGGGTCGAGCGAGGTGATAGAAACGTTGGTCTTCTGAACGTTGTGGCGATCGCCAGGGCGCTGCGGGTACTACCTTCCACCCTGCTGGACTCTATACGGTGATCCCGTTTATCGATAGCGGGGCAAAATCCTACTGAACCGAACGGCCTTCTAAGTCGTTCGAATCGAAGTTAGCTTCCACCGAGGCACAAACGGCTGAATTTTCCCCAGGGCTGAGGATGCCGTAACTACCCGCGTTGGCGAAAACATTGGAGGTTCATTCAGCCTCGATTTTGTTTTTTGGGTTTGTACGGACTCGGCTGCCCGTCGGCATCGATATTTGCAGGTAGTTCCTTTGTACAGGGTTTGCACAGCGTCGTGGCTGCGCGTTTTCCCGATTCAAAACTGCCTTTCGGTTTGAACATAGACATTAAAGAAGTTGCGCAATTGCAGACGCGCGCGGAGGAGCCGGGACTTCACCGCCCCCGCTGAAAGTTTCAGAGTCCGTGCAATTTCGTGGCTCGAGAACTCTTCGATGTCGTGAAGTTGGAAAACCAGACGGTTTCCGGCCGTGAGTTCGCCCATGCCATGCTCGATGATGCGACGAAGTTCAAGCAGGGAGTGATGTTCCTCAGGACTAGCCTCCGCGGCTTCCAACGTTTCTGCAACAGCTTCGTGTTTTTCGAGATCGTGATCGTCGATCGATACGAATTCGGGGCGGCGTCTCCGAATTTTCATCAACGCTTCGTTCCGGGCAATTCGAACGATCCAAGTATAGAAACTGGAATCGCCGCGAAACGAATTAAGGTTGTAGAAAGCTTTCAGAAACGCGGTTTGCACGACTTCCTCAGCGTCTTCGTAAGTGTTTGTGAGGCGTAGCGCCAGACGGAGAAGTCTGCGCTCGTATAAGTCGATGGGTTGCTCGAGCGCGCTCGCGGATCCCCGCCTCACTTGCTCGATGATTTCCGATTCGGTGTAGCTCTTAGAATTAGACGCCGTCGAGTCGAGGAGTACTGAAGCGTGGCGGCCTGAACCCTTATTGGCTGGCATGCGAGCTGGTATCCCGACCAAACGTCACTCCTAACGTGCGTTTCTCAGCGGCATGGAAAACACTCTGCGGGTACAGCTGCGCTTGCTTGCGGTGTGGACGGCTGGATCGAGACTTGGTGTCGCTTGGGCGCTCCCGGGGAACAAAACGCGCACCGTCCCTTCGAACACGATCTGCACGTTGATCGCTGCGCTGCCCGGTGGAACTCCGAGAGCGCGTTTGACGAGGTCTTGAGCGAAGATCTGGCCAAGCATGGAAGTCGTCACAGCGTCGTGTTCTGGCTGAGGCTTCTGCGTCTGGAATCTTGGGACGTAGCTGCCAGGTTGGTAATAGATCCAAACGGGATCGCATTTTCCCGCCGATGCGTAGTACTCCCTCAGCTTGATACGCAACCTGCGAGCTTCGCTTCGAACGATGGAGTCGAGTTCAGGGCGATACGGCGGCTTGCGGTCATATACCTGCGTGCCGATCAGATATTCTTTCAGCGTGCTCGCCTCTCCTGCGAGCGTTTTTTCGACGGTGAAGCGGAGGAAACGCCCGAGGCGCTCAGATTGAGCAAAGATCGCGCTGCTCGTGATGCGCGAGAGCGCTTCCCGAATTAACTGCTCGGAGGGGTTTGCGTCGCTTCCGCAAGTGTCAGTCAGAGCGTCTTCTTTCATTGCGACTCCTTTGGGCAGCTGGAACTTCAACACTCACGAAGCGCATTCGTGAGTGCGCTACTCTCTTTCCATCACTACGAGCTTCTGTGTTCGAGGTCCTGATTCAACGCTCCTGGTGATGCCGAGTTTTTTCATGCGGAAGTAGAGGGTCGAACGGTTCAATCCCAAACGTGCTGCGGCGCCGCTGGCTCCGGACAGCACCCACCGGGTGTCGCGCAAGGTGTTCAGAATGTGATTACGTTCGACTTCTTCGAGAGTCTGTTGGCGATCCGAGTTTTGGCCGGGCATGATGCGGGACTTCAAGTCGCGGGGCGAAAGCCGTAACACAGGCCCGGTAGTTAGAATCACCGCGCGTTCGATTACGTTTTCCAATTCGCGGATGTTGCCGGGCCAGCGGTAACCACTTAGAGCGTCGGCCGTCTCCTGCGGAATCGTATTGATCGTCTTGCCCATTCGTTGCGTGGCTTGCTTTACGAAATGCTCGACTAAGAGCGGAATATCGTCGGGGCGTTCACGCAAGGGAGGTACCTGGATGGGGAAAACGTTCACGCGGTAATAGAGGTCGCTGCGAAATTGCTTTTCGATGATCATTCCTTCCAGGTCGCGGTGGGTGGCAGCAACGATGCGGACGTCAACCTTCTGGGTGCGCGTGCTTCCGAGCCGCTCGAATTCGCGCTCCTGCAAAACGCGAAGGAGCTTGGGCTGAAGTTCGAGAGGGATATCGCCCATTTCGTCGAGGAACAACGAACCCTGATGCGCGAGTTCGAGGCGGCCGATCTTTTGTGCGATTGCTCCGGTAAACGATCCTCGCTCATGGCCGAAGAGTTCGCTTTCGAGCAGGCCGGTTGGGATTGCAGCGCAATTGAGCTTAACGAATGGCCCCGCGTTGCGAGAGCTGTGGCCGTGTATTGCGCGCGCGATGAGTTCTTTGCCCGTGCCGGTCTCGCCCAGCAGGAGGACCGTGGAGTCTTCTCGTGCCACGGTTTCGACCATTTGCAGCACGCGACGAAGTGCTGAACTCTTTCCGATGATTCCTTCGAACGTGGCGGGCGGCGCTGTTGCTGGGTCGTTTCGGCCTACACGATGCGCGATCGATGGTTCAGCTTGGGAGCAAGGCTTCTCGTTCTGCAGAGGAAATCTGAGACTATTCAAACCCATTCGATTGGCTCCCTGACTTAGGTTGTCGCGTATGTGCGCATGAGCCCCGCCTGCGGTTGCGTTTCGGCGTCAGGAACTGGTTACGCCCGCACGCGCGGAACAAGATAAACCCGACACGCTTCGGACATCCAACTTGCACGCGCGCGTCGTCCACCCTACAATCCGACCGCTTAGTGCGAGTCGCTTACTTACCTCAGCCACGGCCCTCGACGGCGGAGCACACACAATGTGCCACTTCTCTGCATGGAGCTGACGTAAGCAACCGTTAGCTCACGGTGATGAAGTCAGAGCGCGACCCAGGCGCTCAGCCTAAAGGCGAGAATGAGAACTGCCGAAGGAGCAATTTCACCGCTGCAGCGCCGAAGCCACTTTGTCCGAGCAGGTGTGGATCGCGAACGGGCGCATTCTGCGAAAATCCAGCCTAGAAGTCCTTCAGGAAACTGTGAAAAGTTATGAAAATCGCTCAAATCCAGATTCGCGGCGCGTTGCCGGCGCTTCCGGGTTGCTTGGACGCTCAGACTCCAGGCGCTTGGAATAGTACGGAAGCTAGGCAGTCGCGGTGAGGACAGCGAGTTGAACCCAGCGGGCGGCCATACATACCGGTTCGGACAATTTACGCTGGATTGCGGGAAGCGCGTTGTGTATCACGCCGATGCACCGATTTCTCTCACGCCAAAAGCCTTCGACGTACTTCTTTTCTTGGTTCAGAACCCCAACCGGCTAGTGACCAAGCAAGAATTGCTGCAGGCCGTGTGGGGCAGCACCTTCGTGGAGGAAGGGAACCTGACGCAGTATATCTCCCACTTGCGCAAGGCGTTAGGGGACAACACAGAAGACAGTCGGCTGATCGTCACGATCGCACGTAAGGGATACCAATTCGCGGAGCGAGTGGCCGTCGTTTCCGATGCACCAGATTCTGAAGAACGCCCAAAGCCGCAGGTTGATTCGACGCAAACCGCGAGTTCCGATTCGCGAGTCCCAGACGCCTCCACCGAAACTAGGACCAACGGATCTGCACCACAGCCTTTCCGCCTGCCCAAACTGCTCGCGGTAGCGGCGCTCGTAGCGATCATCGCGGCGGCGTACTCGCTGTATTGGAACTACCGGCACAGGGTGAAGCTGTCGGCCACGGACACCGTTGTCCTGGCCGGCGTCAGCAATGAGACGACCGATCCGGTGTTCGATGACTCACTCGACTTGGCACTGCGCTACGAAATGGATCAGACGCCATACCTCAACATCCTCGGCAACGACAAAATTGTGGGTGCGCTGGCGCAACTCAAGCTTCCCCCATCAACAAAGTTGACGCCGGAGATCGCGCGGCAGGTTTGCACCAGCACGAATAGCAAGCTGGTGGTCTCTCAATCGATCCGCGATGCCGGCAATGGCTATCGTTTGCAGTTAGCAGCGATCGACTGCGCTTCGGGAGCAACGCTCGTCAACGAACAGGCAGACGTTGCAGCCCGGAATGAAGTGATTCACCGGTTGGGAGTTACAGCTGCGCGCCTTCGCGCGAAATTGGGAGAGCCAGGAGATTTACTGGCAAGATTCAACCAGCCACCGGAACGAGGGCTCACGGTTTCCCTCGACGCTCTGAAGGCCGAGACCGACGGGATGAAACTCTCACTGGCCGGCGATGCCAATGGAGGATTGAAGTTCTACCAGCGCGCTGTGGAATTGGATCCGAATTTTGCCGTCTCGTACCAGCGAATCGGTGCGGCCAACCTCATCATTGGAAACACGGAGCTGTCGGAAGCCGGGTACACGCGTGCGTACCAACTCCGCGATCAATTGACCGAGCGTGGCCGGTTAAATGCCGAGGTCGACTACTACAGCTATGTGGCTGGCAACTGGGAGAAGCAGTATTCTTCCGTGCTACGGCTTCTGCAGATTTTTCCTCGCGATGTCCACGCCCGTGCTGAACTTCGAAATGCATTCGCGCATCTCGGCCGGCCGGACCAGGCTGCCGACGAAGCGGCTGAGATCGCGCGCCTGCAACCAAGTCCTTATTATTTCGGCAGCGCGATACAGTCCATTCGATTCGCGAGCAGATTTAACGAGGCCAAGTTGTGGCTCGCGGACGCGAACGCCCTTAAATTTGACAACTTGCTCATCCGGAGGGAAAGACTGATTGTGGCACACGCTACAGGCGACCAGATCAGCGTCGAGAAGCAGTTGCAGGATGGCGAATCGGGCAAATACCGGGAAGATTTCTTGCTTGAACACGCCTTGATCGAAATTCAGAGAGGGCGCTTTGAGAGTGCTGAACGCCTCCGTAGAGAGGCTTTGCGAGACACCTCAAAGGTAAACAATGCCAACTGGTGGGTCGTTTTATCGGCGCTGGAGGACGCCGAAGCCGGCAAGGACGCGGAGGCGCGGCGTCATGAGGGCGAAGTGGCGGGACGGGAGCTCGACTACTTCGACGAGGCCGCACTCGCGCTCGCGCGCGCACGATCCGGACAGCTTGAGCAAGCCGAGAAACTAGCAAATGATGTAAGTACGAAAAGACCTGAGGACACGCTGGTGCAGCACTACCTCGTTCCCACCATACGAGCCTCGATCAAGCTGCAGCGACACGACGCCGTGGCAGCTGTCGATTTGCTAGGCGAGACTGCGAAGTACGAACTGGCGTTCACTGGATCTTTCGACTATCTGTATCCCGCCTACATCCGCGGACTGGCGTACTTGAAACTTGGCGATGGCCGTGCAGCCGCTCCTCAATTCCAGAAGTTAATCGACAATCCTGGCTTTACGGTGAGACACGTCATTGGGCCGCTGGCCTGGCTTCAGTTGGGCCGCGCGCAGAAGATAATGGGTGACCAAGCGGCTGCGCGGAAGACTTACGAAACGTTTCTGAGTATGTGGAAGGACGCCGATCGGGGCCTTCCGATCTACCGGCAAGCGAAATCCGAATACGCGAAGCTGACAAAATAAACTTTCGGAGTTGCGAACCGCTCGTAGGATTTCCGCGGAGCATTGTCAGCTTCCGCGCGGGCGTCAATATGCTGACAGAATAATTCAGCTTCAATTTCCGCAAGCTTAGCTAACCCACCTTTTTTCATCATCCAACCTCGAGCGCTCCGCGGACCACGAAATGCTTCACCCAAGTACGGGTACTCGTTCGCGCGTCGATTTGAACAAGGACCCGTAGACGAGAAAGCCTCCGGCGGTTGGCGGAGGATCGTTCCAGCTTGCTCGCGGTGAAAGGTTCGTCGAACGATGGCCACACTTGCGTTGGATAAAAAACAAACGGGGAGCTCGACACGCGCATTCGTAATCGCGTGGGCTTTCACGGTGGTTTTCTATTTCTTCGAGTACGTAGTGAGGTCGAGCCCCGCCGTGATGATTCCTCAGCTGGAATCGTCTTTCAATACGACGGCGCTCGGCATCAGCGCGATTCTGGGGGCTTACTACTACACCTACTCGACGATGAGTCTGGTGGCCGGTGCAGCTCTCGATCATTTGGGCGCAAAGCGGACTGTCCCAATCGGAGCCGCAATTCTGGGAATCGGATGCCTCTTCTTCAGCGCAGCCTCCATGATGTCCGGAGAGACAGGCAGGTTGCTCCAGGGAGCTGGTTCTGCGTTCGCGTTCACCGGCGCGGTGTACCTTGCCGCGCGCGGATTTTCAGCACGCTACTTCGCCACCGCAGTGGGCGTGACGCAGTGCGTTGGAATGTTGGGAGGCTCCGCAGGTCAGTCGGTTGTCGGACCGATGATCGAGCATGGTCTGAACGTGCACGCAATCTGGATCGGGTTGGGCGTGATCATTCTCGCGAACGCCGCGTTGTTGTATCTGGCCACGCCGAAGGAGCCCTCCGGACCACACGCGCAGGAAGGTGGAATCGGTGCGATCTTGAAGCCCTACAAGATCGTTTTCTCGAATCCCCAATCTTATCTGTGTGGAATCGTCGCGGGCTTGCTATTCGCGCCGACTACGATCGGAGACATGATTTGGGGTGTCGCCGCATTTCAGAAGGACCTGCAACTTTCGTATCACAACGCGGTTCTCGTAGCATCGATGGTTCCCTTGGGGTGGGTAGTCGGATGTCCGCTGCTTGGCTGGCTTTCGGATCGCATCGGAAGGCGGAAGCCGGTGATCATCGGGAGCGCCGCGGTAATGATTCTGGCGGCAACGCAGCTCGCGCTTAAGATTCTCCGGGTTCCACCGCACGTCGCGATGTTCGTATTCGGCGTTGCTTCGGGCGCAGCCATGATTCCTTACAGCGTCATCAAGGAAGTTAATCCGGACAATGTGAAAGGCAGCGCGACGGGCGGAATCAATTTCCTCGTCTTTGGGATTACGGCGTTCCTCGGTCCCGTTTACGCAAAACACATCGGAAAGGGCATCGGAAACTCAATGAACCTCCATTTGCATTTTCAGAAGGGCTCATTCTTCTGGGTTGCGTGCTGCACTCTGGCGATCGTTGTGAGTTTCTTCTTGCGCGAAACGGGTTCGGCAGCGCACGCGAGCGCCCAGCCAAAATAAATGAACTTGCAGCGCGGCGCGAACGTTGCCGTGGCGCACTGCTTTACATTTTTAGTTACGAATACGAATCACGGAGGCGGGAATCATGGCGCATCGAGTTGCAGATGAATTGGTTCGCAGGCTAGCCGAAGCGGGTGTTGAGCGGATTTATGGCGTAGTGGGCGACAGCTTGAATCCCGTGACGGACGCGTTGCGGCTCAACACGAAGGTGAAATGGATCCACGTGCGCAACGAAGAGGCGGGGGCGTTTGCGGCCGGCGCGGAGGCCCAGCTCACCGGGAAGCTCGCCGCATGCGGCGGCAGCTGCGGCCCCGGCAACCTTCATTTGATCAATGGGCTTTTCGACGCGCATCGCAGCAATGCTCCAGTGCTGGCGATCGCGTCGCACATTCCCAGCAGTGAAATCGGCACCGCCTATTTTCAGGAGACCCATCCGCAGAATCTGTTTCAGGAGTGCAGCTACTACTGCGAATTGATCTCGAACCCGGCACAGTTTGAGAGGGTTCTTCACATTGCGATGCAGCACGCAGCAGGACTGAGCGGCGTTGGCGTGATTGTGCTGCCCGGCGACATCGCTGGCGCGGACCTCCCTCCCGAAAGCGCGCCCCGCTCCATCGTCAGCCGGCGCCCAAGCATCCGTCCCGGCGACAAGGACTTAGCGAAGCTGGCAGACCTCATCAATTCCAGCAAGAAGGTTGCGCTGTTTTGCGGCATCGGTTGTGACAAGGCCCACGATGAAGTGGTTGCGCTCGCGGAAAAAGTGAAAGCTCCGGTTGGCCACTCCTACCGCGGAAAGCCGTTCGTTGAATACGACAATCCGTACGATGTGGGAATGACCGGAATGATCGGCTTCGGCATGGCCTACGAGGCGATCCACGAGTGTGATCTTCTTATATTGCTCGGTACCGATTTTCCTTACGACAAATTCCTCCCGACGAAAACGAAAATCGCGCAAATTGATATTCGCGTGGAGCGGTTGGGGCGCCGAAGCAGACTCGATCTCGGGATCTGGGGTGACGTTCGCGAAACGCTACAGGCGCTGCTTCCGCTCCTCGATACGAAGAAAGACCGCGAATATCTGGACGCGACGCTCCGCCAACACAAAGAAAAGCTTCGCAAGATGAACGTTTACGTGGACCACGTGGGGACGCGCCTGCCGATGCACCCGGAGCCCGTCGCTGCGACGCTAAGTGAGGTCGCCGCTCCGGACGCGATCTTCACCGCGGATACCGGTATGTGCAACGTATGGTCTGCGCGCTATATCAAGGCAACGAAAGACCGGCGGATCATCGGCTCGTTCAATCACGGCTCAATGGCCAACGCACTTCCGCAAGCGATTGGGGCGCAGTGCGCGTACCCCGACAGACAGGTGATCTCAATGTCAGGTGACGGCGGTCTGGCGATGCTCATGGGCGACTTGCTGACGATCACCCAGTACGACTTGCCGATCAAAGTGTTGGTGTTCGACAACGGCGCGCTGGGAATGGTGAAGCTCGAAATGGAAACGGGCGGGTTTCCCGACTTCCAAACGGATTTGAAGAATCCAAACTTCGCCAAACTCGCCGAAGCGATCGGCATGATGGGCGTGAGAATTGAAAAACCCACGGACTTAACCTCCGGCCTCAAGAGAGCACTGGAACACAAGGGCCCGGCGCTCATCGACGTTGTGACCGATCCGAATGCGCTTTCGATTCCTTCGCACGCGGATCGCTCGCAAGCGGTGGGCTTCGCGCTCGCGCTAGGGAAGATGGTGCTCGCCGGCAACATCGATGAAGTCGTCGCGACGGTAGAGGGAAACATCCGGCATACCGGCGAGTCGTTGGAGTCGATTTAGTCCACCGACCGCATCATCGGCGAGCCTGTGCGCGCATCTCCGCCTTCGTCATACTGGGGTTTTCGATGGGATTTCGTTTGGCGAGTCTGTCGCTCTTGTTGATGCTGCCGGGCCTTGCATTTGGCCAGAGCGGCGCACAATCGGCGGAACCTTCGACAAACAGCTCTGACTTTGCCGCGCAGTTGGCGGCGCTTCGCGACGCGTTGGTGCGAACGCAACAGCAAGTCGCGGCGCAGCAGCAGGAAATCCAAATGCTGAAAGCGAAACTGGGCGGTGGCCAACCTCGTGTGGCGGTCAGCAACGCCATCACGCCGCAGCCTGAACAACCGCCGCCAAGCGTCGCGCCGTCGAACGTGTCGCCGGAGATTCACGACGTTTCCTCTAACGGCTCGAATCAATTTGCCGGGCAGCCCGCTCGACTGAACGAAGCGCAAGACCCAGGATCGATTAAACTCGGCGACGCCGTGTTGACGCCCGGAGGGTTCGTGGATTTCGAGAACATTTTTCGAACGACGAACACTCAAAGCAACATCGCAACCGATTTTGCAGGGATTCCTTTCAGCAATACCGCGCAGGGACGCGTGAGTGAGTTCCGCAGCACGGCACAGTTTTCCCGTCTGAGCTTGAAGCTCGAGGACAATTTTCGAGGTACAAAGCTGGTCGGGTATATCGAGGGCGACTTCAGCGGGAACAGCGCCCCCGGCGTGTACCAGAGTGTGAATGGGCTGACGAACCGCTTGCGGCTTTATTTCGGCTATTCAAGGCGCGGCAATTGGGAAGTCTTAGGCGGACAAACGTGGAGCTGGATGACGCCGAACCGAAACGGCATCGGCGCGATGCCTTCTGATTTGGCCATCACGTACAACGAGGATCAGAACCTGGGCGTAGGAGTGCCGTACACTCGGGCAGCCGAATTTCGCGGCGCTTACCACTTCAACGAACATTGGGCGCTGGGCGTCGGCATCGAAAATTCGAACCAATACATCGGCAACTATGTCGCGCTCCCGGCGGCCTTCACGTCGATTGGCACGCAATTCGACAATAATGCGAACGCGGGCGCTGCAAATCTGATGCCAGACGTAATCAGCAAAGGCACGTACGATGCAGATTTTGGCAGCAGACACTTTCACGCGGAACTCGCGGGGTTTCTCACAGGCGTACACGCTACGGTTCAGCCTGTTGGATCGACTTCCTTCGAGAAGCACAAAGCTTTCGGCGGCGGCGGGCAATTCGCGACGAACTATGAATTGATACCGAACAAGCTCGTCGCGCTCGCGAATATTTTCTGGAGCGACGGCGGAGCGCACTACCTCGTAGGGACGGGGCCCCAATTCGTCGTTCGTCCGAATGCTTTCGGGACCGACATCAACCTGTCGATGGTGCACGCCGGTGCTGCGTCAGCGGGCTTCGAGTGGAGAGCCAGCCCGAAAGACGCGTTTGCGGTTTACTACGGCGCGGATTACTACGGCCGCAATTTTTTCCCCGATACCACGAACGCTACGAACCCTGGAACGATCATCGGGTACGGCGGTGCGGGATCACCGAATACAAATAATCGCGCCATTCAACAGTTTACGTTCGATTGGCTTTTCACTTTCTGGAAGAGCCCGCGGCACGGCGCGCTGCAGTATTACACTCAATATTCCTACCTCACTCGCGCTCCGTGGTTCGTGGAGACTGGAAGTCCCCGGGACGCGCACCTCAGCATGGTTTACGCCGGCGTCCGCTACGTCCTCCCGTCCACGTCCGGTACGCTGCTACGCGTTCCTTACCCCAATTGAGCTTGAATACCGAGCACAAGGGTCCAGTGGTTCGAAAGTGAAGCGTTTGCGACTAGAACAAATGATGGCAGGCGCGAAGAAGCGGCACTGCGACGTCATAGTAGTTTGGAAGTTCGATAGGTTCGCGCGTAGCGTTTCGCATCTTCTCGGGCATTAGAAACCTTTCAGTCTTTGGGGATCGAGTTCATCAGCCTGACCGAAGGTATCGACACCTCGACGCCAGTAGGCAAGATGGTGTTCACGAAACTAGGTAGTGTCGCAGAACCTGAGCGGTCGCTGATTGCGGAGCGCGTGAAGGCGGCGTTGCGAAACGCCCGGGCGAAGGGTAAACGGCTTGGAAGGCCGCAAATTTACTTAGACGTTGTCAGGATGGCTGGTTTGCGACGCGAAGGACGCTCCTGGCGAAAAATTGCGAGAGTGATGGGCGCCAGCGCCAAGACGTGCCGAAGGACGTGGCAATCGTCGCCGCTTTCGAAAAGTACGAGAGACGCGGAGAAAACCTCGGCCAACAGAAATTCGGAAACCGACGAATCAACAGCAACTGAATCGGGCTCGGCGGGTGGGTAGAAATCAGTCCTTTCGCCTCGTTCGGGTTCGGCTGTGGTCGCTCTGATTTCATTGCAGTTATAAAAGCCCCGTTCTTAGGGATTTGGCCCCAAGGATATGGATAACTGACACCTCTCGATTCAGAGGTGGGAGCAGATCTGATCGACCACTTCGTCGAGGCCGGCTCGGTCAAGGGCCATCAGCGCGGCTGGTGAGTCCGTGCGAACGTAGCGCGTATTGGGGCGGGAGAGTGCTTCATTGATGAAAAACGAACCGTGAGAAGCCACCGCGTCAAGCAACGCCTCCCTCGGGACTGCGCCGACGTGGTACTGGCAAACGCCCGACAAAGCCGGTTGGTCGCCAAACATTTCTTCGAGCCGCCACTCGTACTCGAGCAGGTGTTCGAAATTCTTGTCCGCGCCAAGTTCCCACGCCATGTCTCCAGCGGCCCAAAGTCCTTTGAAGCCGTCGTCCACGGCTCGCTCGACACCTTCGCGCACGAGACTGAGCATCCCGTGCATATCGAACTGGCCGTCAACGATGTGGGCTTGCTCGGATGAAAGCACAACGCTCGTTTGCACCATAGCGCTCGCAATATCGATTCCGCTCGCCACGAGATGGGCGCGCATTGCCGCCACCATCGGCGGGCTATTGAAGTACAGACAGCGGTAGCCCTTGTCGAGGCTCAGCTTCAAAGCAGCCGCCATCCTGGCGAGGCCGTAAGACGCAGCACCATCGAAGATAAAGCACTGATGCCGCGATTGCCCTGGTTGAGTGTCGTACTCACGGGCGGCTGCCAATCGGAGGATCGCCGGCACCAGTTCATCGGCGAGCGACTTCTTATTCAGTTTTGCAATGGCTCCGAGCCGTTCGGAAAGCTCGGTAGATTCGCGGTCAAACCAGATCGACATTGCGATGACGACGCACCGGAATTCGGCGGCAAGGACCTCAATTTTTTCGGGCTGGAATCCGACCGGCGCGGACATTTGAAGATCAAGCAACACAACGTCAGGGCGAATCGCCAGCATCTGGTTGATCGTGTCCGCATAGTTCGAGGCTTCGCCCACGATCGAAATGTCAGTGCGGATTTGTAGCAGCCGCTTGATCGAGCTGCGGATGGCTGGAAAATCGTCTGCGATGAGGACACGAATCGCCACTTCACCGAGCCTCGGAACGTCTTTCGTACACCAATCGTGGTGAGGATTGCAAGGACGCGAGATGAGACTTCCAGGTTCCCCAGAAGCTTCGTGAGACTGGCGCCCGTCAGACGACGGTGGTTTCGCCAAGTGGATTGCGGCAAGGGGGAGGATGCGGTCGCAAGTCCGATCAATCAGCGCGTATCGCAGAGAGCAAAACGAGACTATCGAGTTCGAGTGATTGCACACCCTTTTCGGAAGGATTTCTTGGGGATGCGTCATGCCACTATTGAACGCGATGCTCGATCCGAAGGGCTGTGATATTTCTCGCGAAGTGCGCAGAACGATTCGCGACCTGTTAGCGATCGCCATTTCACTGATCGCTGCCTTGGGATGGTTGGTTGCGGCGCGAAACAGGAGTGGGGCCGAGAAGACTGCGGAAGCTCCGAGGGTCTCACGCTGAATCCTAGCTCTAGAATTCAGAGGCTGGATTCAGCGTGAATCGAAGCGACTACCGCGACATTGCGAAAACGGAGTCGGCACCGGGGGACGCGAGTTTGTAATTGGAAGGAAGTTCGAAGAGGTGAGAATTCGGTTCAGAACGATTGACGTCTCTGAGGGTAGTGGTTGAGATCTCTCCCGACGAGGTTTCCGATCTCGACCAAACGGGAACGCTTAGTTCACGCGAAACCCAGGTCTCGATGGAAACGGCAACGGCGCGAGTGTACAGCTCGGCGCGGATGGGTATTGTGAGTTCTCGCAGAGACCCATCGACGTGCATGCCGTCCATGGAACGGTCACCGAGCGATTCAGTCCTTACTTGAATCTCGTTGTGCTGTTCGCCGGTCGATGATTGCTGAGTTGCGCGCGACGCGGCGGCGTTCGGCTGCTCCCAATGCACCTCGACCGCGGTGCGGCGCTCAGGATCGAGAATTAGGATGGTATGAACGACCGGATCCGCGATGTAGGTGCTGAGCCGTTCGGTGGCGATGCCGCGACCGTCGTACGTGGTGGTTTTTCGATCGGCGCGTAAGCGGCCCTGCGAATCACGATAAATTTGGGTGATGCTGGCACTACGTTCCTTGAGTTTCGAATCGGCGGTTCGAAACGACGTGACGCGTTCTTCGACCGCGGAGAACGGCTTTCCTGGCACGGAAGTTTCGAACTCGTTGCCGTAGAAGGCGGCGCTGTTGGTCGTGGCGGAGAATTGCTGGGCTGATGCCTCCTGAGCCCGAGCACCAGCCGGTAGAGGACACGAAATTGGCAACGAAAGCACGAAAGCCCCGATAACCAACGAACGAAACGAAGGCTTGAAGTGTGTTGAAACAGACTTGCTGATCTCCGGCATTGGATTTCTCCCAGCCTCACACGCCGAAACCCACAGGCGTCTGAGGATATACAACGCATGTATCGGACCACCTAGTACGCGGGCACACAGGCCGCCATTCCGATGCCACAAGGAGCAGGACGCGGTTGACGGTCCCCGGTGCAGGAACCTCGCAACACTGAGTGTTCCCGTTCACTTGATAAGAGTCCGGTGCGCAGGGCTGAAATGGGGAAAAATGATTTAGAACTGCTGGAGGAGCCTCAGGATACGGCGTTCGAGTTAGTTGCTGCTCTGGCCCGACTTTCGACTCGATCGCCTCTGCAGTCGATAGAGACTTGTGCGGCTGACGCCCAGAATTTCCGCGGCTCGGGTAAGGTTCCCCGCCATGCTAAGTACACGGGTGATGTGCTCATGCTGAGCTTCCGCCAGAGTCGATGGCTTCCAATTGTCGCTTGGCGCGGTTTCGCGGAGGACGGGCTTCTGGATGTACGGCGGGAGGTCTGAGATGTCCACGAACGTGCCTGAGCCAACCATCACAGCGCTGCCAATGACGTTTTCGAGTTCGCGCACGTTGCCTGGCCAGTCGTGCTTAAGGAGTGCGATCTGGGCGCGGCGGGTGAGCCCTCGAAAATGCTTGCCGTACTGCGCGTTGTATTTCTTGACGAAGAACTGAACCAGAAGCGGTACGTCAGGGGCACGATCGGCGATTGGCGGAACGCGGATTTCGATCGGGCACAGGCGGAAAAATAAATCCTCGCGGAAGTGGCCGCACGAGATTTCCTGGCGCATGTCGCGCCGCGAGGCCGAAACGATTCGCGGATGGGAATCAAGAATCTGATCGTGAACGAGAGAGAGAAGTTTCGTTTGAAACGCAGGCGGCATGTCGGAGATTTCGTCGAAATACAGGGTCGAGCATTTGCTCGTGTGAATAGCCTCGATCGCGCGCTCGGCTTCGTTCGAGTTCGAACGGGGCGCAGCGGCGTGCTCGTCGCCGTTGGTGTTTCCGAACGCCGAACAGAAGAACTTCTCGAACGCTTCGCCGCGGCATGGACCCGCCGCGTGAAGTGCGCGTCCTACGATTTCTTTGCCGGCACCCGGTGGGCCACTGATTAGGACGTTCGTGCGATGCCGAGACACGTGCCGGACGTGATCGAACAGTTCGAGCATCGGCGAGCTTTTCCCGATAACGCCGTGAAATTCAGAATTGACGAGGATCTGCTCTTCGAGTTCGCGGACCTGGCGTTTTTGTGCAGCCAGACCGGCCAACTCGTCGAGCGTGCCGATCAGACGATCGCGCTCCACGGGTTTTGAAAGGTAGTCGCTCGCGCCCCGCTTGATCGCCATAGTGGCCGATTTCACGGAGTAATAGCCGGTGACAAGAATTACGTTTACGGTGGGGTCGATTTCAAGCGATTTTTCGAGGAAGACGAAGCCGTCGAGATCGGGCATCTTGATATCGACCAGAGCCGCACGAAATAGGCCCTCACGAATGTCGCGGAGCACTACGTGGGGGTCGGAAGTTGCCGTTGTGGGGAAGCCAGCGCTTTCTAGCAGGAGTGCAGTGACCTTCAGAAGGGCAACGTCGTCATCGACGACACAGACCGGAAAGTGGGCTCTATTCTTTTTTACTTCAGATTCGGATCGCATCGGTGCTTCCTGAACGCGATCGGTCGGTCCTGTCTCCATCTTCAACCTCCGATAATCCGGACCGGACTTCCCGGCGAGGCTGGCGCGATGTTCGAGGGCCGTTATATTTGGGCACGCCAAGTAAGGCGCGCTAAGCGAACTTAGCACTGCTTTCAGTTTGCGAGCAAGACCGTATAAATACTGATGTGCTAGGTATTTCTACGTATGAGTAAGCGGTTAGTAGAGTTAGGAATCTTTTAATAAATGCGAGGGCGGGTGCGTTCAGCAAGGCGCCAGCGGGTTTCGCCAATTTCGCCTGTACCTTGGAACAGGTTGAGGCGAAAGGACTTTCGCCAATCAAGCTCATCGGAGGGCACCCTTATCAACAGCAATAAGCCCGGGGAGGGCCGCCGATGCGCATTTTGAAGCTGCGAAAGAAGAATACCGCTGACAGTTCTTCACCTTCAGGCCGAAAGCTACGACTTAACGGTGTGACCAAATTGCCCAGCTTCCCTGACAACTTCCTTGTCGTGGGATCGAGCGACGACAAAGGAACCCTAATCTTGGTTGTCGTGGTGGCGTGAGGCGGTTGTAAGCCTTCACCCGCGAAAGCCAGTCGCGATTCAATCTATCTCACAGACATTAGCGAGGCCGGGCAACTCGAGACTTCTAAGAAACTTTTTGGAGGTCTTGGGTTGCCGTCTTCTGTTTGAGGAAGCGGTAGAGGCTGGTGCGCCCTATACCCAGAATCGCTGCGGCCTGCGTCAGATTCTCCGCCACCTGGAGGACGCGATCGACGTGCGTGCGTCGAAGGTCGGCCAGGCTCATCGGTTTCCAATCTGGCGTGGGCTGGGTGCGTCCCGGGTTCTGGACGTGTTTGGGGAGGTCGCGGATGTCGATGAAAGCACCCGAACCCACCATCATCGCGCCACAGATGGTGTGCTCCAGTTCGCGGACATTGCCGGCCCAAGTGTAGTGAAGCAACGCGATTTGAGCGCGACGGGTCAGGCCGCGGAACGAGGTGCCGTACACGGAATTCCAAGTTCGCAGAAAGTGTTGAACGAGCAGGGGAATGTCCTGAGCTCGTTGCGCCAACGTCGGAACGCGAACCTCGAGGGGCGCGAGGCGGAAGTATAGATCCTCGCGAAAACGATTCGCCGTCACCTCTTCTTTCAGATCGTGGCTCGACGACGCGATGATACGGAGACCAGTGGCCGTGTCGTTGCCGCGTGAGCGTCCAGTCTCGATGTTCTGAAGAGTTGCTAGCAACGCACCTTGCAGGTGCAACGGTAGTTCGGTGACTTCATCGAGGAACAGCGTGCCTGACTCGGCAGGGTTGACAGTCACGAGTGGCCGGTCGAGGTTTGCCATTTGCTTCCAATGAAGAATGCCGTCGTCGAGCGAGATATCTTCGAGAGCGGAACACGTACAGAGATGAAATTCGCTACGGCCTGCAGGGCTCAGAGTGTGCAGCGCGCGCGCGACGACTTCTTTACCGGAGCCGGTCGCGCCGGACATTAGTACCGTCGTGAAGTGCCGCGAGATTTTGCGGAGTTGATCGAAAACTTCGAGCATCGCGGGACTTTTGCCGATGATGCCCTGAAAGTCGGCATTGAGCAGAAGCTGCTCGTCGAGTTGCCGCGCGTGCATCTTCTCGGCCGCCTGAAGAGCGAATTCATCGAGCGTAGCGAGTAAGCGGTCGAATTCGAGCGGCTTGCACAGATAGTCGCTCGCGCCTTTCTTGATTGCGCCTATGGCGGACTCGATTGAATAGTAGCCTGTGACGAGAATCACGAGCAGCGCGGGGTCGATCGGAAGAGCCTTTTCTAGGAACTCGTGGCCAGACATTCCCGGCATCTTGATGTCGAGAACAACCACGTGATACTTGCTGGCTCTCACTCCGAGCAGTGCATCGGCCGGATCGGTGGTGCCTTCTGCATCGAAACCCGCTTGTTTCAAACGGCGGGAGGTGATTTTCACGAGGGCTGGGTCGTCATCCACCACACAAACCCTGAGTTCCGCTCTGCGTGCCATCAAATCCCGGCGCGATTCGGTAGCTGACATTTTCGTTATCCCGGTCGCTTGTTTTTGTGCGAAACCGCCAGCCACTGGGCCCGGCGGCTCGTCGGCAACTGCCGAAGTGCAGCAGGCGCACGCGGCGTGAAGGCGCGCACCTGCAGCAGCTTCGACGGCTTGAACTATTTATCGGCCACCAGGACCCGGGCCTGCAGATTGCCGGCGCCAACTTCCACCGCGACAACCCGATTCGTCCCGACGAGGTAATAGATAGTGTTGCCGGCGCTGATGCGACCGTTGGCGGCCAACGTCAGGTTCAAGGACAGCAGGTCCCCGACGTTGATGACGGCGCCGACCGCGTTCGTATCGAGCGTGGCGGCGACGGTGCCAGTGAGGCTGTTAATCGGACTGACAGTTTCGACGCCCGACTGGAAAGTGGCACCGGGGTTGATTACGCCCTGGCTGCCGGTGATGTAGTTGATCGTCTGGAGGTTCAAAAGCGTGAGCGGGAAGCCGATCTGCGGTTCGAGCATGCCGGTCTTCACCTCTGTGCCTGAAGCGTCCATCACGAAGGCCTCGTTGTCAGTGATGAAGTACATCGTGAGGTTTTGACCCGCGAAGGTCAGAGTCCCGCGGCCAGCCGTTGCGTTCGAGACGGTGTTCCCGCCGAGCGTGACGCCCAGATTCGAGCTGACGGTACCGCCGTCGTTTGAATCGTACGTTCCAGTGAGGATGCCGAGGCCAGTGCTGACTACGACACCCGCGCCGACCGACGTCGAGGCGTTCGTGGACGAGTTACCCGCCACGTGGAGCACGCCCGTGCCTGCCGGAAGGACACCGAAGGCTCCCGATTGACCCAAGATTTCTCCACTTAGCATGTCCACGCCAGAAGCGAGCGCGTCCGTGCGGAGGAAGAAGATATCGGTAGAGTTCACGACGTAAATCACGCCGTTAACGGTCCCGAGGGCGCCGGCGTTAAGAGCGATCGTGCCGCGCCCCGTCGTCGCACCAGTAATAGAGTACGTTGACGTGTTCGCGACCGCGATGCTCGAGTGCACGGTGCCCGCCGAGTTCGCGTCCAGCAGACCCGAAGTGATCTTTCCACCGCCGTCGGTGACCAAACTTCCGATGACAGCCGAGCGGCCGCCCGCCAGGGTATTGCCTTCAAGTTCGAAGGCAAGCGCGGAGCTGATGTTCGAATCGGAGAACGCGGACGGATCCTGCTTCTTGATGACACCGTTGCCGCGGATCGTGCCCGTGCCTGCGACATCGGCTTCGATGACGCGAACCAGCGCACCCGCCGCATCTACTGCGACGCGGAAGTTCTGGGTGCCGAGGGTCGGAGTGGTAAACGTCAACGTGCCGCGGTTGTCGGAGTTAATGGTCAGGTTGCCGGAAGTGAGCGCAACGTTCTGCGTGACGCCGGTGGACTGGCTCACGTCAAGCACGCCGCTGGTCACATTGCCGGTGCCGTCCGTCTGCAGGCTACCGACGATCGCCACGGGACCGGCTTCGTTCGAGCCCTGGAACATGAACGCATAGTCGCCGTTGAGCAGGTTGTTATTCACTCCAGGCGAATCGACATTCAGACCCAGTGCTAGGGTTGCAGTTTGAGCCGGCACGGCGGAGTCCGTCACTTGGACGGTGAAGTTGAACAATCCGAGTACGGTTGGAGTGCCGGAGAGAACGCCGGTGGTTGCGTCCAGCGTGACGCCGAGCGGCAGCGTGCCGGAAACGACGGACCATGTGTAAGGTGCGTTGCCGCCCGTTGCCGCGAGCGAGGCGTCGAGCGAGAGGTTCAGCAATCCCGGAGCGAGCGTGATCGGAGTGATTCCCAACTTTGCGAAGACTGAGAGGTTGAGCGAGACGTTCTGTACCTGCGGCGGATTCGAGGAGTCCGTCGCTTGTACGATCACGGCGCCCGACGCGAGAGCCGTCGGAGTTCCGCTGATGATCCCGGTAGTGGCGCTGAGCGAGAGTCCGGTGGGCATCGTGCCGCCCGTGACTGCCCACTTGATCGGTGCCACGCCGCCGGTGGTCGTCAGCGTCGTGTTGTAGAGAGCACCGATGACGTCGTTCGGAAGCGTGGACGAGACGATTGAGAGCAGCGGATTCGTCAAGATGCTGAGCGCCACAGATTTGGTTTGCGGCGGATTCGACGAATCCTTTGCCGTGACCGTGAAGGATGCAGTGCCGAGAGCCGTCGGCGTACCGCTGATCACACCGCCCGTGCTGAGCGAGAGACCGAGCGGCAGATTGCCGGCAGTAACGGAATACGTGATCGGAGCAACGCCGCCCGATGCGGTGAGCGTCGTGTTGTAGAGATTGCCCAGCACGGCGTTGAGCAGCGAAGTGACCGGGAATGTCAGCGCCGTGTTGATTTGCAGCGAGAGAGCGACCGTCTTCGTCTGCGCAGGCGTGGACGAGTCCGTCGCGGTCACGCTGAAGTTAGTGAGTCCTGCCAAACCGGGGATACCAGAGATGACGCCGGTGGTTGCGTTCAGGGTCAAGCCCGTGGGCAAGGCACCAGCGGAGACGGACCAGGTAATCGGTCCGGTACCACCCGTAGCCGTGAGCGTGGTGGAGTAGAGCACACTCAGGATTGGGTTTGGCAGAGTTGAGGTTGAGATCGTGAGCACCGGCGTCACAAGGATCGTGACGGCCAGAGTCTTGACGTCAGCAGGAGTGTTGGAGTCTTTCGCCTGAACCGTGAAGCTGGCGAGACCCAGCGCAGTGGAGCTGCCCGAGATTAAGCCGGTCGATGCATTCAGCGTCAAGCCGGTGGGCAAGGCGCCTGCAGTGACCGACCACGTGATCGGGCCAACGCCGCCGCTGGCCGAGAGCGTCGTGTTGTACAGAACGCCCGAGATTGCACCCGGCAAAGTGGTGGTGTTTATGCTGAGCGCGGCGTCGATGACGAGCGAGAGTGACGCAGTGGTCTTAATTTGCGGCGGGTTCGAAGAGTCTTTCACTTGAATCGTGAAGGCTCCCGTGCCGACCGAGAGCGGCGTACCGGAAATCACGCCGGTCGCTGCGTTAAGTGAAAGTCCGTTCGGCAGAACGCCGGCGGAGACGGAGTACGTAAGCGGACCGACGCCGCCGGAGGCCGAGATCGTCGTGCTCAGAGGCAAGCCGACGATGCCGGTCGGAAGCGTAATTGGGCTGATGGTCAGATCCGAATCCACACGAATGCTCAGATTGAACGACTTGGCTTGCGCAGGCTGCGCCGAGTCATTGAGGGTCACCGTGAAATTCGAGGTGCCCGTCGCCGTCGTCGTGCCGGCGATCAAGCCAGTGGTCGGATTCAAAGTCAATCCCGCGGGCAGAGCGCCGGACGTGATGGACCAGGTGTACGGCAGCGTGCCGCCCGTCGCGATCAGGGTGTCAACGTAAGGCACACCGGAGATTGCGTCAGGCAGCGTCGGCACGGTCAGCGCGAGCGCGGCGTTTACCGTGATCGTCGCGTTGATATTCGCCGACTGAAGTGGCGTGGAGGAATCGGTGACATGAAGCGTGAAGGCGTAAACACCCGGCGTTGTAGGAGTGCCGGAGATCGCACCCGTCGTTGGATTGAGCGACAAGCCCGGAGGCAAAATGCCCGCCGAGACAGACCACGTGAGCGGCGGAGTACCACCCGTCACGATTGGCGTGGCGGAGTATGCGGTGCCACTGACGGCATTTGGCAGCGTGCCACCCGAGATCGAAAGGGCGCCGACGACAAGGATCGTCGTTTGCGCTGTAGCCGACCGCGGCGGGACTGCAGAGTCAGCGACTTTAACGGTGAACGTCGCGAGACCCGTTACCGTCGGCGTGCCGGTGATGACGCCCGTGGTTGCGTTGAGCGTTAAGCCGGTTGGCAGGGATCCTGCTGAAATCGACCATGTGAGCGGGCCTACTGCGCCGGTTGTTTTGAGCGTCGTTGAGTAGAGTACGTTCAAAATTGCATTCGGCAAAACAGGGATCGTGACTGACAGCGGCGAGTTGATGATGATCGTCGCTTGCGCCGACGCTGTTTGCGCCGGTGACGATGAGTCTTTGAGTTGAAGTGTGAAGTTGTACGTGCCAGCCGTGGTCGGCGTGCCGGCGATTGCGCCAGTTGCCGCGTTCAATGAGAGACCCGGAGGCAATGCACCAGCCGTGATGCTCCACGTGATCGGCGCAGTGCCACCCGTGGCGGCCGGAGTGGAGTTGTACGCAACTCCGATGGTGCCATTGGGCAATACGGGAGAACTAAGAGTGAGCTGCAAGTTGACAACCAAATTGACAACTTGTGTTGCTGTGCGTGGAGGAGTTGCAGAGTCCGTGCACTGCAACGTGAAGCTGGACGTGCCGACGGCAGAAGGCGTGCCGGAGATAACGCCGGTTGATGCGTTCAGCGAAAGTCCGGCCGGCAAACTGCCGTTCGTGACCTCCCAGGTGGTCGCTCCAACCGCACCCGTGGCGGTGAGGGTGGCGGTGTAGGGGACGGACTTGAACGCCGCCGGCAAGGCCGAGATGCTGATCGAGAATGCAGCGTCAGCGCGCAGCGACAAAGAGGCGGAGGCCGATTGCACGGGTGAAGACGAGTCCGTGACCTTAACGGTAAAGTTCGACGTCGCAGCCGCGGTCGCCGTACCGGTAATCGCGCCAGTTGAAGCGTTCAGGTTGAGCCCAGCGGGCAATGAGCCTGAGGTAACCGTCCACGTGTACGGAGTTTTGCCACCGTTTGCCTGCAACGCGCCCGAGTAGGCGACGCCGACCGTGGCATCCAGCAGCGTCTGAGCGGGAATGGAGAGCTGGCTCGACTGGCCTCCAACCGTGACGCTTGTGGAGAGCATAGCAGTCTGCGCGGGAGTAGAAGAATCCGAAACCTGGAGCGTGAACGACGAGGTGCCATTCGCCGACGGAATTCCGCTGATCTGGCCGGTCGTGGAATTGAGCGTCAGGCTCGGAGGCAATGAGCCTGCGGAGATCGACCAAGTGTACGGCGTGGTTCCGCCGGTCGCTGCTGGCTGAAACGAATATGCGGTGCCGACATTCGCGGCCGGCAAAGTGACTTTCGTGATGGCTAGCGGGTTAGCGACGTTGATCGTGATGGGCCATGCAAACGTCATCGGTGGAACATTGGAATCCGTGACCGTCACTGTGAACGTGTAAGAGCCAACGGTGGTCGGAATCCCCGTGATCGCGCCAGAGGAGCCATTCAGTGAGAGGCCGGGCGGCAGCGAGCCAGAGGTGACCGCGAACGTGAGTGGCGCAACGCCGCCCGTCGCCACGACCGAAGAATTGTATGCCGTGCCAATCCAGGCCGTCGGCATCGTGGCGCTCGAGATCTTCGGATCGGCGTCCGTCGTGACGGACACAGTCGCGACGAAGGCTGAGTTTGAGATCGACGTCGCGGTGAGTTGCGCCGTCCCCGCCGTGGACGATGCGACGAAGGTCACATCGTAAGCGGTCGCGTTGGTCAATGTGCCGGCGCCGCTGAGAGTCCACTTCACACCTTGGAACGCCGAATCGTTCGGAGACGAAGCTGAGAACGTCTTGGACGACCCAGCATCGATACGAGCTGAGGACGGACTAATGATGAGTTCGTTTTGTCCGCCTGCGCTGGTGTTGCCGCAGCCGGTCGCGAACAACGCGACGAGAGTGACGACTGCTACGAGTGCGAGAATCTTCTTCATGACTTCCTCCGAAGCGGTGTTCAGGTGTGGTACGCGTTTCATTATGGGAAAGGAGTCGTGTGGTTCAAGATTGATATAGCGAATAAAATAGGTGACGGCCTTGTGAACTTCACTGTTGCAAAGTGCAACATTACGTTTCAGGCTGGAACACGTGTCGCGCAGCTTACTGGAGCGTAGGGACTTAACTTGGCGCGTGTAAGCGCGAATTCTAGCGTTTCGGAGGGTGATGCCCACTGTTACGGAAAGTTCAGCGCCAATGAAACACGGCTCAACGCTCTGACGCGCCGCCGGAATTAACTTTTATTGAGCGGCAGCCTGGCTTTCGGATGCGCTGTAATCGACGGGTGGGAATCGTTGATTTCGCCCGAGTGCGCGCATCGAGCAGAGCGTCTTTCCTACAAGTTCTTCGAGTTCTAGCAGGCGGATTTGATCGATTTTAGCGAGTGTTGTCGTCTGCGCGATCACACATGCCCTATCTGCAATCGCATACAGGGCGATCTTCATTTCGCTGAGCGAGAAGCTATCGACGTCGTCGCGAATCAGCGCCCGCGAATAATCGTTCACGCGGGAATAACTCTCGTCGAGGAAATGCTCCGCACAGGTACGACTCGCCACTGAGACTGCAAGGTGAAAACAGCCCGGATACGTGCAAGGTGTGCTCATTTTCGCCTCTTCGAAACACTCGTGAATATCGTTTTCGTGCATCAAGGGGCTGAATGAACCCCGTTTGATGGGAGATTTGTTTCAAATCACGACGCGGCGTGACTGTTGTCCTGGAAGCAAAAGCCTGCAAGATTCCCTTAATGAGATGTCCCGCTCCGACTCCTTCGTTAAAGGCACGTGCGTTGAATGTGGCACAGCACGCAGGGAGCGAGTGATGGAACTAAAGACTTCTCATTCTTTTGAAGACCAGGCGGTCATGAGGATCGACGAATTCGCATCGGGATGCTCGCTCGATGTGCTCCAGACATTGACCCAGGCGCCGGCGCATTTTTGGTCAACCGATCGAAAACTGCGCGTCACGTATGGCACGGCGCCAGCCGCGTGGAAGAATTCCTCAGGCGCAACCAGTCCTTCCCTGGATCTCGGGGAATCGATCGCGGGCTGTACGAGTGGCGAACGGCACATGCAAATGCACCATCGGGCTCTGCACGGTGAGACGGTGAGCTACGAGCTGCGGGAAGGCGACAAGGCGTACTTTGCTCGCGTGGCGCCGCTGCGCGCCCGCGACGGAAGAATCGTCGGCTGCGTTGGAGCGGCAGTGGATATCACCCATCGTCATTTGGTGATGGAAAGGCTGCGAGAGCTTGCATTCACAGACCCGATGACAGGTCTTGCGAATTACAGAAGGCTGATCGATTGCATGGAACTTGAGATCAAGCGCTGTGAGCGCACGAAACGATCGTTTTCGATTGTGATGCTGGATCTCGACGGCCTGAAAACACTCAACGACACGCACGGGCATCTATGTGGAAGCCGCGCACTGTGCCGAGTTGCGAATGCGTTGCGATCGCAGGGCAGGTCCACGGATCTGGCGGCGCGTTACGGCGGAGACGAATTCTGTGTCGTGCTGCCTGAAACGTCGATGGACGGGGCGAAGAACGCAGCGAAGAGAATTGCGGATTGCCTGGCAACGGAAGCGGAAGCCCCGAGTATTTCCGTGAGCGCGGGCGCTGCAACGTACCCGTCGCACGGCCGGAGCACGGACCAACTTATCGTGGCAGCGGATCAGGGTCTGTATGCCGCAAAGGCTCACGGACGCGGCGCAGGAAAACGGCGCTAGCTCGCTTAAACAACCCAATCCGTGACGGGGCCGCTGAATTTAAATTGGCAGGCTTGCCAAGGCATGTTCTCCCACTGAATGTTCGTCAATTCCGCTTCACCAATGCGGCGTTCGCCCTGCCGGCTCGTCACGAAGACTTCCACGGTGGATTCTTTCGCGACCGGCACTGAGCAGCGACAGAGAAAACCAGACGGGCTCACTTCATCGGTCCAGGTAAGGAGTTCGAACTCTTTGCCCTGTGTGCCTGTGCCGCGAAGTTTGACGATTACTTTCAGGTGAACCGTTGCTTCTGAGGCTTGTGGTTGTGGAGTCGCTTTCAGGATGTTAGCCAGGGTGGTTTTGAGCCGCGCGAAATCAACGGGCTTTTCGAAGTAGTCCCACGCGCCGAGATTCAGGCAGTAGGCTTTTGTGTCGGCGTTCGCGTCTCCCGTGATGACGAGAATCGGAATGCGTTGGGTCGGGCCGACCGACGACAGCGTCTGGCAGAGTTCGAGACCCGAGTAGCGGGGCATCATGAGGTCGAGCAGTATGACGTCCGGGCGGTGTTCCAATGCGAGTCCCAACGCTTCGGTGCCGTCTCCCGTGTCAAACACTTCGTAAGTGTCCGAGAGTCGCTGCTTGATGAGTTTCCGCATCTGTTCGTCGTCTTCGATCAGCAAAATGCGTGGCATTTGAGCTCCTTAAAGAGATAGCGGCCGTTTTCTTACCGTGGTGCAAGATCGTCCAAACCCAAACTCACATTCATCTCCCGTTTCAACCGCGGCGTTTCAAGCACGTCGCGAATTCTGGTTCCGAGTGCTTGCCAGGTGAACGGCTTCGAGATCAATCCATAGCTGCCAGAATTACCCGAGGCATTCCTCGATTGCAGAGAATCGTCGAGTGAACCATCCGTGTAGCCTGACATGAAAAGCACGGCCATTTCCGATCGAGACTGCGCGAGTATCTTGGCCAGTAGCGGCCCGCGAATCCCAGGCATGACGACGTCCGATAACAGGAGATCGATCGATTCGTGGCGTGCGCTGGAAATCTGAATCGCTTCCGCGCCGTTCCGTGCGATCAAGACGTTGTAGCCATGGCGTGTGAGGTAGTTCGCCATCATGCGCCGAAATTCCTCCTGGTCTTCGACCAGCAAGATGGTTTCGGCGCCGCCGAGCGTAGTGCCGTGAGTTTCCTCCGGACGCCGCGCAACGGTCGGCGCATCCACGCAGGGAAAATAGATTCGGAAGGTTGTGCCCCGACCCAATTCGCTCTCCACGCGAACCTGACCGCCGCTCTGTTCAACGATTCCGTAAACGGTGGACAACCCGAGCCCGGTACCTTTGCCCTTTTCTTTCGTGGTGAAAAACGGCTCAAAAATGTGGCTCAGAGTCTCCTGCGACATTCCGACGCCGGAGTCTCGGAACAGCATCATCACGTACGGCTCCAGGCGTGACGTGACCGGATTCTCTGAGGTGCAGTTTGATGTTTCAAGCTCGATCACGCCGCCGCGCGGCATTGCGTCTCGTGCGTTAACGGCGAGGTTGAGAATGATTTGTTCCAGTTGACCAGGATCCGCTTTGATTCGCCCGACTTCAGGAGCCAATCGAACCTTGAGGTCGATATCTTCGCCAATCAGTCTGGTCATGAGAGTCTGCACGCTGGACATCACCGCGTTCAGATCGAGAACCACCTGCTCGATGGCTTGTTTGCGGCTGAATGAAAGCAGCTGCCGCACAAGGCCCGAGCCGCGATGCGCGGAGTGCAGGATTTCCTCGGCGCTTTCCCGCATCGGGTCGGTTGCCGGGAGTTGCTCGACCATGTACTCGCTGTAACCTTGAACGACGCCGAGAATATTGTTGAAATCATGAGCCACGCCCCCCGCCAGGCGGCCTACGGCTTGCAGTTTCTGCGAAAGCGCGAGTTCCTCTTCCAATTTTTTCTGATCGGTGACGTCTTTGTAGATTTCATAGCCACCGTTGACCGCGCCGCCAGCGTAGAGCGGCACACCGAAGAGTTCAACGACGACCAACTCACCGGTCCGGCGGATCCGTTTCGTGGTGGTGTGAACGGAGACTCCGAAATTCATGCTCTTCATTATTTCGGTAGCTTCGGCTTCGAACTCCGACGATGTAATCAACCGATCGAGCGGCCTGTTGACGATCTCGGCGTGGAGGTATCCAAACAGCTTTTCGAATGCGGGATTTGCCATCGTGACTCGGCCTGCATGGTCGTAAGACACGATTGCGAGAGGGCTGTTGTCGATCAGCGCGTTGAGGTGTGTCGTACTCGTTCGGAGTTTCGTTTCATTGAAGGTGTTTTCGTCAACCGCCGCGCCTAACGAGGCACCGGTCACCGAAATCACCAGCATCAGCAGCTGGAGTTCCCCAAATGAAAATGAAACCGGGTGCATCAGTAAGACCGCAGCGACAGCACCGGAATTGACGACGATGAGCCCGATGGCTGTGCGTTGCGCGCCGCCGCTTGCTGCGATCCAGACGACGGGAACGAAACAGAGGTACAACAAATCGAAGTGATTACCCACGCGAGTGCCAAAAACGAGCCAGAGCGTGAAGATTGCAACGGCAAACTGAGAACTCAAGACGACTCGTTGCCAACCGCTCAAGGGTTTCGTGGGTAGAATGGGATCCAGCCACTGGCGCGTGTCGCCGCCGCCGCGAATGCCCAGCCAGTGCCGCAGGTGCGGTAAGACGTAGAGAAAGAGAAACGGCGCCACGCTGACCAGAGCGACAGTGTCGCCCACCCACCAATTGAAGACTGTCCGCCAGTAGGGCACGTGCAACTCCGGACTGGATAGTTCGAGCATGGCCACGCCCAGGACCGCGACGCAAAACGCGGCCGTAGCGACGATCCCGAAATACCAGCCAAAATCTCGGACGCGGTGAAACATTCGATCGAGCTTCAGATACTTGCGCAGGATAGCTGCCGCAACGAGATAGCCGATCGCGACGTCCGCGGTTTCGATGACGGTGTAAGGCGCAAACGGAGATTGGTGGTAATTAACAACCTCCGCGATCATTCCAACGAGAAAAACGACGGGCGAGTACCAGAGGCTGATGCCTGACAGCAAGACCAGAGATAGCGCGGAAGGCGGATACCATGCACTTACACCAGGGGCGATCTGAAGATTCACGGCCGTGTAATCCAGACCGTAGTACACGGCGGCAAAAACCACGCCAGTTATGATGTGGCGCGTCCATCGAATGTCGTTTTGCGTTCGCGATGAACGCGGACTATTTTGGCCAATCTTAGATTGCATAAACTGCTCTCGTTGCACGACCGGACTGTTCTAATAAAGAGTTTGGTCGCTGCCCAACCATCGGAATTCTTCGTCAGTGATGTTCCGAAATGAAACAACTGCCTATGCACCGACTCGCGCTTGGGCTGGCGCTTTGGCGATCGCGGTTAGAAAACCTCGCTTACAATGCGAGCCGTTGACCGTTATCAATTGATACGGTGCCCCGAAATGATAGGCAACTATGTCGGTCCTTTCATGTGTCGGACTCGATAGCTCAACCCCTGGAAATACATCGAAGTGTCGTTATCGGTAAGACATACGAACGGTGAAGAGTTTACGGACTGCCGGAACGGCGCGATAAGGTGAACCAGACGGTCGATCGATGGCCTTACTCACAGCGGAAAACATTCAAGTGACGTTCCAGACGCGGGACCACGCGCCTTCGCACGCGCTTCGAGGCGCGAGTCTCACAATCCAGGCAGGCGAGATCATCGCGATTCTTGGCGAGTCTGGGAGCGGGAAATCCACATTCGCCAAGGTTCTGGCCGGGGCGAGGCTCGGCGGAGCGCAATGCGTCGGAACACTGAGGTTTAAGGGCGGGCAATGGGGAAGTGTGGGTTCGCGGTCTAGCGCGGACGTTGGTGCGCGGGGCATAGCGATGATCGGGCAGCAGGCGTCGCTTGTCCTGAACCCGTTTCTTCGAGCGAGAACACAGCTTGCAGAATTCGTACAAGCGCATGGAGTGACACGTCAGCAGATCGCAGGGCGTGTTCACGAGTTGTTGGAGGTTGTTCGTTTACGGCCCGCCGAGCGTTACGCGGCGAAGTACCCACACCAGTTGAGTGGTGGCGAGAAGCAACGGCTCTCGATCGCGATGGCCTTGGCATGTGGTCCCGAGATTGTAGTTTGCGACGAAGTAACATCCTCACTGGATACTGTTACCGAAGCTGAAATTCTCGAACTGTTTTCCTCGCTCCGTGCGGAGCGGCGTGTATCGGTTCTGTGGATCACGCACAATCCTCTGCGCGTTCGCAATTTTGCGGACCGCGTAGCAGTGATGTATGCGGGACGGTTCATCGAGATCGGACCGACAGCCAACGTCCTTGATTCTCCGCTTCACCCCTACGTTGCAGAGTTGATGCGATGTGCGAAGTCGGGCATCTCGGTTCACGAGGATCGGAAGGGGGCGCGATTGGCTTCGATTCCGGGCGCGGCGCCCGACGCATTCGAATCGTTCGCGGGTTGTTCGTTTGCGCCCCGGTGCGCGGAGAAGCGGGACACTTGCGCGCAGAAAGCCCCAGAAAATGCTTCAACGGAAGGCCGTGGAGAAGTGGAGTGTGTGCTTTATGAGCGTTGAGGCCGCGGCGCTGGCACTTCGCGTCTCGAATCTGAATTTCCAGTACAAGAAACGTTTGACTGGCAAAATCGCTGGTATTGGGGCTGCGGCGGGTCTTGCGGACATCTCGTTTGAGATTCGCGCGGGCGAAACTCTTTCGATCGTGGGTAAATCGGGATCGGGCAAGTCCACGCTAGTGAAATGCATCGTAGGTCTTGTGCGACCGGACAGCGGCGACATTTTCATCGCTCGAATGGATTACCTCCACGCGGCTGGCCCCGCGCGCAAAGCGATTCGGCGGAAAGTTCAGGCTGTGTTTCAGGATTCCGCCAGTTCATTGAGCCCACGGATGACTGTCGAGGAAATTATCAGCGAGCCGCTTGCGATTCACCGAGTTGGCAATGCGCAATCGCGGCGCGAACGCACGAGGAGTGTCGTCGACGCGGTTGGACTGCCCTATTCCTTTCTGACGCGGCGGTCAGCAGAGTTGAGCGGCGGTCAACGGCAGAGAGTCGCAATCGCGAGAGCGCTCTCGGTGGAACCGGAGCTGCTGATCCTCGATGAGCCACTAACGGCGCTGGACCTTTCGATAAAGGCGCAGCTTTCGAACCTGCTCGCGGAACTGCAAGAGCAATTCGGCGTGGCCTACCTGCACATCTCGCACGACCTATTCGGCGTCGCGGCACTTTCCGACCGGGTGGCGGTGATGCACGGGGGGCGAATCGTGGAGAACGCTGACCGAACAGCATTGTTTACCAATCCAGTGCACCTGGAGACGCGATCTTTGCTGGCCGAAATGTTGTAGCTCGATAATCGGAAACGCTCGCGGCGGAGCGCTTGAAATCGAAAAATGAAATACGTCTTCCATCGGATTGCGCACACCGTCGTACTGCTTTTGGCTGTCTCGATTTGTTCTTTTCTCCTGCTCACGCTCGCGCCTGGAAAGCCGTTTGACGAGATGCGAACGAATCCGCGGGTGTCTTCCGCAACGATCGCCGCCGAACGCACGAGATACGGGCTTGATCGGCCCATCGTGGAGCGCTACTTCTACTGGGCTAAGGGGTTGTTGCACGGCGATGCGGGGTTTTCGTTCTCCTACGGTATGGACGTGAGATCATTTATTTGGGCGCCCACACGCAATACGCTCCTGCTGACGATCACGGCGACGATTCTCGCGTGGTTGATTTCGATTCCGATCGGAATCTGGTGTGCGACGTCGAATGGCGCGATCGATCGTGTCACGGGTCTCGCGACGTCGCTGCTTGTTTCGCTCCCCGAACCGTTTCTCGCACTGTGCTTGCTATACGTCGCTTTGCGGCTCAAGTACACGCCGATAGGCGGAATGTCTTCGCTGGATTTCGACGCGTTCTCGATCGGAGGAAAGGTGCTCGACCTAATGCGACATCTTTTCCTACCCGTTCTGATTTTGGTTTTCGCGATTCTTCCTGTACTTGTCCGACATATTCGCGCGTCGATGCTTGACGTACTGCGTGCTCCGTATATCGAAGCCGCGAGACTGGGCGGCGTTCGTCGGATGCGAGTGATCTGGAGGCTGGCAGCGCCGGCAGCGGCGAATCCGATTTTCCCGTTCGTGGGCTTTTCGATTGGCTATTTGCTGAGTGTGTCGTTGATCGTAGAAGTGATCATGCAGTGGCCGGGGCTCGGGCCGCTTTTTTTGGAGTCGATCTACTCGCGAGATTTGTTTGTGGTCGTCGATGTCGTGTTGCTCTCGACGCTCTTCATGGTCGTCGGCAACCTGATCGCGGATCTTCTGCTGTATTGGAACGATCCACGGATTCGACTTAGCTAGCCATGCGGCATCTCTCATTGCTCCGCATCTCTGTAGCCGTCATCGCGAGCTTCTATCTCGTCGCGATTGCTGCGGAGTTCTTCGCACCGTACGGCTTTGCGGTGAGTGATCGCGAGCACACGAACTGCCCTCCGACGCGAATCCACGTCGTGGACGAAAGTGGACACTGGCATTTGCGTCCGTTCGTTTACAGGTACGTGGAGCTGCCGGGAGAGCTCGAGAGCTATCAGGAAGTTCGATCGCAGCGGTACCCGCTCGAGTTTTTCATCCAGGGGGCGAAATACAAATTCGCGAATATTCTTTCCGGACGTCGGCACCTATTCGGGGTCGCCAGCCCGGCGAGCATTTTTATTTTTGGCACGGACGAATACGGACGCGACCAACTCTCCCGATTCATATATGGGGCACGCATTTCGTTGATAGTCGGGACGCTCGCGGCGGCGGTTGCGCTTTTTATCGGTCTCGGAGTTGGTGCTCTGTGCGGCACGTTCGGCGGGTGGGTCGACGTTGTGATCATGAGGTTCACCGAGCTTTTCATGGCGCTGCCGTGGCTTTACCTATTGCTTGCCGTGCGCGCAATCTTGCCGCTTCGTACCAGCGCGTCGGTGTCGTTGCTGATACTCCTGTCCGTTGTCGCGCTCGTTGGATGGGCAAAGCCTGCGCGGCTTTTTCGTGGCGTAATTCTCAGCGCACAAGAGCTGGATTTTGTGGTCGCTGCTTCGGTGATAGGCGGCGGCAAGTGGTACGTCTTTCGCCGCCACGTGCTGCCCCAAACCGGCTCACTTCTTCTAACCCAAGCCGCACTGCTGATACCCCAATTCGTAATCGCCGAAGTGACCCTTTCTTTTCTAGGACTTGGCGTGGGCGAACCCATCCCTAGCTGGGGTTCCATTCTAGCGCCGCTCGCGCGTTACGAGTCGCTAGCACTGCATTGGTGGCTCGTTTTGCCCGTTTGTGCCGTAGTGCCGTTATTCTTTAGCTACCACGAGGTCACCAGTATCCTTCAGCGGGATGATATACCGCCTATGATGTGAAGGTGGGAGAGCATCCTTGGGAGTCAGCGCTCGGACTGTATCGCCTCGACACGTTTGCGCCACGCTCGGCGTGTGTGCGATTTCATTCGCCATTTTTCAAATAAGCGCACCCCGATCCTCGCAGGCTGCGCTAACTAGTCACGAAGAATTACTTCAAACAGATTCGCCAGTGGGCCATCCCGGCGGGCGTCTGGTATTCGCACTTCGATCGGAACCCAAAACGCTGAATCCAGTTCTGGCGGCCGACACGATTTCGCGCGACGTACTCTCGTCGATGCACGCGGATCTGATTCACATCAATCGCGTGTCGCTGAAGACGGAGCCGGCACTGGCGAAGTCCTGGAAAGTCTCCGCCGACGGAAAGATCATCACGATCAAGCTTCGTGAAGGATTGCGATTCTCGGACGGCCAGCCATTCGACGCCGACGATGTGGTGTTCAGTTTCCGCGTGTATCAGGACGAGAAGATTCACTCGCCTCAACGTGACCTGCTGACGATCAATGGCAAGCCGATCGCCGTTGAAAGGGTCGATACCTACACCGTTCGCTTCACGCTGCCGGACACCTACGCCGCAGGCGAACGGATTTTCGACAGCGTTGCAATGCTGCCGCGCCACAAACTAGAAAAGTCACTCGCCGACGGCACCCTTGCGAAGCAGTGGGCGCTGAATGCGGCCCCCTCCGACATCGCAGGCCTGGGCCCATTTCGTTTCCGGCCCTACGTTCCGGGACAACAAATCGCGCTCGAAAGGAATCCGTTCTACTGGAAGCAAGATAAGTCTGGCGTGCGGCTGCCATATCTTTCGGAACTCGATTTCCTGTTCGTGGCAAACGAAGACGCGCAGCTGCTGCGATTCGAATCGGGAGACACCGATGTGCTGAGCCCGATGAGCGCATCTTCCTACGCCATTCTAAAGAACTCCGCCAACAGTTCTCCGAATGTGTGCCTGAACGATCTGGGAGCGAGTCTCGAGTTTAATTTTCTCGATTTCAATTTAAACGATGTGTCGTCAAAGAATTTGCCGGACGTGCAGCGAAAGCAGACGTGGTTTGGCGACGTGCGGTTCCGCAAGGCCGTGTCCTCCGCGATCGATCGCGACGCACTCGTGAGGCTTGTTTATGGAGGACGCGCGACTCCGTTGTGGGAGCACGTAACCCCGGCGGACAAAGCATGGATCAACACATCTCTGCCGCGTCCGGCGCGTTCTCTCGACCAAGCTCGCAAAATCCTAAAAGACGCTGGGTACTCCTGGGACGGCGACGGGAACTTGAAGGACCCCAAGGGCACGCCGGTCAGTTTCACGATCGCCGTGAGTGTTTCGAGCCAGCCGCGCTCAAAGATCGCGACGTTAGTTCAGCAGGACCTTGGGGACTTGGGAATGAACGTTCAAGTGGTGCCGCTGGAATTCCGCGCGTTGCTGGATCGCGTGTTCAACACCTTCGACTACGACGCCGCGGTGCTGGCATTGACGAGCGGAGACGCCGATCCGACTTCCGAAATGAACATTTGGCTCAGTTCTGGTGCGACGCACGTTTGGCACCTGAACGAGGCCTCGCCAGCCACTCCATGGGAGGCCGAGATCGATCGTCTTATGAACCAACAGATGACGACGGTCGCGTACAAGAAGCGCAAGGCTCTCTACGATCGGGTTCAGGAAATCGAACAACAAAATCTGCCGTTCATCTCGCTCGTCAGTCCGAATGTTCTATTTGCCGCAAAGAAGAATCTTGGAAACGTACAGCCGGCCATCATCGAACCGTACGCGCTCGCCGGTGTGGATCAGACGTACTTCTACGAAAAGGGAGCTAATTCGTGCCAGTGACCTCCGGCGACGCAGAAAAAGAAGCAGCGGTTCGCGGCGACGACGAGCTAGTTGCCGATTGCCTTAAGGGCGGTGAAGAAGCCTGGGCGGAGCTCGTTGATAAGTATAAGAACCTGATTTTTTCTATCCCGATCAAATACGGATTCAGCCGCGATGAAGCCGCAGACATTTTTCAGGAAGTCTGCATGAACCTTCTTTCCGACCTGAAGAACGTTCGCGAGCCGAAAGCGCTACCGAAGTGGATCATCATGGTCACCTCGCACAAGTGCTACCACGCGAAAGCCAAAAGCCAGCGTCTCGTTAGCTCGGATTCGGAAAAATCGCCCGTCGATTCAATCGAAGTTCCGCCGGTCGGTGACAAGCTTGTCGAAGAAGCTGAAACCGAGCAGCGCATCCGCGAAGCCGTGGCCGCCATGTCTCCGCGCTGTCAGCAACTGGTCCAGATGCTTTTCTTCGAGGAACCATCTCGGCCCTATAAGGCGATTGCCAACAGCCTGGGAATTTCAACGGGCTCAATCGGTTTCATGCGCCAGCAATGTCTCGACCGCCTGCGGACGCGTCTAAAAGGAAAACTCTTCAACTGATGAAAGCCGCTAAGCGGAAACCCAGAGCCGCAAAGCGAAGGACAGGGAAGGCGGTTCGTCTGTCTTCAGCCGGGTCTGCGTCCGCCTCGAGCCTCGACGCTTTCGTCGTCGAGATATTGAAGCGTCCCGACGAAGCCAGCCGCACCGAACTCATCGCCTCGGCAAAGAGCGTCCACAATCCCGCGTCCGTTACTTCTCTTGCGGAGATCACTCGAAGCAAGCTGCGGATCAACACCGCGGAGGCTTTGGTGTTGGCGCAGTCGTCGCTGAGGTTAGCTCAACTGATTGATGACCCATCGTCGATCGGGTTAGCGCTCCGGTCGAAGGCCAACGTCCACTACATTACAGGGGAAAACAAACTGGCCCTCGAGCTTCACGGGCAAGCATTGGAACAGTGGAAGAAAATCGGCAACAAGTCCGAACTCGCGCGCACGCTGAACGCACTGATTCAGCCTTCGCTCTTGCTTGGGGAGTATGACAAAGCTTTTCAATATGCCGCCGAAGCAAAGAAAATCTTCCGTGTTCTACGCGACAAAAAACGCCTCGGCCACGTTCAGATCAATCTTGGAAATGTTTTTCACCGGCAGGACCGGTTTGAAGAAGCCTTAGCCTGCTACGACAAGGCGTATCGCCTGCTTGTCCCCTTGAAAGATAGCGAAGGTCTTGCCGTCGTCCTGAATAACATGGCGGTCAGCCTGATCAGCTTGAACGATTTTCCCCGAGCGCTCTCTACCTACAAAACCGCTCGCCGCCTGTGCGTCAAATATAAGTTGCCCATCCTTCTCACCCAGACCGACTACAACATCGCCTACCTATACTACCTGCGCGGAGAATATGGCCGCGCCATCCAGATGCTTCGTGAGACTCGCACCGCCTGCGAACTCAACGGCGACGCGCACGTCCTGAGCCTATGCTATCTCGATCTCTCCGAAATCTACCTTGAACTCAACCTGAGTAAGGCAGCCGCGGACACTGCCCGCGAGTCGTTCACCCGATTTAATGCCCTCGGGATGGGCTACGAGGAAGCGAAATCGATTACGAACGAAGCGATTGCGCTGGGACAACAAGGGCAGGCAATTCCCGCGCTGGAGCTTTTCCGAAAAGCTCGCGCGATTTTTGTGCGCGAGAAAAATCAAGTCTGGCCTTGGTTGATCGACCTTTACCGCGGACTTGTATTGATGGAGACCGGGCGCCAATTCGAAGCAAAACGTTA
>JABDGF010000009.1 GCA_013286165.1 Acidobacteriota bacterium | reverse complement strand
CGGAACACCCGCGAGTTCACACTGAGAGAGCGCAGTGCGCTCTCAAACGTGCACTGCCCAAGTCAGCCCCACCTCGCACCGATCACGCGCCTAGCGCGCATCGCTTCGCCCCAGTGTTTGTAACGGCGGGTCAGCGAAGCGCCCTGACCCGGCAGCCTTTGACTTTCGTATCGGTCAGCTCGATTTCTAATCGACAATGGAAGGGATTAGAAATCCCCGTAACCCACTCAAAACAAAGCCCCGCCCCGTTTCTAATCGACAATGAAAATCACCCTTCACGCCTACAAAAAGAGCCTCCGTCTGTGCCAAACTCACCCCCAACGAATCCACCCAAGGGGCACGCCAAAAATGAACCTCCGCACCACCACTCTCGCACTCACCTTGGCGCTGTCCGCGTGCGTCGCCGCATCGCCCACCTCCGCCAACCCCACGAAACTCCGCACCGCCTACCGCGAAAATCCCCTAGGCCTTGATGTCGCCGCCCCGGAGCTCAGCTGGCAAAGCGACAACGCAGAACGCAACTGGCGCCAGTCCGCCTACGAAATCCTCGTCGCTACCCGCGCCGATCTCCTCGCGCCCGGCAAAGCCGACGTCTGGGACAGCGCCAAAGTGTCGTCCTCCGAATCCGTGGCAATCGCCTACGCCGGTCCCGCGCTCAAGCCAACCACGCGCTACTACTGGACCGTTCGCGTCTGGGATGTAGAAGACAAGCCGTCTAATTGGGCCGCTCCCGCTTTCTGGGAAACAGGTCTGATGTCGCCGGCGAACTGGCCCGCCAAATGGATCGGCTGGGAAAATCCTGAAGACGCCGGCGATCGCGCCGCAATTCACTGGATCTGGGCGACCGGCAGCGACGCGATGGACGTCCCCGCCAAAACCTCCGTCACGTTCCATCGCGACTTCGATCTCTCCACCCCGCCCGCCAACGCCGCCTTCTTCCTCTATTTCCCCGGCGACTACACACTCGTCGTAAACGGCCACACCGCCGGGAAAAAGCACGACTGGTCCAGCTTCGACCGCCTCGACGTAGCGAGTTACCTCGTCGCCGGAAAAAATTCCATCGAAGTGAAGGCCGTCGTCACCGCGATTCCGGCCGCCGCGCGCCGCCCCGGAGCGAAAAATCGTCCCGCCGCCCTCGCCGCTCTTTTGAAAATCTGGAAGCCAGACGGCTCGCTCGAGCGCATCGGCAGCGACGCATCCTGGCAAGTCCAGCTCTCCACCAGCGCCGCCGCCGGCGCGAGTCAAAGCCAGCCCGCCGCTGTGGTCGCGGACCTCGGCGACGCTCGCATGGGCGCAGACCCCGGCCCATTGCCGCAGCCCGCGGCGCTGCTCCGCAAAGAGTTCCACGTTGAGAAACCCATCGCGTCCGCGCGCCTTTACGTCACCGCGCTTGGCAATTACCGCGCTTACATCAACGGCGCCCAGGCCGGCGAAACCGTCCTCACCCCCGGCTTCACCGATTTCAACAAACGCGTCCTCTATCAGGTGTACGACGTCACGCCCTCAATCACACAAGGTGTCAACGCAATCGGCGCCGTGCTCGGCGACGGCTGGTTCGCAAGTCCGCTCACCTGGGCCGGCGCGCGCTTCTATAAAGGTCCAGACCGCCTCCGCGCGCAGCTCGAATTGCTCTACAAAGACGGCACCAGCGCCACGGTCCTCACCGACGATTCTTGGTCCGCTGCGCAATCGCCGATCCTGCGCTCCTCGATTTATGACGGCGAAGAGTACGACGCGCGTCTCGAACAATCCGGCTGGAGCAAGCCGCAGTTCGACTCCACAAAATGGTCGCCCGTCAAAGTCGGCGCGGATTCTTCAGCTTTGCTCACCGGCGAAATCGATGCACCGCCGCAAATCACTTCGGAACTGAAACCCAAATCCGTAACGCCCCAATCTGGCAACTCGTACGTCTTCGACCTCGGCCAGAATATGGTCGGCTGGGCGCGCCTTCGCGTTTCCGGCGCCGCTGGCACGCGCATCCGGCTCAGATTTGCAGAGCGCCTCAGCCCCGACGGCTCGATCTACACAGACAATCTTCGCAACGCCGCCGCCACGGACATCTACGTCCTCAACGGCCGCGGCACCGAAATCTATGAGCCGCGTTTCACCTTCCACGGTTTTCGCTACGTCGAGGTCACAGGCTTTCCCGGCACGCCGTCGATCGACTCCATCACCGGCGAAGTCGTGAGCAGCGTTTCCGGCGAGCCCACTGCAAAACTCACCACGTCCAGCGATCTCGTCAATCGCATGTGGTCCATCGGCATCTGGGGCCAGCGCGGAAATTTTCTCAGCGTCCCCACAGACTGCCCGCAGCGCGACGAGCGCCTCGGCTGGATGGGCGACGCCGGAGTCTTCTGGCGCACCGGCACTTACAATTTCGACGTCGATGCCTTCGCCGAGAAATGGATGAACGACGTCACCGACGCGCAAAATCCGGCCGGCGCATTCACCAACGTCTCGCCCGACACACTTCCCGATCTTGGCCTCGGCCTTCGCACCGATGGCGCCCCCGGCTGGGCCGATGCCGGAGTGATCGTTCCGTACACCACGTGGCTGCAATATGGAGACGTCGCAATCCTCCGCGACAGTTGGCCCGCGATGCAGCGCTACATGGATTTCATTCTCAAAAATAATCCCGACTATCTCCGCAAAAACGCCGTCGCATTCGACTTCGCCGACTGGCTCGCGCCCGACCAAAACACCTCTAAGCTCCTGATCGACACGTCCTACTGGGCGCTCAGCGCGCAAATGATGTCGCGCATGGCTACCGCGCTCGGCAAGCCCGACGACGCGAAAAAATACGACGACCTCAACGCCAACATTCGCGCCGCGTTCCAAAAAGCCTTCGTCAAAGAAAATGGCGATGTTCTCAGCGGCACGCAAGCCGCTTACGTGCTCACCCTCTACGCACACTTGGCTCCCGAAAAGCTCGAACCGGTGCTCGCGGATAATCTCGCGAAAGCTATCGCCGCCAAAAACAACCATCTCTCCACCGGCTTTCTTTCTACCCCGTTTCTCCTTTTCGCCCTTGCCGATCACGGCCACACCGACCTCGCGTATCAACTTCTGCTGAATGAAACCTATCCGTCGTGGGGTTACATGCTTTCGAAAGGCGCCACCACGTGGTGGGAACGTTGGAATGGAGACACCGGTGATCCTGCGATGAATTCCTACAATCACTACGCCTTCGGCTCCGTCGTCGCCTGGGCTTACCGGTATGTCGCGGGCATCGACACCACTTCCACCTCGCCCGCTTTCCACCAAGTCGTGATTCATCCGCGCCTCGACGACCGCATCACTCAGGCTCGCGGCGAATACGATTCCGTGTACGGCAAGATTGTCAGCGACTGGAAAGGGACGAAGGACGGTCCGTTCACCTTGAACGTACAGATTCCGGCGAACACTGCCGCGAAAGTCTATTTGCCGCACATCGCCAATGCAAAAATTCTCGAATCCGGCAAGCCAGTGAAGCCGGTGGAATCGGCTGGATCGGATGTCGTGGAGGTCGGATCAGGGAACTACAAATTTGAAGTTCGCTAGGGCGTCGCGCGAATCATCGCGGCGCGAAATTGTCACGGCGCGTCACTGCGGATAAGCGTAAGCAAGATTGTCGAAACGCAGGCCTTGCCCGTTCACAAGGTTGAATGTCACCGCCGAACTCGGCACATTCCACAAAGTCCGGATTCGCCGCAGCTCCTTCGGCTTCAGCGTCACCACCACATCGCTCGTCTCCGCCGACCGGATCGTCACAGTCGCGTCCGCGTCGCCATCGTTGTAAGCATCGATCCCCAGGAAAATCCGCGGCGCATAAAACTTAAACGCAGCGTGCGTCGCGCCGCGATCCTTCAGCAGCACAGTGAAAGTCCCAAACTTCCCGAACGGCGTCTCGATCTGCCACGCACCATCGCCCCAATCAATCACGCCAGAAGGGTATTGCCCGACGAGCGCCGTCCCCGCCGCCTCATGCGGATCGTCGAACGTCACAAACATTGGCGGAATCGCGCCGCCGTCGCCCTGCACATCCACCTCCCGCGAAGCCATATGCCGGATACGTAGCACGCCCGTCGCCGCATCGAACGTAAATCCCTCGCGCGCCAAATCCTTCGACGTCGTGATCGCTCGCCCGCCCACGCGTACCGCGGCCGGCGCAAAATCCAAATGCAGCACATCGGTCGAGTCGCTATCAAACGTCGAATACGTCACCGCCCCGCTCCCGTACGTGATCCTTGTCACGACGGAGGATGATCCGAGCAGGTGCGACTCACCCTTCGGCGACCATTCCGGCACCGCCCAAAACGCGTCCATCATCCGTCGCGGCCCGTCCGAGAATTCGTCCGTGAACCACCACTGGCCCGAATACGGCGCATGGGCGCCCGCCGGCAACCCCTGAAAATACGAAACCCAGTTGTACGTCCGATACGCCGCCTGTTTGTAAGCCTCGTCGCCCGTCTTCGCGTAGTACAGCGCTTCCGCCGCAGCCAGCCGCGCGCTGTGGCTGTCGCAACACTGATTCGGCTCGTTGCAGCAGAATTGTTTTCCGTCGCCTTGTTCGGTCGTCACCGTCGCGCCGTGCACTTCGTATTTCGGCCACTTCGGCGTCGTCTTCACCCATGCGATCAGGTCGCGCGCATGTTCGCGCCACTGCGGATCCTTCTCCGGATGCAGCAGGATGTACCGCGCAAACTCCAGCGGAATCACCTGGTTCATGTTCTCCATGCCGCCTGGCACATCTTCGAAATATCCGACCCACACGTTGTTCCGCATCGGATATTTCATCAGCCATTCCCAACAGCCCGCGCGAACGCGCTTGTATCCCGCCACATCGCCCTGTCCGATGCGCATCAGCTCATCAAACAGCATGATTGGCTCCACTACATTCGCCGAATACGGAAACATTCCTGTCCCGCCCTGCAAACTGCAGTCGTGCGCATGGCACCGATCCGGCCACGGTGAATTCTTCTCGTCGCCCGTTTTGTAATTCTTCACCAGCGCGTCGGCGCAGCGCTCCGCCTCCTCCAAATATTTCGTGTTCCCGGTGATCTCATAGAGCCGCAGATACGCGTAGCCGTCCTCGCCGACCACGTGCGGCTCCACGTAATCCTCACCGTGGCTGCTCCACCCTGAGTAGCGCGCACTTCCCGGATTCGCCGAAGGATACGGCACGCGCGACCAGGCGTAACCCTCCGGCGTCAGCCCGTTCTCCAGTTCGTAGTCGAAGAAATTCTCCAGAAACACGAGCGTCCTCGCGTCGCCCGTGTATGGATACAGCCGCTCGATGAAGCCTTCCATCATCGAGCGCAGGTATCCCGTCGAATTCACCCAATTTTTGTCGGGAGTCAGCTCAAACGTGGTGCGGTCGAAATCGAAGCAGCAGTAATAATAAGGAAGGCGTTGCCGGTTGAACTGGTCCCATACGATCGTCCACTGCGACAGAAAATATCCGGAGTACGAGTATCCCGTGTCGTCCGGAATCGGCCACGGCAGCAGTTTTCCGCCAGCATCGAGCGCCACCGGGCGCCCCGCAATCGTGGTTGGCGTAAGCGTGGAGGTAACAGGGAAGGATTGCTGCTGCGCAAACACAAGCACTGCACACAACAGCACCGCCACGGCCGCATTCACAAGCCGCGTCAAACGTTTCATGCCGCGTAATTATCGCGAGGGAAATTCAAGCGAGGCCAATCTACACCAACTGCGCGCTGCGGCGCTGGGAATTGAGCGCGCGAAACGCATCGAGCATCCGCACAATTTCCGAATCGGACTTCTCGGCGATCTCGCGGGCGCGATAGTCGCGGCTCCATTCGGTCAGCGCGTTCCCGTCTGCACCCACAAAGCGAAATTTGATCCGGTGGGAGTGTGCGGAAAATTGCAGCTGCCTCCGGCCCTCCGCTTTTTGCGCCATCGCCGTCATGCGGGCCTTCTGGTTATCGACCGATTCCTCGACCGTAATCACGGGGTGGGTCCCTCCACAAACGCTCGTGCCTCGCACGCTGCTTACCGCCGGAACGTCTTCCGGCGTTCACAGAATAATCGTTTAAGTAAAGGCAAAACAAGCAATTTGTTGCTGCTCCAAAACGGAGCCATGTACCACTCTGGTCACCCGCCCGCTCCACTTTTGACATCCTCCGCCGCCTCCCACGATGTTATAAAGAAGATGCGCCGATTCTTGACTCCGCACCGTCGGCGATGCTATAGACATAAACACCCAATAGTGAATCGATTAAGCTGGCTCTCCATCACCCGATGACCGAAAAAAGAATCGTTGCGCCCCAATACCCAATGGCCACAAATGCGCATTCGCCATTCCGTTTCACGCGACAACTACTCGCGATCCTCGCCCTAAGCGCCGCCTTCTTCGCCGCTGCCGGATCGCGCGCCCAGCAGGCGCCCGCAACCGAGACCGACACCGTTGACGCCTCATCGCAACCCACGCCGTTCCCTCATTATTGGGAACAAATGTTCGGCTCCGGCCGCGCCGTCCTTTCCATGCGCGAAAGCTATCGCGAAGATCTGCGCACCGTGAAAGCCGTCACCGATTTTAAGTACGTCCGCTTCCACGCCATCCTTCACGACGAACTCGGCGTGTACGACGAAGACGCCTCCGGCAATCCCATCTACAACTTTTCTTATGTGGATGAAATTTACGACGGCCTGCTGAAGAACGGCGTCCGCCCGTTCGTGGAATTGAGTTTCATGCCTCAAAAGCTCGCCGCCGAAGATATTCATCAGGCCTTTTGGTATCGCCCCATCTCGTCGCCGCCGAAGGATTACGCGAAATGGGACGCGCTGATGCGCAAATTCGCCGAGCATCTCGTCGCGCGCTACGGCATCGACGAAGTCTCCACCTGGTATTTCGAAGTTTGGAACGAGCCCAATCTCGATTTCTGGGCGGGCAAGCCGGCCGAATCCACCTACTACCAGCTTTACGATGAGACCGCGAAAACTCTGAAGTCAGTCAGCCCGCGCATTCGCGTCGGCGGCCCGGCCACGGCGCAAGCCGCATGGGTAGATAAATTCATCGCGCACACTGCCGCGCAAAATGTGCCGGTCGATTTCGTCTCCACGCACGTGTACGGCAACGACAAATCCGAAGACGTCTTCGGCACCACCGAAGATATTCCGCGCACCCAGATGGTCTGTCGCGCCGTGAAAAAAGTTCACGACCAGATTCAGGCTTCCGCCAAGCCCACGCTTCCGCTGATTTGGAGCGAGTTCAACGCCAGCTACATGAACGAAACCGACATCACCGACTCCATTTACATGGGCCCGTGGATGGCCGGCACCATCCGCGACTGCAGCGGTCTAGTGGACATGATGTCTTACTGGACTTTCTCGGACGTATTCGAAGAGCAGGGCGTGGTGAAAAAGCCGTTCTACGGCGGCTATGGCCTCATCGCGGCTTACGACCTGCCGAAGCCGGCCTTCAACGCGTTCAAAATGTTTCACATGCTCGGCGACACGAAAATCTCAGCCACCGGCGACGACATTCTCGCCACCAAACGCGCCGACGGCACTCTCGCCATCGCGCTTTGGAATCTCGCCACCGTCCGTGACCAAACCAAACCGAAAGACGTCACGCTTCAGATCAATTCGTCGCGCGCCAAACACGCATCGATCTACCGCCTCGACGCCGATCACGGCTCGCTCCTCAAAGCCTACGCCGCGATGGGCAGCCCGATTTATCCCACGCGCGAACAGCTCGACCAGCTGAAAGCAGCCGCCCAGCTGCCGCCTCCTGAAAACGTCGCCGTGAAAAACGGACGCCTCCAGCTGCACCTCGAGCCTGAAGCGCTGCTGCTAATCGAAGTTCGCTAGCGAGTTGCGTTGAAAAGGCCGGTAGGGAATTGCGCGTCCGGCACGCGCAAGAAGAGTTACGAAAGTTTCCGCGCCGGCGCCGTGCTCGTTCGCACCACCAGCTCCGGCTTCACCACAATCGACTTCGGATACGGCGCGTTGAAATCCAGGCTGATCCGGTTCAGCAGCGTCTTCGCCGCAAGCGCGCCCATGTCCCGCAGCGGCTGCCGCACCGTCGTCAGCGCAGGATTCTGATACGCCGCGCTCTGCACGTCGTCGAATCCCACCACAGACACATCCTTCGGCACGCTGATCCCAGCTTCGCTCAGCGCCTTGATCGCGCCGATCGCCGAAATGTCGTTGAACGCAAATAGCGCCGTGAACGGCAGTCCGGTCGCCAGCAGCTTCCGCGTCGCCACGTAACCCAGCTCCGGCGAAGGGTTCTCGCCTTCCAGCTGCGCCACCAGCGCCTCGTTCACTCGCAACCCCAGCTTCTTCGCCGAGTGCGTCACCGCTTTCGCGCGTACCGCAGTATCCGAGCTGAACGCCTGTCCTTTGATGAACGCGATCTCGCGATGCCCAAGCTCCGCCAGATGTTCCAGTGCCAGCTTCGCCGCCAGCTCGTGATCCAAAATAATGTTCGTCGTGCCCGGCACATCTTCGTGCCCGGAAACCGCAACCACGTGCATCAATTTATTTTCAGGGCACGCCGTATCGACGGCGATCATTCCCTCCACCGCGCGCCGCTGCAGCAGTTTCACGTACTCCTCGATCAGCTCGCGCCGGTGCCGGTGGCTCACCACGTAGTAAAAAAATCCAGCCTGCAGCAGGAAGTCTTCGATGCCCGAAAGCACCAGCGCCTCGTAGCCTTCGCTGATTTCCGGCACGATCACGCCGATCGTATAGCTGCGCTTCTGCCGCAGCGACTTCGCCATGAAATTCGGTTTGTAATTGAGCTTCCGCGCGGCTTCCCACACGCGCTCCTGCGTCTTGGCGGGGATCGAGCGCGCCGCCGGCGCCGAATTGATCACCATCGATACCGTCGCCGACGAAAGATTCAGCGTCTGCGCCAGATCTTTTAGCGTCACGTGCTCCGGCGCCCTGGCAGGTCCGGCATTTTTCACTTGGCGTGTCCGTCCCATCGTCCGTTGCGGCCTATCCTCGCACAACGCACCACCCCGTACAAGTTACCCGCTTCGCCACCACTGCGCGCGCCTCCCGCTGCGGACAAAAAACCACGCGCAAAAAAAAGAGGGCACGAAAAATTCTCGTGCCCTCCGTAAGCTACCGAACTGCGTCTCAGCTTTAGAAGCTGAAACGCGCTTGTGCCTCGATCACGCGTCCGGCGAGGCCGTTCTGGCCTTGGCCGAAAGTGGAGTTTCCGCCCGTCGGGTTGATCTGCGTGCCATTCGTCTGCAGCTCGATCAAACCGATCTCCTGCCCGTTGTTAAGTGGCGCGATGTTTAGTTGATTAAACAGGTTGTAGAAGTTGGCGCGTATTTCGAGGCCTGCGTTTTCGCCAAGGATTCTGGTGTTTGGCAGGCCGAACGTCTTGGACAGAGTGAAGTCTACCGAAGAATAGCGCGGCCCGCGGAACGAATTGCGCCCCACTCCAGGAGTCGGGGGGACGCCCGTGTTTGAAAGGTCCGGAGGCGTGAAGTAGCTCGCTGGGCCATTCGGGAAGTTGCCAAACGGCTGTTTGAATGTGTTGTTGCCGTAGTCCGTGCCCGCGCCGCCGTTGTACGCAGCTGGCCGGACTTGGCAATAACCGCTGTTTTCAAACACAAGACCGCATCCTGTGGACGATGCGTCGGTCTGCACCTGGTAGTACGGCGTCCACGGGAAGCCCGAGTGGACGTTCCAGATTCCGCTCATCGTCCAACCGTCGATTACCTTGTGCTTCCAGCCTTCCGAGAAGAAAACCGGCGACCAGATGCCCCATAGCTTGAATGCGTTGCGCACATCGAAGTCCGACGGTCCGTACGCAGCCGCAGCATTGAAGGGAAATTGGTCGAAGTAGTAGTTGTTCGAAGCTTCGTCCATCGCGCGGCTCCAGGTATATTGCGCGTCGATCTGGAAGCCGTGTGAGAACCGTTTCTGGAGTTCAGTCAGCAACGCGTTGTAGTTCGAATCGACGTCGTCGTTGAAGTAGTTCACGCCCTGAATTTGCGGGTTCTGGATCGGGAATACAACCTGTCCGTCGTAGTCCCAGCGGAGCAAGTGGTGCGTATTGCTGCCCTGATAACCGACGGTTGCCACCAAGCTGTGCCCAAGATCGTACTGCGTCTCAAGCGAATAACGGTAGGTGTAAGGCGTCGTCAGGTTTCGCGGGAACACTTCCAGCGAAATCGGAGCGCCGCCCACCGGCAAATTGGTCGTCGGATCGAACGTCGAGACCGCATTCGGGTTAGCCGGATACGGAGCGAATTGCTTCGGGTCGGCTGGAACGGCGTAGAGGATGTTCGAACCGAACAGCGGGCCCGCGGAAAACACCGGCGATGGGTTCGTCAAAGCGCCGAGCGTCGGGCCGTTTTCGGTGCGGTTGTACCCGATTCCGAATCCGCCGCGAACCACCAGCTTGCTTTGGAAGTCGTGGCCGAGAACTCCGTTCGGACTCCACGCAAAACCGATCATCGGGCCGAAGTCACCCTTGCTCGCTTTGTATAAGTTGCCTCCGGCGCGCTGCACTAGATCGGTCAGTTGGTTCGGAGCCTGCCCGAGGATTGGCACATAGAGGTTGTTATACTTTTCGTGAAACGGCCCGAAGTACTCGTATCGAAGCCCGAGGTTGATCGTGAAGTTCGGCTTGATCTTCCAGTCGTCCTGGAAGAACAGTGCGTAGTCGTTGTCGCGTACGTAGCTGGTTAGGCTCGTCGGAACGCCTGTCGTCGGATTGAACTGCCCATATTCAGACGACGGTGCATCGTTCGCGAAGTCCCACAGGTTATTGAAGTTGTAGCTCGGCCTCGCGCCTCCGTCTTGTGTCTGGGTGTTCTGCTCTTTGTACAGGTCAATGCCGAACTTCGACGCGTGAGTTCCGTGCACCCACGTGGCGATATCGCGGATGTTGTATCCGGTTTTGTACAGCACGTTGGGGCCTGGAGCGCCGTATTGAATACCGCTTACGTTGCCCGTTCCGTTGATGCCGTCCTGTGGAAGACCGAACGGTGCTTGCGGGTTGGTGTTCAGTTCGTTGTAGTACCAGCGGCCGACGTTGAAGCGCGCTTCGTTCACCCAGTTCGGGCCGAATGTGTGCGACCACATTAGCGACTCAGAATAGTTCAGCGCATCGTGATTCCACAGATTGGCCGAACGAGGCAGCCCGTTGTATTGCGTTTGAGTAGTCGGTACCCAGTAGATGCTGAACGTGAACAGATCGTGATTGGTCGCCTGAAAATCAAGGCGTCCGTTGTATTGGGTGTAGTCCTGATTCGTCGGGTTAACGGTGTTGACGAACTGAATGTCGGCAACTCCGTCGAGGCCGCCGCCTACGCCGTACGGCGTACCGCCGGCAACGTTGCCGAAAGTGGGGTCCGGCGTCCCCCGGGGTACCGTCGAAAACGACCCGATATCCAGACCATTCCCAACTTGTTGGCAATTCGTAGAAGGGAAATTCGCCGTGGCGCAAGAAATGCCGCTGACGACAGAGCTGTAAGACGCGCCTTCGCCGGGGAACGCTCCATAGATGCTCGAAATGTTGCCCGTAAGTCCGGCCACCGCCGACAGAAATTGCGGAGTTTCCACCCACTCCGTTCCCGTCGATACTGAGTCGTCGCGAAGTGTTTCGTAGGAAAAGAACGCAAACAGTTTGTTTTTAATGATCGGGCCGCCGATGCTGCCGCCCATTTGATTGAATCGGTTGCTCACGCGTTGCACCGGAGAAGGACTGCCGGGACCATTCCACGGCTGATACGCGTCGAGGCCGGGCCGATCGAGTTTGATGAATGCGCTGCCGTGGAAGCTGTTGCTGCCGCTCTGCGACACCACTTCCACCTGCGCACCGTTGCCGCGTCCGTATTCCGCGTCGTACGAGTTCGCAGTGATACGGACTTCTTTCACCGATTCTTCGTTCGGCGTGATGATTGCCGCACCGCCCCAGTCCAAACTGTTTACGCTCACGCCATCCACCTGGAAGTTGTTGCCGTCGTTGCGTTGGCCGTTCGCGTTGATCTGAACTTGGTTTTCCGTTTGGAAAATGCTGCTTGTTGCGCTCGAGCCACCCGGCCCGGCGCTACCCGGCGTATCCGCCGAACCGCCGCCGTTGTCATGCGCCGCGTCACCGAAGACGCCTGGTGCGAGCCGCAACAGCTGAAATGGATCGCGGCCAAGAGAAGGAAGTTTTTGAACTTCGTTCGCACCGAGCGTGCCGCTTATCTGCCCGGTTTCAGTGTCGATCGCCGGCGTCGAATCGCCAGCCACGGTCACCGACTGCGATACTTGGCCAACCTCGAGGTTGATGTTGATCGACTGAATCTGTTCACCAGCAATCTGCACGTTCGCCAAAATTTTCTTCGAGAACCCTTGTTTCTCCACCGTCAGTGAATACGGACCCGGTGGCAGGTTCGTGATTGCGTAGGTCCCGTCGCTGCCCGTCGTCACTACGACGGTCTTGTTCGTTTCGGGATTAACGAGCGTCACAGTCGCGCCAGAAACCACGCTACCTTGCGGATCGAGAACTGTTCCCTGAAGACCTGCTCGGTACTGCGCTTGTGCAGCTGGAAGGAAAAATGCGAAGCACACTACGACAACAACCCACCCCCAAATTCTTGCCTTCATTTGTTGCTCCGTTGAGTCGGCGGCGGTTGATTCTAGGACTCTCCCCATCGCCAACTAAATCGCTTAAGTACGCGGTTTCGCGAGTATAATCATCCGGTTTTTCACTGTCAACGATTCGTGTTTTCGATGTGACTTCTGTGCCACACTGTCTGTTCCAAGCCGGGGTGGACCGGCCGGCCGGCCCCGTTCCGGCCCGATAGGGAGCCCCAAAGCTGTCCGGCCGTCGCCGAGAACCCAAATGCCCAGCCCCTCGAACCATTTCGTCCCAAAGTCGCGCCCGCACCCGGTACGTAGTCAACTCACAATCGCATTCGCCGCACTCGTCGTGCTCGCCCTCGCGAGCGCTACCTTCGCGGACACGCACTACTACCACCACGTCTTCTTCGACAACAGCCTCGCGCCCGACAATTATTTCTATAGCTCCGGCACCCAGACCTCGCCGAGCACGCTCGTCCTGCTCAACGACCGTCTGCCCGTCGAGCGCGACGTCGTTCACACGCCGCCCAACGCTCTGCGCATCGAGTGGAATTCGAAACAAGAAGGGAACTGGACGGCCGAAGTTCACGTCAAGCATTTCCGCAATCGCGAACACGAATTCGAAGGCTCGACGCTTACCTTCTGGCTCTACTCGCCCGAAGCCATCGCCGCCGCCGATTTGCCTCTCGTTCGCATCGCAGACACCGACGACGGCTTCTCAAAGCCAATCCCTCTCGCGACTCTCATTCACGGCATCCCCGCGAAAAAATGGACGCGCGTGGACATCCTGCTTACGCAATTCACCGCCGCCTCGATCCGCAAACTCGATCCGCACCGCCTGCAGGCGCTGGTCCTCAGCCAAGGCACCTCCGACAACGCGCCGCACACGCTGATCCTCGACGACATCCAAATCAACTCGCCCACCGAGACGAAAACTCCACTCGCGCCGATCGCGCCGCCGCAGCAAGTCTCCGCGAAAGGTTTCGAGCGTCACGTGGACGTCGCATGGAACGCCACCGAATCCGCCAGCCTGCAGCATTACGTGATTTACCGTTCGCTCGACGGAAACCACTACGATCCCGTCGGCATTCAGGAGCCCGGCATCCACCGCTACGCCGATTACCTCGGCAAAGTCGGCGTCAACGCCTCTTACAAAGTCGCCGCTCAATCCTGGGACGGCCGCACGTCCGCAATGTCTGCCGCCGCCAACGCAGCCACTCACGCGATGACGGACGACGAACTCCTCACCATGCTCCAGGAAGAATGCTTCCACTATTACTGGGACCAAGCCGGTCCGAAGTCCGGCATGTCCCGCGAAAATATTCCCGGCAACGATCGCATCGTCGCAACGGGCGCCAGCGGCTTCGGTATCATGGCGCTCATCACCGGCGTCGATCGCGGATTCGTCACGCGCGACGAAGGCCGCGAGCGCCTCGAAAAAATCGTCACCTTCCTCGAAAAAGCGCCGCGCTATCACGGCGCGTGGTCGCACTTCATGAACGATCAGACCGCCGCCACGCTACCCGTCTTCGGAATGTTTGACGACGGCGGTGACCTGGTCGAAACCGCGTTCCTCATGCAAGGCCTGCTCGTCGCGCGCCAGTATTACAGCCACGCCGACGCGCCCGAACAAGCTCTCCACGCGCGCATCTCGAAACTTTGGGAAACCGTCGAGTGGGATTGGTATCAGCGCACGCCGCAAAGCGACGCGCTTTTCTGGCATTGGTCTCCCGATTGGAATTGGCAGATTAACCATCGCCTCACCGGCTTCAACGAAATCATGATCACCTACTTGCTCGCCGTCGCGTCGCCCACGCACTCCGTCGCGCCCGGCCTTTACTACACCGGCTGGACCGACAACGCCGCGAACAATCCGAAAAACGATTTCCTCGACGGCCACACTTATTTCGGCATCAAGCTCGATGTCGCCACTAAATACGGCAACCCGCTTTTCTTCACGCACTATTCCTACATGGCTTTCGATCCTCGCGGCCTTCACGACAAATACGTCGACTATTTTGAGAACAATCGCAATCTCGCGCTCATCAATCGCGCATGGTGCATCGAAAATCCGGAAAAGCACAAAGGCTACGGCCCCGATTCGTGGGGACTCACCGCCAGTGACGGCCCCGAAGGCTACGTTCCCAACGCTCCAGATAAAGATGACGACGTCGGCACGATGACTCCCACCGGCGCGCTCTCGTCGTTTCCCTACACGCCCGATTTCTCCATGCTCGCCTTCAAACATTTTTACCGCGACTTGGGCGACCGCCTTTGGGGCGCGTACGGTCCGCGCGACGCCTTCAACATGGATCAGAACTGGTTCGCGCCGATCTATATGGGTCTCAATCAGGCGCCGATCGTAGTGATGACCGAGAATTACCGCACCGGATTAATCTGGAAACTCTTCATGTCCAATCCCGAAATCCAGCCGATGCTTACAAAAATCGGTTTCCAGCCCGTGCCAGATACCACCGCGCCGGCCCCTACTTCGCCACAAAAATAAAAAGCGAAACCGCCGCCCCAATCCGGCACAGCCCTCCCAATTCTCCGTTGAAATTTTCGGGAACTTTCCGATAGTCTTTACTTAATCGATTAGGCCAGGCGCTTCGAGACGACCCTTCGTCCTCTCCTGCGTCTAAATCAGCTACGGATCGAAAGTTTCGACGATGACTTCACGGCTTCTCACCCGGCGAGAAGCGTTGTTCGGCATCGGTGCCCTCGGCGCTGCGTGCACGGCTTCGCTCGGCCCCTTCGCGCATCTCGCGCTCGCTCGCCCACCCGTCCATCCTCCGCCGAATCCCAAGCTCATCGGCCTGCTCGTCGATTCGCACGACGATCTCCACCTGCTCGACGAAATCGAGCGCGCCAGTTTCACTTTTTTCTGGGAACAGATGGACCCGCACACGGGCATTGTGCGCGATCGCTGCTTTGCCAACGGCGCCGACGATCCCCGCGTCGTCGGTAGCACCGGCGCCAGCGCCTTCGGGCTTACGGCGATGTGCATCGGCGCGATGCGCGGCTACATCGACGAAGCTGTCGCGCGCGATCGCGTCCGAGTCGCTCTGCGTTTCTACTGGACGAAACTCCAGCAGCAGCACGGCTTCTTCTACCACTTCGTGAACTACCGCACCGGCGATCGCTACTCGCAGTTCAAATCTGAGATCTCATCGATCGATACCGCGCTGCTCATGTGCGGCGTCCTCACCTGCCGCCAATATTTCAACGACGACGAAATCACCGACCTCGCCACAAAAATCTACAATCGCGTCGACTGGCAGTGGCTCCTGCAAAATGGCCGCGTCGCCTCGCACGGCTGGGTGCCTGAAACCGGATTCATTCCGTTCACCTGGTCGAGCTACAGCGAAATGATGGCCATCTACCTTCTCGGCCTCGGTTCGTCCACGCATCCGTTTCCCAATGAAACTTGGGACGCGTGGAATCGCCCCACCTTCGAATTCGAAGGCATCAAGTACATCGGCACGTTCGCGCCGCTCTTCGCGCACCAGTTCTCGCACGCTTGGTTCGATTTCCGCGACCGCCGCGATAAATATTGCGACTACTTCACCAACTCCGCCGTCGCCACAGACGTGCACCGTCTTTTCTGCCTCAGCCTCCGCAAGGAATTTCCTGATTTCTCTGAAGAACTCTGGGGCGTCACCGCGTCCGACTCGCCGAACGGCTACGAAATTTGGGGCGGCCCTCCCGTCGTCGGCCATCTCGACGGCACCATCGCTCCCTGCGCCGCCGGCGGCTCCGTTGCATTTCTCCCGCACGCCACGCTGCCAGTGCTGCACAACATCAAATCCCGTTATGGCGCGCGCGCTTGGTCGCGTTACGGTTTCGTCGATGCCTTCAATCCGCTCCAGAATTGGTACGACGAAGATGTGATCGGCATCGACACCGGCATCATCCTTCTCATGGCCGAAAATGCGCGCAGCCGATTCGTTTGGAATACCTTCATGAAAAATCCCGAAGCGCAGCGCGGCATGCAGCACGCCGTCCTCCAGCAATATCGCGCCGAATACGCGATGTCCTGATCGCGCATCATCCGCAGAGCGCCCCCACAAACACGAAGCGAAATTCCATCGAACACGCGCCCCGCCCGCCCCCGCCCGCTTCGATAACCACATGAAATAGGACCTATCGAAACGTTGAGCGGGACATCCGTCCAATTTCGTCCATCCTTATATATGTAGTTGGGATCGACTTTGGGGGATACAACTATGGAAGAGAAACCGCACTGGGCTCCGCCTCTGTTTTTACTCGTTACCGTGGTTGCAGGTTGCGCGGCGTCGCTCTACGTGCCGTTCGCGCTCGCGCACTTTTTGTGGGTTCACCTGTAATCGCGCAGTCGCGCAAACTATCCGTGCGCGAGCTTCGGCAGGTGATCGGTGGAGTGGATGTAGCCTTCGGCCGCGATTCGCTTGCCGCTCTCGCGGTAGCGCTCGGGATCGGTCGGCGCAAAGGTAGCGAGGCCATCCACGTAGCGGTTGAACATGCAAAACGCCGCCGCGATCAACACCGTGTCGTGAATTTCTTTGTCCGTCGCGCCTTCTTTCCGCGCGCGCTCCACGTCCGCCGCCGTCACGTTCTTCCCGCCCTTCTGCACTTTGCCCGCGATCGCCAGTAGCGCCTTCAGCTTCGGTGACACCGGTCCCGATTCGAAATCGCGCTTCAAATCCCTCACCAGATCTTCTTTGTCGCCCCAGTAGTGCGCCGCCGCCGCTCCGTGCACGGACTGGCAGAAGAAACAGTCGTTCTGCGACGACACATACGCCGCGATCATTTCGCGGTCGCCCTGCGAAAGGGAATTCGGCGCGCGCAGCAGCACCTCCGCCAGCGCATTCAGCGGCACCGCCGTCTCCGGGCTGAACGCCATCGGCCCCAAAATTCCAGGAATCCCTTCCGGCAAATTAATATGCGCCATCGCTACGCCTCCAAATGCTCGCGGCAAGTTTACTTCGCTGTGGCAATCGCAGTTCTCGGTGGAAGTTGCAGTTGCTTTTGCTTTTCAGCGCGGCTCGCCTCACAAGCCGCGTCATCCTGAGCGAAGCGAAGGCCCCCTCTTCGGCTTTGATTTTGCTTTTGACGTGGCCTTTGCTTTTGCCTTTTATGCCGTTACTTCGCTTCCGCCTTCGCCACCGGCCGCTCCCAACCCGTCGTCAAATATCCCGTCGTCGCAAGCCTTTTCCCCATCGTCTTGTACATCTCGGGATCTTCCGGCTGCCACGTCGCCAGCCCATCCACGTACCGGTTAAACATGCAGAACGCCGCCGCAATCAGCACCGTATCGTGAATATCACGATCCGTCGCGCCCTTCGCGCGCGCCGCTTCCACATCCGCCGTCGTCACGTTCTTCCCGCCGGTCTGCACCTTCTTCGCCACCGCAAACAGCGCCTTGAGCTTCTCGCTCACCGGCGCGGTCGCGTAATCGCGCTTGATTTGATCGATCAGCTCGTAATTTCCGTTCAAGTGCTCGGCGGCTGCCGCCCCGTGCGAATGCTGGCAGTAGTAGCAGTCGTTCTCGGACGATACATACGTCGCAATCATCTCCCGCTCCGCGGCCGTCAACGTCGAATGCGGTCCGCGGAGCAGCACGTCGACGAACTCTCTCATCGGCTTCGTCGTCTCCGGGCTGAACACCATCGGTCCGCGAATTCCCGGTACGCCCTCTTCCAATTTGATGTGCGCCATGTGCTGCTCCTTGATTTCCGTTTCCGCCGCAAGCGAAGCGCTTCGCTCCGCCCAGTCCAGCGTTAGAAAGTAAATCGTATCGCAAACTGGAACGCGCGTGGCCCGCCTGTCCCGAAGAACCCTCCCGCTGTGCTCGCCGGCTGCCAGAAACCCGGATCGATGTTTCCCGGGTTCGTCCCCTGCGGCAGCAACGAAGTGTTGCGGCCCGAGTAGCTTGTGTTGTAGAAGCCGCGAACGTTCAAGCTGTTGAACAAGTTGAACGACTCCGCGATCAGCTGCAGGTGGTAGCGCTCAGCGAATGCGAAGTCTTTCATGAATCGCAGGTCCAGCGAATTAAACGGGCTGCTGAAGTTGATATTCGACGGCACATCTTGCAGCGGTCCACCCGCGTTGCACGGAGCCGGTGCCGGGCACGCCGGCAGTGCGTTCCATTCGTTGATGATCGTGTTCAGCTGGTTGCTGTTCTTCACGCTGCGTCCCAGCGAATTGCGTCCTAGGATCGGCAAGCGTGCAGGAAGCGACTGGCCATTCAGGTTCAAATCCGGCAGGATCGGATCCGCCGGCACTCCCGATCCAAATGTGTACAACGGCGAGAGCGACATTCCCCACGGCATCTGAATCTGTCCATACGCCGTCAACCGGTGGCGTTCGTCGCTCGCCGCGTAGCCCTTCTCCGTCTGCGGTCCCACGGTTCCTTCGATCAAGTTCACGTTCTCAACGGTCGTGTACGAGGGAACCTGATCGTCATCCGAGTAGTCCAGCGTCTTCGAAAGCGTGTAGCTCGCGTTGAAAAGGTAGGTGAACTTTCCGAGCTTCACTGGCCTGTGCTGCAGGTTCACCAGCAAGCCCGTGTACCACGAGTGTCCGTTCGACGTAGCCACCGTCACCTGATCCGAAATTCCCGTCAGCGGATCGGTCACCGTGCAAGGAATGTTGCTGCCCGGGCACGCGATGTACGGCGAAGTGGAACCGCCCGCGCTCCGCAGATATTGCGCCATCAGCATCCGCTGGCCGAAAAGGTAGAGTCCATCGGCGCTTAGCGTCCAGTCCGATCCCAACTGCTGCTGGAATCCGATCGACCACTGCTGAAACATCGGATGGTGCGTGTTCTTATCCACCACGATAATTCCCACGCCGCCCGGCTGCCGCGGTCCGCTGAACGGATTCGCCAGCGTCGGGCTGCCCGGTGCAAACTGCACGCCCGGAATCGGCGCGAAGCACGTGTTCAGATCCGGCGGGGCGGGGTCGCCAGGGAAAGTGCACGATGAACCTGCATACTGATTGATCGTCAACGCGCGATCGTCTTGCACGCGTTCGTATCCCGGCACTTCAAACACAATCCGGTCGTAGAAAATTCCGTATCCGCCCCGGATCACCGTCTTGCCCTGTCCAAACGGGTCGTACGCGAATCCGATTCGCGGCCCGAAATTCTTCTTGTCCGGATGGTGGTGCAGGTCGATCACGTTCGCCATCCACACGCACGGATTGGTCGGTTGCTCGGTCAAATTCGGGCAAGGGCCGTATGCGCCGCTGGTGCCCGTCGCATCCGTGTCGAAATCCCAGCGCAAACCGAGATTCAACGTGAGTTTCCGGGTCACGCGCCAATCGTCCTGCGCGAAAAAGGAAATGTAGCTGTTCGAAATTTTCGGAATCGGTACCGGTTGCACCGGCGCCGCACTCTGAATCGCCACCGCAATCGGAATATCCAGGTCCGTCGGTCCGCCAGGTCCATCGGTACCACTCAAATTCGCGAAGCCGAAATCCGACGTCAAAATCACGCTGCCGCTGCCAAACACGTTGATCTCGCCAAACGCGCGCGAATATTCATATTGCCCGCCCAGGTGCAGCGTGTGTTTGCCGAGCGACCACGTAAACGTGTCCTGCAATTCCGCCTGGTTCAGATGCGTGCTCTGCGGCACGTTGAAGTTCACGCCGTCCGCGAGATCCGGAAACAGCAATTCATTCGTCGCAGCCAGTCCCGGAGGGTTCGTCGTCGGCGAGCTGTCCGGAAATTCCGGAATGCTGTTCAGGAATGTGTTGAACGTGAAAAGGAGGTTGTTCACTTTGTTCGACGAAATCGTCCGCGTCCAGCCGGCAACCGCCGTGTTGAACCGGTTCAGCGAGTTCTGCCGCTCCGTATCTGATATGAAAGGCGTCGCGCTCGCCGGAGACGCTCCCGCCGTATCCGTCGAGCGATTGAACGAGTACCGGCCCATCAATGTGTCGTGCGGCGTCAGTTGGAAATCCACGCGCGAAGATACCAGCGCATCGCGCAACGGCGCCGGCGCGAAAGTATTCAAAATCGAGTCTGTGGTGAAATCGCGCTCGGCCGTTTCCACTGCGCCATTCTGATTGCGGTATTCCGCCGATCCAAACCACCACGCTTTGTTCGCCTTGAAAGGTCCGCCCAGCGATCCACCGAACTGTTCGCGGTCAAACGGCGCCTTCGGCTGTCCGGCCGAAAGTGTGCCCGGTTGCGCATCTAGATGCCGGTTGCGCTCGTAGTCGAAAAGCGATCCGTGAAAGCCGTTCGTACCGGACTTCGTTAAAATGTTGATGATGCTCGTTCCGGAGCGTCCTGCTTCCGCCGAAAATTGCGCCGTCGCGATCTGGAATTCCGCGATCGAATCCTGCGGGAAGTTCGAGAGCGTTCCGCCCACCACGTCGTCGTTGTTGTCGCCGCCGTCCACCGTGATGTTTCCGCCGCGGCCCACGCTTCCGTCCGAACTTACTTCCAGCGTGTTCGTCTTCGTCGGGTCGAAATTTGGCGCCGGCCGGTTGCCCGGCACCAGATACGCCAGCTCCAGGAAGTTTCTGCCGTTGAGCGGGATGCTCTGAATCGTCGTCGAGGTCACCTGGCCCTGAATCGTATTCGTCGTCAGGTCCACCGTGTCGATAGCGTCGCCAACCGTCACGCTCGCGTTCGCCGATGCCACCTTCAGCTGCGCGTCCACCGTCACCACGCGTCCCACCAGCAGCTGCACATCCTTGAATTCCGTCTCGGCGAAGCCGGTCGCCTTGATCGTCACCGTGTACAGTCCGGCCGGCAGGTCAGGAAAGTTGTAAAGGCCGTCGGAGTTCGTCACCGTCGTGCGCGCCACTGTGGTCGTCTGGTTCGTCGCGGTCACATTCGCGCCGGTCACCACCGCGCCGCCAGGGTCCGTCACGCCTCCGTTGATCGTGCCCGTCGGCGCCTGCGCCTTCGCGGAAATCCCCGCAAAAACGCACAAAATCGCAACAAATATGCAGCGGAAAGCAAAAACTCGCGTCATCAATACGCTCCTAGGTTTCACTGTGGCAAAGACATAGCTTTGGAGATTGGCAGTAATTTCTAACGGGACGCGCCCCGCCGCAATAATCGGAAAATACTAGAGACTGTGATTCGTCCGCGTTATAACGTCTGTAATCACTGGCAGTTTGCTCTCGAAGGAAAAACGCATGCCCACCACCTCGCAAGCCATGAAGCCCATGCATCTGCCGGGCGTCGAACAGAACCCTCAGCCCAGCGCGTACGCAGACCTCATTCACAACGCGCAGAAATCCGGCGGCGAGTATTGGAAAATCTGGCACCTGCTCGCGTTTCGCCCCGAAATGAGCGAGCACCTGGCGAACTTCACCCACTCCGCCATGCATGACGCCGCTCCCATCGAGCCCAAGCTCCGCGAGCTCATCGCCGCTTACACCTCGCGCCTCAATGACTGCGAGTTCTGCATGAAGTCCCACACCGCGATCGCCGGTGAACTCTACGGCGACGAAGATTTCGTCCGCCGCGTCTTGAACGATCCGAATTCCTCCGACCTCCCCGACAAAGAAAAAGCGCTGCTCCGCTTCGTCGCGAAAGTCACGCTCGCGCTGCCCACCATCACCGCCGGTGATTCGCAACATTTGCGCGATTTGGGATGGACCGACGACGCGATTTTCTACACAATTACGGTCTGTGCTTTGTTCAATTTTTACAATCGCTGGATCACGGCTTCAGGTGTTCCCGCCGTTTCGGATGAAGGGCATCGCTCGCGCGGCAAGCTCGTCGCGCATCACGGGTATCGCAAATAGCGCATGGTGAAGAAAATTCTTAAGGGCCTCGTCGTTTTCGTCGTCGTGTACGGTGTCCTTACCGCAGCATTCTTCGGCCTGATGCTTTCAGGGCCGGACCGCTTCGCCAGTGTTATGCGTTACGTTCCCTGGCCCGCGTTCGTCGTGTTTCCGTTCAAGCCGCTCTGGAAAGTTGCGCGCGCCGGCTCGCACAACGTCGGCGACATGGCACCGGATTTTTCGCTCGAGACGATCGACCACCAGGGCAACGTCAAGCTTTCTTCCTTCCGTGGACAGAAACCCGTCGTGCTCGTCTTCGGCAGTTACACTTGACCGCCATTCCGGCGGGAGGTTCCCGCCCTCAACGATCTGTACGCGAAGTATAAGGACCAGGTTGCGTTCTACGCGGTTTACATTCGCGAAGCGCACACCACGGACGTTTGGCAGGATCCCGACAATATTGACGATCATGTAATTTTCGCCGCGCCGAAAAATCAGGACGAGCGCAATGAGATGGGCAAGCTTTGCGTCGTGAAGCTCGGCATCAAATTTCCAGCCGTGCTCGATAATTTCCAGAACACCACCGAGCGCGACTACACCGGCTGGCCCGACCGCCTCTACGTCATCGATAAAGACGGCAAAATCGCCTACAAAGCCGGCCCCGGCCCCTTCGGCTTCAAGCCCAAAGGCGTAGCTGACACCTTGCAGCAGCTTCTACCCGACGTGAAGTAGATTTAAATGTAGCGCCGCTGCCTTCAGCGCGGCGCCCACCCGCATATCACCTCACACTCGCGCCCGCCTTCCTCTTCCACACCCAATAAAGCCCCGTAACAAAAAGTAGCCACGGTGGCCCCGCCATCAACGCCACATGAAACGCCGGCACCCACCAAGTAGAAATGAGCACTCCGAGCAACGCCACCGCCCCAATCACCGAAGTCCAAATTCCCAACGGCGCAAACTTCAATATCTCCCGGCCGGCCGCCGCCATCTTCCGTCGAAAAGCCACATGCGTCACTAGCGTCATGATCCACACAAACGGCCCGCCAAAAAACGCCACGCCGATCATGAACACAAACGCCGTGTTGTGAAAAAAATGCTCCAGCAGCAGCGCCGCCGCCATTCCCACGCTTGACGCCAACACCGCCGGCACCGGCATCCCGCGCTTGCTCAGTCTCCCGAAAATCGCAGGCGCGTAAGTCCCGCGCGAAAGTGAAAACAGCAGCCGCGAACAAAAATACAAATTGCACGTCGCCGACGATAGCGCCGCGCTCAACACCACAAAATTCATGATGTGCTTCGCCGCCGGCAACCCCGCAATTTCAAACACGCGCACAAACGGGCTTTCCCCCAGCCCAATCTGTGTCCACGGCACAATCGCCACCACCACCTCGAGCCCGCCCACATAAAAAAGCGCCAGCGTGAACAGCGTCCTTCGAAACGCGCGCGGTACCGCCGCCCGAGGATCCACCGCCTCGCCCGCCGTGGACGCCACCACTTCCAACCCCAAATAACTAAAAATCGCGATCGTCACGCCCAGTCCCGCGCCGCTCCATCCGTGCGGCAGAAATCCGCCGATCGCCGTGTAATTCGCCGTCGCCGCGTGCCCCAGCTTTCCCGCGAAAATAATTCCCGTCCCAACCACCAAAAACGCCGCGACCGTCACCACCTTGATCATCGCGAACCAATATTCGATCGTCCCGAAGTTCTCCACCGCGAGCGTGTTCATGTAAATCATCGCCAGCGAGAATCCCACGATCCAAAGCCACGCCGGCACATTCGGCAGCCACAGCTGGCAAAAAATCGCCGCCGCCACCACTTCGCTTCCGATGATTACCACCAGGCACACCCAGTACGTGAATCGAATCGCGAATCCCGCCCACCGGCTGAAATAAACTTCCGCGTGCACGCCAAACGCGCCCGCCGTCGGCAACTCCACACTCATTTCCGCCAGCGCCCACATCACCGTCAGCGCAATCAACGCGCCCGCCGCGAAGCTTACGATCACCGCAGGCCCTGCCAGCTCCACCGCGATCGAGCTGCCCAGAAAAAGTCCCGTGCCCAGCGTGCAACCGATCCCGATCATCGCCACTTGCAGCGAATTCAAAGTCCGCCGCAATCCCGATTCACGCCGCGCTTCTTCTTCCGCCGTCGCCAGCGTCCCCACCGCAGACGTCACGCCGCTCTCCAATTTTTCGTCTTCACGCATGGCCGCGCATCGTAGCAGAACGCTCGTATCTCTCCACTAACCCAAATGCACTACGCGGCGAATTCATCTCCTGCTTGTTCGCTCCTCGCGCAATCGAGTAGCATGTTCACCAAGCACGCACCACCACGGAGACAACCGATGAAAATTCACGCATTCGCATTGACCCTGTTCGCGATTTTCCTCACGACCTTCGTCGCCGCTCAGCCGGCCGTCGCGCAGGACAAAGTTTTGAAGGCGAGCGACATCACCGCCACGCTCTTTCCCGACCACGTTTACTTCAAGGGCCAGACCGCGCCCTCCCAGCTCCGCAATTCCGGCGGCGTGAAATTTGCCGACGGCCAATATTTCCTCGCAGCCATGGTGGACACCTCCGGTTACACCAGCGGCGTCCGCGAAAAATATCAGGCGTACTTGATCACCGATGTGCCTCTGGAAATCGGCGGCCAGAAACTTCCCGCCGGTGCCTACGGCATCGGCTGGATCGCCGGCCAGAAATTCGTCGTGCAGGATCTCGGCTCGCACGATGTCTTCACCGTCGATTCCAAGCATGACGCAGACATGAAGCGCCCCATGCCGCTCCAGGTCGCTGCCGGCTCGTCCGGCGGAACCTATCTGCTCTACGGCGGCCGCGACTCCGTTGAAGTAAAACGCGCTCAGTAACTCCGAGGTCGTACCAATTCCGGTCGGCGTCCGCTTCGTCCCATTTTGGATGAGCGACGCCGGCCGTATCCGTTTCCGCCCCCTCACGCAGCCCGTCCAACCCCGGAAAAATACGTGAAATAAGCGCTTTGAATCCGCAATTCCGTAGTTCATCCCACCGGATTCTTGTAAAAATGTCGTCCCACACCCGTTTATGAACAATTTAGACCACTGAAACCACCACCTGTCCCATGCGTCGTAACAACGGCGTTTCAATTGCACACAATTTTGCTGAAGCGCCGAGTCGGGTATCACGACGCGCCGCATTTTTTCGTGTTCTTGTGCGTCCGCCGCTGCCTTCTCTCTCGCTTCGTCGTCTAACTCGATACTTTCGTGGTGCGTTTTGGTTTCGCCGTTGCCCCCGGCGCACACATCAGCTTTTGCTCCGCTCCGGGAACATCACGGCTTCTCCTCGCGTACCACCACTAGCGCGGTGATCGTCCATGTCAGTCGAGCCACATCCAGTTTCACGCATGCGCTTCGGCGCATTTGAAGTCGATCTCTCGGAGCGCGATTTGCGCCGCGATGGCGTCAAGGTCAAGCTCAACGAGAAGCCCTTTCAAGTCCTCGCCGTCCTTCTCGAACGCGCCGGCCGCATCGTTCGCCGCGATGAAATTCGCGCCTGTCTCTGGCCTGCCGATACCTACGTCGATTTCGACGCCAACCTGAATACCGCGCTCAGCACGCTGCGCCATGCGCTCGGCGACTCCGCCGATAAACCGCAGTACATCGAAACCGTTCCGCGTCAGGGCTACCGGTTCATCGCGCCCGTTCAAACCGTCCCGCTCGTCGAGCCGCCGCCTCCGGCTCCGCAAATCAGCGCCGGTGCCGAAGCGCCCATTGCAAACGGTCTGCTCGCGAACACCACCGCGATCGCCGAAGCTGTCGCCACGGCCGCCAAATCAGACGTCGAAATCGATCTCGATGCAGCGCACTCCGCGCAGCCGTTTTTTCAGCGCGCCTCGCGCTCCGCCTTCACCGTTTTTGCCTGCGCATTCGTTTTCGCTTTTGCGGTCGCTGGATTTCTTTATCTTCGCCGTGGTCACGCCAGCGCAGACGCCTGGAACAACGCCGAAACAAAAGTTCTCGTCGCGCCTTTCGAAAATCTCAGCGGCGATGCATCGCTCGACTATCTCAGCGACGGCGTCACCGCCGAATTGATTACCCAGCTCGGCGCTCGCTCGCCCGCGCACGTCGCCGTCGTGGCGCGCACCGCCGCCATGCAATATCGCGATCATCACGCGCCGCTCGCCAAAATTGCCGGCGAGCAAAACGTCGGCTACGTCGTTGAAGGCACGCTCAATCGCCACGACGATCACGTCCACGTCACCGCGCAGCTTTTCCAGGCCAGCGACGGCAAAATTATCTGGGCTCAGTCTTACGATCGCGGCGCCGACGATCTTCCCACGATCGAAGAAGACGTCACCGTCAACGTCGCCCGCGTCCTCGACGTCAACGTTTTCGAAAAGCCCTCATCACTCGCCGTAGCATCCGCCCGCCCGCATCAGGTCAACGCTGACGCTTACGATCACTATCTCCGCGGCCTCTATGACATGAAGAGCCACACCGAAACCGGCCCGAACCGCACCGCCGATAGCATCAAGGAATTCAAGCGCGCCATCGAACTCGATCCGCAATTCGCCGAACCCTACGTCGGCCTCGCGCAGACTTACGTCAGCGCCGCCGAATGGTCGGAAACCGATGGGCGCTCATCCTACGCTCTCGCGAAAGCGGCCGCGCAGCAGGCCATCGCCCTCGACGATTCCCTCGCTGACGCGCACGAAACTCTCGCGATGGTTCTGTATGAATCCGATTGGGATTGGCCAGCCGCCGAGCAGGAATTTCATCGCGCGCTCGCCAAAGATCCAAACTCGGCGCACACGATGCGCATTTACGCGATGTATCTCGCCGCCACGCAGCGCTTCAAGCAGGCCATGGACGAATATCAACTCGCCGAAAAAATCGATCCGGACCCGACGGACACGGACATCAACTACTGCACACTGCTCACCATCACGCGCGACTACGAAAAGTCGATCCCGCAGTGCCGCAAAGCGCTCGACGAGAGCCCGAATAACTCCGTCGCGGAGTATTACCTCGCCGCGTCCTATTCCTATCGCCAGGCGTACACCGAGGCGCTTGCCACCGCGAAAAAAGGCGGCGACTCGCCGATGTTCCAAACGGAAGTCGCAATCGTCTACGCGCGCACCGGAAAAAAGCCCGCCGCCGAACGCATTCTTTCGGAGTTGGAATCGAAGCGCGCGCGCAACCCGATTTCCGATTACGCGCTTGCTGAGGTTTACAGCGAGTTGGGCGATAAGCCCGGCGCTCTAAAACTGCTTCGCCGTTCCTACGAAGAGCGCGCGCCCGAATTGCTCTTCCTATCCGAAGACGAAGACTTCGACAACCTGCGCGACACGCCCGAATTCAAACAACTGATTTCCGACATCGGCATCCCCGCCGCCCAAGCCGACCAAAAAGTAGCTCAACTCCCCCACCGCGACGACGACTCCCCCCGCGGCAAATAAAAAAAGCATAGCGTAGTCCCGTGTCGCAGGATTGCGCCGCAGTTGAATTTTCGGGTGCCGCACCCTTTTCCTCTCAAAAAGGTGCGCGATACAAACCTCAGCCGCCGATCACAACTCCGTCACTCATACCTCAACGCCACAATCGGATCCACCCTCATCGCCCGTCGCGCCGGTATAAAACACGCCAGCATCGTCACCACCAGCAGCAACCCCGACACCCCCACAAATACCACCGGATCATTCGCCTTCACCTCAAACAGCATCGACGTCAGCAACGTCGTCAACGCCAGCGACGCCACAACTCCAGCGACCACTCCCACCCCCGCCATCGCCCCACCCTGCAGCAAAATCAATCTACAAATCGACGCCGGCTCCGCGCCCAACGCCATCCGAATCCCAATCTCCTGCGTCCTCCGCGCCGTCGTGTACGCAATCACGCTGTAAACGCCGATCGTCACGAGCACCAGCCCAATCGCCGCGAAAATCGCCATCAACAAAAATCCAAACTCCGGCTGTGCGTACGAATACGAGTGAATGTAGTTGTCCAGCGAATCGCTCATCGCCAGCGCCACGTTGCGATCCGTCGCCCACACTTCGGTCTGCACCGCATGCATCATCGCCATCGGATTCGCCGTCGTCCGCACTAGCACGCCGCGCCGCCCCGATCCCGTGATCGTGTACGGCACCCACACTTCGGGCAGCACCGGCTTCTCGAGCCCCTGATTTTTCGCGTCCGCCGCCACTCCCACAATTTCAAATGACGCATCGTGCACCGGATCCGGCAATTTCTCCGCCTCGGGAATTCGAAACGTCTGCCCGATCGGATCCTGCCCCGCGAAATACCGTTTCACGAACGCTTGATTCACCACCGCCACTTTACGCGCGCCATTTTCTTCCGCTTCGTTGAATGCGCGCCCCTGCAGAATCGCGATTCGCAGAGTAGGGAAGTAGCCCGTGCTCACCAGTTGATAAAAAGTTTTCCAATCGTTTCCCGGCGTCTTGCCTGGAATTTCTACGGCGCTCGGCAGCCCGCCATACGGCGGCAGCGTGCTCGTCTCCGTCACGTCCACCACGCCCGGCAGAGCGCGAAGTCGCGGAAGCAGCACGCGAAAAAATGCGCTCACTTGCTCCGCCGTTTTGTACTGCGCTTCCGGTAGCGGCAGCCGCGTTACCAGCACGTGATCCGGCTTCAATCCCAGATTCACTTCGCGCAGCGCAATAAAACTGCGCATCAGCAGCCCGGCCCCGATCAACAGCGTCAGCGATAGCGCCACTTCCGTCGCCACCACCAATCCGCGAATGCGATTCTGCCGAACGCCTCCCGCCACGCTTTTTCCGCCGTCGCGCAGCGGCGTATTCAAATTCTTCCCAGAAATGTGCAGCGCCGGTGCGAGTCCAAAAATCAGTGCCGTCGCCACCGCCACGCCCAGCGCGAATAGCAACACGGGCGCGTTCATCGTGATCACCGCTTCGTCCGGCAAAATCTGTTGAGGAATCATCGCCACCAGCGTCGTCAGTCCCAGTGACGCCAGCACGCAGCCTAGAATCGCTCCGCCTCCAGCCAGCAGGAGGCTCTCGATCAACATCTGCCGCACCAGCCGAACTCGGCTCGCGCCCAGCGCCGCCCGCACCGCGAACTCCTTTTCGCGCGTCGTCGCCCGCGCCATCAGCAGGCTCGCCACATTCGCGCACCCAATCAGCAGCAGCAATCCCACAGCCGCCAGCACGATGTACAGCGTCTTGCGGAATTGCTCCACCCACGCGTCCACGAAGTGATCCAGATGCATTCGGAAATGTTTTGGATAGAGATTCGGATACACGGCAGCCAGGTGATTCGCCACGCCACTCAAGTCCGCCTCGGCCTGAGCCACGGTCACGCCAGGCTTCAGTCCGCCCACAAAAAAGAAATCGCGAAAAAATAAATCCGCGGACGCATGCGCCGGATCCAGCGCATCCGGTACCCACATTTCGCCGCTGCCCAGCGCAAATCGCGGCGGCATCACCGCCACCAACGTTCGGGGCACGCCGTTCAGCACAAAGTTCTGTCCCACCACATTCGGATCGGAATTAAATCGCGTCGCCCACAGCTTGTAGCGCATCGCGAATACCGGCGGCGCTCCCGGCTTGTAGTCTTCCGCCGTAATCGCTCGTCCCAGCATCGGCGCTACGCCCAGCGCCTCAAACGTTCCCGGCGCCATCAGTTGCCCGTTGAATCGCTCCGTTCCTTCCGAAGTCGTGTAGAGCAGATCTGCGCCCGTCCAGCCCGCCACGCGGTCAAACACTCGGTTCTTCGCCGCATACTCGTGGAATTCCTCCGCCGTCACGCCACCGCGCGCGCCGTTATCGCCGCCCTGATCGGCATCCTCAATCTGCAGCACCACCAGCCGGTCGGTGTGCGCGTATGGAAACGGATTCAGCAGCACGCCGTCGATCACGCTGAAAATCGCGGCCGACGCGCCGATCCCCAGCGCCAGCGTCAAAATCGCCATCGCCGCGAATCCCGGATTCTTCGCCATCATCCGGAATCCGTACCGGAAATCCTGCCAGAGTGTTTCCACGCAGCCTCCTATTGCCTGTAGTACTTCGTAAACTTTCCAATATTCAGCATCCGCATCTGCCCGCTGGCGAACACTGGATTCGCGCGTCCGGACATTTTCGCGTTCGCGCGACGAGCCTCGAATGTAAATGAATTGTCGCTCGATCTGTTCGACGCGTCCTGCGCCCTGCGGCGTCCCAATTTTAGGATTAATTTATGCAGATTTACGCCTTTCCTAGCCAACCTTTTAGCCCCAATTCCTACTAACTTGCAAAGAGAAAGCTATGTTCCAAGGAGGACTTCACATGCAAACGAGCCGCCGCAAGACTCTCGATTCTTTCAGTTATGCCCCCACGGCGCTCTGTATCGCTATGCGCGATTTCCCGCGCCGCATGTGGTTCTTCAAGCCCGCTCCCGGCCGCCGCAGCATCCACGAGATGATCCTCCATCTCGCCGATAGCGAAGCCGTCGATTACGTCTTCTGCCGCCAGATCATCGCCACCGGCTGCGCCACTGGCACGCCCAATGTCGAACCGTGGATGGATACTCTCGGCTATTTCCATCAGGGTACGCGCGAAGCGCTCAAGATCATCCACAGCCTCCGGGCCGCCACCTCGAAACTTCTGCAATCCGTCCCGGAAGCCTGCTGGCTCATCGTCGCCAATCATCCCGTGCACGGCGAAATCACTTTTGAAGAATGGCTTAGCCGTCAGGAACGCCACATTCCGGACCACATTCAGCAGATGCGCGAAAACTTCTCCATCTGGTTGCATCAGAATCCGCCGCGCAAACGCCCCTTCGAATCCGACCGCGATTCCTCGCGCGAGACGCCAAATCCTTCGCGCCTAGCCGCGCCTGCGCGCCACATCAATTCGCCCGGCGTAGCCATCGCCGCACCACCGTCAAAAATCTCCCAATCCTTCTGCTGATTTGATCTCAACTTTTCCGCGCCGAGCGAGTGGAATAGCCTGCCGCGCAGGCTGTTCGCTTGCGACCACAAAATCGCCGTGCGATCTACCCTCGATCTCGTACCAACCACTCCCGCTCCGCTCAAGCACCCTCCGACATTCCATATTTCCGCGTTCCTGTTTCTCCCGTAATTCACACGCCCCCAAATCGTGTCGCGTCCGTTCCCGCAAATCTCCCGCGCTCACCGCTTCGCATCCGCTCACCGTTCCAAAACGCCAATAAATCCACCCACATCCGCGCCTCCCGCAACTTCTTCCGCTTCAATCTCCCCGCGCCATTTCAGAAACATTTCATACGTTTCCGTCGCGCCTCTCGGGTCGCGCGCCGCTCGCTGGCTTGCAAAATGCAACTTAGCGCTGCCTAAGGAATTTTCGTACGCAAACGCCACACTCGAATTTTTCAGAGGAGAACGTACATGAAGATCTTCCAGAGCCTGCGCGCCGCACTCTTCACCCTGGCTCTCGCTCTGCTTTTCGTCGCCACGCCTTCGGTATTCGCGCAGACCGGCTCGATATCCGGTACAGTCACCGACGCATCCGGAGCAGTCGTCACCGACGCCAACGTCGTCGCCACTAATCTCGGCACCAACGAAGCGCACAACACGATCACCACCGGCGCCGGCACCTACCGTTTCCCCACCTTGTCCGCCGGAAATTATTCCGTCTCGATTTCGAAGTCCGGCTTCAAGACCGTCACCTTCGCGTCCGTCACTCTCACCATCGACCAGCCCCTCACGCTCGACGCAAAATTCGAAACCGGCGCCATCTCCTCCACCGTCGAAGTTTCCGCCGCCGCTGCTGTACCCATCGACACCGAAGACGCCACGCTCAGCAACGTGATCGAGCACACTCAGATGACCGAGCTCCCGCTCATCCTCCGCGATCCGTATCAACTCGTCCTGCTCGGCCCCGGCGTAACGCAGTCCGACAGCGGCGCAGCCGGCGTCTCCGTCAACGGCGGCCGTGAGCGCAACAACAATTTCATGCTCGACGGCACCGACAACAACGACGCCGACGTCCCCGGCCCTCTCGGCGGCGTCACCACGCAGAATCCGGACTCCACCGAAGAATTTCGCGTTCTCACCAATAATTTCGCGCCCGAATTCGGCCGCAACAACGGCGCCATCATCGACGTGATCACTCGCAGCGGCACCAACGATTTCCACGGCAACCTCTACTACTTCGGCCGCTGGAATGCTCTCGGCGCCCGCGATTACTTCAACCACAACATCGATCCAGACTCCGGCCTCGTCGAGCCGCAGAATCCCTACGTCCGCAATCTCTACGGCGGCTCCATCGGCGGCCCCATCAAGAAAGACAAAACTTTTTTCTTCCTTAACTATCAGGGCGACCGCTTCGTCACCGTTCTCTCCAACTCCGCCATCGTTCCCACGGCTGCTTTCAAATCCGGCATCTTCAACTACACCAATCCGGGCACCGGCGCGAGCCAGACGATCAATCTGTTGAACAACGTCCCCGGCGATGGCCAAAACGCTACAGGCCTCGCGCTCGACACCGCGATGCAAAAAATACTCGCGTTCTACCCGAATCCCACCATCCCCAGCGGCGATGGCGCCACCGGCACTCTATTTTTCCCCAGCGAGTCCCGCGAGAAAGACGAAGACGCCACCATCAAAATCGACCACCGCATCAACGCCAACAACAGCCTCTTCGTCCGCTACATCTACAATTGGTTCAACGATCCGAACCCGTTCCACACAGACACGCTGCCCAACGGCCTCGGCGCCATCCCGTCTTCCCAGCGCACACAGGGCCTCGCCGTAGGCCTCACCACCACCTTTTCTCCCACTCTCACCAACGAAGCTCGCTTCGGCTTCAACCGCCTGAACCTTTTCTTCGGTTGCAACGGCATTCCGGATTTTGACAGTGTCGGCAACGTCGATTCCGAAGGGCAGGGCGGCGACTACGTGTTGCCCGTCTTCGCGAGCTTCGGTTGCGGCCCCAACAACTCGCCCGCCAGCGGCAACAAGCAAGGTACCTACCAAGTCAGCGATTACGTCACAAAAGTCTGGGGCAACCACGCCATAAAATTCGGCGGCGAATTCCGCAACGTCTACTCCAACAACTACACCGACTTCAATGCGCGCCAGAATTTCCTCTTCAACAATTTCAGCCAGTTCGGCATCGCGCCCTTGAATCAAGCCTCGCTCAATCCCGGCGTCGATTCGCTGCAACTCGAAGACATGGTCTCCGCGCTACTCGGCCTCGTCGAACAAAATTCGCAGACCCAATTCTTCACTCGCTCCGGCGCCCGCGTCGCAAACGATGAACTCAACTTCATCCAGCACGAAGTCGCCGGCTACGTGCAAGATGTCTGGAAGATCCGCTCGAATCTCTCCATCACCTACGGCGTGCGTTACGAGTGGTACGGCGTTCCTTACGAACGCTCCGGCACCATCTCCAATCTTTTCCAGGACCCCAGCGGCCCCGCGCCCTTCACCTTCACTCCCGTCGGTCCCGGCACCGGCGCGCAGCTCTACAAAGACGACTACACCAACTTCGAACCGCGCTTCGGTTTTGCTTGGGATCCGTTCAAAGACGGCCGCACCTCGATCCGCGGCGGCATCGGCGTCTTCACAGACCGCGTCTTCGGCAACCTGTTCGAAAATCAGCGGAGCAATCCTCCGTTCCAGCCGAGCTTTGCCTTCACTCCCACCGCAAGTCTCGGCTTCGTCCCAGGCGCGCAGCTCGCCAATCAGCCCGTCGCGCCCACGCTCACTCCGTCACCCGTGGTGCAAGACGGCTCGTTCCTTTTCCCCGGCGTCTTCGAACCCAATATCAAGCCGCCGCGCCTGGTCACCTGGAATTTTGGCATTCAGCGACAGGTCAATTCAAACCTCACGTTCGAAGCCAACTACGTCGGCAACCACGGCACTCGCATCCTTCGCGTCGTCGATGGCAATCCGCCTCAGCCGAATCTCGTCAGCCAGTTGCTCGGCATGGGCGTCGATCCGTCCGTCCTTCAGAACGCCACACTCTACGACGGCGGCGATTTTGGCCAGCTTCCGTTCAATGCCGTCAACAACAACGCCTTCTACCACGCGTTCGTAAACCAGACCAGCGGCCACTCCTGGTACGACGCCCTGCAGATCCAGGTCAACGAACGTCTCTGGCACGGCCTGCAAATCGGCGGCGCGTACACCTACGCTCACGCGCTCGACGATTCTTCCGACGGACTCGTACCCACAGCCGCCAACGGAAATTTCCCCGTTGACTCGTTCAACCTTCGCAATGAAAAGGGGAATTCCGGTTTCGACACTCGCCACCGCGGCGTAATCAACTTCGTTTACACGCCCAACATCGGCCGCGGAAAATCTCATCTCACCGATGGCTATGTCGGCCGCGCACTCGAAGGTTGGGAAGTCAGCGGCATCGCCGCCTGGCAGACCGGTCTTCCGTACGACATCTTCGGCCAGCTGGATACGTTGCATACCGGCATTTCGGACCGCGTCACCGTCGTCGATGCGTCGCTGCTTCACACCGCACCGTCGAATCCGAACCAGGGTATTCCTAGCGCGCCCGTCTTCACCGGATTCAATCCGGCCGCGTTCAATCCGGAGGATGGCTCGATCCCCATTCCCTGGGGCGTTGCGTCGCCGCTTCACCGCAACGCGTGGTATGGCCCGGGCATCAACAATTGGGACGCGGTCCTCGCCAAAGACACCAAGATCGGCGAACGCGTCGACTTCCAGCTGCGCTTTGAGTTTTACAACCTGTTCAATCGCGTCCAGTTCGCCAAGCCCAACTATATCCAGGGCTCGCCGGACTTCATGTACTCCACCGCCCAAGTCGGCCAGCCCGACGGCACAACCGGCGCCCGCCAAATCCAAATCGGCGCCAAGTTCCGCTTCTGATTTCGCGCTACAGCGCGAAACACACTGAGAGAGCCCAGTGGGCTCTCGAATGTGTTTTCCGCCGTGGCGCAAACTTCAGTCTGCGTGCTTTGCTCCGAACATCGCTCTATCCGCAAGCAAAACGCCGGGCACCAGGGGCACTCTCTCCCCCTGGTCCCGGCGTTGGGTCTTTCCGCTCAGCTAGATTTGGACGCACCGCCTCCCAAATCAACTCAAATCCCGATTTTTTACCTTTACAATCTATTGCAGATATGTTAACGTTAGTCGGGCGTCACTAACAGCCCACCGAGGACAGCACATGCGAGGCGGCCGCCAGTCAGCACTCTCCCACCCGGCCCCACTCCTCACCCCAGCTTCGCATCCGTACTTCTACCTACGTACTCCCCGCAAATTCCCTCAAGCCCCAAATTCTAATCGACATCTCGTACGATTAGAATGTGACGTAACTTCCACAAAACAAACACCACCGTCCCTTCCTAATCGGCACTAGATGACACAAATCCCAACAACGTGGGGTACGCAGTGGGGTAGCCAGTTTTGGCTGCGCAACGACGCCCGCACCTCGCTGAATTGTGCGCGCACCACATATACACTCGGAGTGGCGCAGGCTGCAGTTGGCCTGTGTGCCGTTACGTTTGCCCTTCCGCCTTTGACGTCATCCAGAGGCCCGTTTCCGGGCCGAAGGATCTCTCTCCGTTTTCGTTTCGAATCTCCCCGAAAGGTCATCGCGGAGCCAGTTGTATTCCACCTAATAATTTCTAATCGGAGTGATCCGCGATTAGAACTGCCCGAAACTTACACAAAACAAAGGACCGACACCCTTTCTAATCGACACAAATTTACCCACCGTGCGTGGGGTAGGCATTCGTGCCTGCGCAACGCCGCCCACCCCTCCATGCCCTGTGCGAGCAGTGCCTTACCACGGAGAGTGGCACAGGCTGGAGTTGGCCTGTGTGCTTTCGTCTCGCGGGGCAATCCCCGCGCCGCTCGCCGGTCTCGTATCTGTCTCAGCCTGGTTGTATTTGAATCCTTACTACCGCTGCCCAGGAGGCGGGCCATCCGGCGGCGGGCCGTCTCCACCAGGCGGCGGAGGCATTTGCGACGGCGCCGCCTTAATCGCCGGAGCGCCAGAGTCGGGCGAACTGGCGGCGGGAGCCGCTCCGGCCGGAGGAGTTTGCAGCGCAAGGTAAGCCCGCCCAAACGCCGAATGCTGCGTCCCCGGCGCAATCGCCACAGCCTGAACTGTGTACCGCCCCGTCAGCAGCTTCGCGAGCGGCAAGCTGATCCGGAACGAGGCCGTACGCGTCGCCTCATCCACGCCCGTCGGCGCCAGCAGCGGCGTGGAATTCACCTGCAGCCCATTGCGAAAAAAAATCAGCCCCGCGCGAATCGAATTCAAATCGATCGGCGCAGCATCACCGGCTTTCGCGTCGCCGCCCTTGCCGGCATCATGCGGCGGCGCGTAAGTCTGGAAGAAAACGTACAGCGTCTGCCCCGGCGTAAAGAACCGCGTCACGCTGGGCACAATCGCTTGCCCATTCATCTCCAGCGGCGACGCAACCAGTTTCGCGCGCGTGCCCTGGCCCTTCACCTGCACCTCAGCCGTCTTCTGCACGTTCACGAGCTGGCTCGAGAGCAGCACGCTCGAAAGCATCATCTTTCCCGCAGCCGCCGCCGGCACGATCAAATCTTCTTCAAACGTCCCGATTTTTCCGGACTCATTTTCGCGCGCCACAAATTTCATTTTGTAGCGTCCCGGCGAAAGCACCACGCCGCCCTGGTAGAGCAGGTTCTTCTTGCTCACCTCGTCGTACTTCGCGGGATCAAGCGTGATATTGGTCGTATCGCGGAGCTGCGCGATGATGCGCCCGCTGCCGGCTTCACGCACATCCACCGCGAAATCAAACTCCGCCTGACGCTTGCCGTGCTTCGCCGCCCAATCCAGCGCAGTCGAAGAGATCTTCGCGGCGATCGGCACGTACGTCTGATCGTTCGCGATGCGGAAGAGCGCCGTCTCAACAGCGACGGGAAGATCGACCACAGGATTGTCGGAGTTCACCGCGTCGGCGAGCTGCTGATCGCGATCTTCTTTCTGCAGATGCTGGAAATCGCGCGGCGCATAGTAGCCGTCGCGGAAACGGATTTTCGCGCCGGGCGAATCGACCTTCACGCGAATCTGGCGCCAGCTTCCGTCGCGCTTCACGTTCTGGCCCAGGCTGTAGCCGAGCAGGTAGTAGCCGGTGTTGTCCTGCTGGATTTTCGGCAGCGCTTCGCTCAGGTCGCCGAGATCGAAGAAAGCTTTGCCGCCCGTATCGGTGGAAAGCGTCGCAAGCGTGTCGCGCGAATCCTCGCGCTGGTCGGTTTGATGGAATACAGACGCGCCGGTGAACATCGACGTGCCGGTCGCAGCGTTCGTCGAAGCGTCGCCGCCCGGAGGCGCAGCCATCAATCCGCGCGAATCGATCGAGTAGATCGAAACGTCCGCGCGATTCGCGGCGTCCGTCGCGGCGCGCAGTTCGGCGCGATTTTCTTCACCCGTCTGCGTGATGCCGCCGCTGAATTCAACGAGCGCTTTCCGGCCCGTGATTCCGCCCAGAACGTTCACGAGCCCTTCGACCGCCGCGAGTTTCTGGTCCGTGTTGAATACATTGAATTCAGTCTCGTCCGCGGTGTAAGCGTCGCCGGTGTACTGCTGCACGTCGTACTCGCCATTCTGCGCCGCAGCGTAACTTCCGCTCGCGAGAGCTTCCTCACCGGTGGGCGTGAGCATCGCGACGGCCTTCTTCAAGATCGTTTTGTCGTTCGTAAAATTCGCGAGAACCATCAGCCGCGTCGAAAAAATTACTACGGAGACCACGTCCGCCGGCTTCATCTGCGTATCCACAAATTTGTCCGCGGCGTCGTGCGCGCGAACCAGATCGTCGGTCTGCATCGAGGTGAGATCGAAAAAGAGAACGATGAGCCGGCGATTCTGCAGCGCTTCGGTGGCTTTTGCGGCGCTCGGCGTGTCCTGCCCTTCGTTATCGACGGAGACGACGATGGGTTTCGCGTTCGCATCGGGCGCGGCGGTTTCGATGCTCTCGATATCGAAGTAAGAAAAGCTGGAAATTTTCTGCGGCTTGCCGTCGTCCCACACCGTGAATTTATCGGCGGCGAGGCCTTTGATGGGCTTGCCGGATTTGTCGGTGACTTCCACGTCGATGCGAACGAAGTCAGACGAAGATCGCAAGGCGGGCGCGACGGGCTGCTTCGATTGCTGGGACGGCGCCTGTGCTGGCGCGGGGACGGCGATGGGCTGCGACGGCGCCTGTTGTTGAGGTGGCGGGGCTTGCTGCTGGCTAGATTGCTGCGCTGCCTGCTGGACAGGTTGTCCAGCAAAGAGCGGCGCGTCGAAAAGCGCCACGGCGAGTGCCAGCGCGAGAAGTTGGCGAGTGAGCGTGGCGATCGGCGTGAGCGTCACCAGTTGTACCTCATCGTGATGTCCATCGTACGCATCGATCCGGCGCTGGTGACACGGCCAAACGACGACGATCCAAGCAAAGTGGAAACGCCCGAGAAGCTCGGCGTGTTCGAAAGATTCTGCACTTCCCACCGGACGTCGAGATGATGGCGCTCACCGGGCCCGAATCGGTAAGTCTTGCCGAGCGACGAGTTCCAATTGAACTTGCACGGCCCTTCGATCGCGCCGCGATGTTCGTCGCCGTACGAAGTCGCGGCCGGTGTCGCAAACGCGTTGGTATTGAAAAAATTCAACGGGCCGCCGCCGCAAATTCCAACGTTCGGATTCGCGATTTGATCCGCGCGCAAGCTGAATGCGGCGCCGGTGCCGTTGTTGGCCGACGTGCCCCCAAGATACGCAGTGAGAGGATTGCCGGTCTGCCAGGTGACAACGTTTTGCCAGCGCCAGTTGCTGAAAACCCTCGCTGTCCAACCGTGATTGCCGTAGCGGTGATGCTCGCCGAAAGGCAGCTCGTAGAGCGACGAGAAGCGAACTTGGTCGCGAACGTCGAAGGAGGACAGACCTCGCTCCGCCGCGTAGTTGCCGTCCTGCTGCACGACAATCGCGGATGTGCCGCCGATGGTGCTGGCGTTATCGAGCGATTTCGACCACGTGTAGAACGCCTGAATCTGAAGGCCCTTCGTGAAGCGGTGGACCAGGCGGACTTGCAGGCCGTTGTAGATCGAGTTCGCGCCGGACTGATCGAAATAAAAGCTGTTGGCGTAAGGGATTTGCAGCGCGGCCTGCGTATCGAGCGGACTGGTGCCGAGCGGCGCGCGATTGGGCGCGCGGAGAAGGTCGAGATCGGTGCCCTTCGTGCCGGTGTAGGTGAGATCGAGAATCCAATTCTGGCTGAAAGAAGTTTCGGTGCCGAGCGTCCAGATCTGCGCGTTACCGTTTTTGTAGAAAGGATCCACACCGCCTTTATTGGTGATGGTGCTCGAGCCGGTGGTGGGGAAACCGTTCTGGAGAGTGAGGACTTGCGAGCCTGTGGTGTAGAGGTTGGCGAAGGTAGAAAATGGCGGCTCGTAGGAAAGATATTGCTGCGCGAGCGAATTGTAGATCGCTTCGTTGTAGAAGATGGAGTAGCCGCCGCGGACGACAGTTTTTGGTTTCACAAATTGCGGCTGCCACGCAAAGCCGATGCGCGGCGCCCAGTTGCCGTAGTTGCCATGGATCAAAGCGCGCGGATACGCGCCACTGAATGGGCCCGTAGCGCCGGGAGTGACGACGGAGACCGCGGTCGCGGCTGCATTGAGGTCGAGATTCGCGATGCGATCGTACTTATCGACGGCGGGCGTGGCGGCTTCGTAACGGACGCCGTAGAGAAAAGTGAAATGCTTGTTCACGCGGAAATCGTCTTGCGCGTAGGCGATCGCATCCCAGCTGCGCAGATAAATATTCGGGCCGTACTGGACGGAGGTGGTGTACGGAAGGCCGAGGAGAAAATCGGCGAATTCGTAATACGGCTCGGTGGCGGCGGAGTTGGCGATGGGCTGGCCGTTTGCGTCGAGCTGCGAGGTGAGCACGCCGGTGAAAGTGAACTGGCCGCGCGGCTGCGGGCTCGATACGTTATTAAGGTCGATGCGGCGAAGCTCAGCGCCAAACGTCATGGTGTGCTTGCCGTGGATCCACTTCAGGCTGTCCGAAACGCGAATCGTTTGATTGCGGACGAGCGATGGAATCGGATCGTTGAGTGACGAAAAACTTGTGAAGCTGACGGCGGGAATGCCGAAGTCGATCGGGTCGGTGGAGACGCCGTTGATGCCAAGATCGCCGGCGACGTTATTGTTATACGAGTTGTCGCTCAGAATTTGAGTGCGCGCGCGGCTCCAGGTGAACTGCGTGTTTTCCACCAAGTATGGCGACCAATTGTGAGTGAGGCCGAGATTCGCGGACTGGCTGAGCGAGTTGCTGGAGCCGGCGGTATCTTGAAAATTGCCGAAAGTCTGTTGGCGCTGCCAGCTGACGTTGTAGCCGCCGGTGAGGCTGAACTTCGAATTGATGGTGTGGATGATGTGCAGATTCACGATGTCGTTGTTCACGGGCACGGTGGTTTGCAGCAGGTAGTTCTGCACGGTGCCGGGCTGATTGGGTTCGGGGTAGAAAGCAAGCAGCCCGGCTGCGGCGGAATTGATCGTGGGAATCTGGCAGCCGTTGCCGAGCGGCGTGCGCGGGCCGCTGAAGTTCGAAAACGGATTGTAGATTGTGACGCCGATGCCGCAGAAATCGCCGCTGCGTTCGGCGTCGGTGGGGACTGTGGAGTAATTGTCGATCGCACTGGACGAAGTTTCGTGCTGATAGTTGAGGAAGAAATAAGTTTTGTCGGAGCCGTTGTAGATGTGCGGAATTTTCAGCGGGCCGCCGATGTTGCCGCCGAAGCGCTCGTCCCAAAAATTCGGCTTCGAGACTTGCGTGCCGTTCACGGAGTAGGGACGCGCGTCCCACGCGGATGTGTCGTAGCGATCATAGAAGCTGAAACGCATACGATTGACGGCTTGTCTATTAAGACGACCGCGGCCGCCAAACATTCCCGCGCCACCGCCGCCCGGTCCGCCGCCACCGGGGCCGCCGAAGCCGCCTCCGCCTGGACCTCCACCGAACATCCCGCCTTGTCCACCGGGACCACCGCCGCCCGGACCACCGAAGCCGCCTTGTCCGCGACCACCTTGCCCCGGCGCATTGGGAACGAGTTCACCGGGACCGAAGCCGCCGGGGCCTCCGTTCATGGCCATCAATCCCTGGCCAACAGTCCCTTGCATGAGGAACGAGTCGGAGCTGGCGCCGCCGCCATTTCCATTCACCACAAGACTCGCCTGCGCGGACTCGCCCGCGGCGCCGCCGGTGACGGTTTCGTTTTGGAGGCCGGCGACGCCTTCGCCGGTGAGATCCGTTTGCTGGAAGCCGGCACTCGCGATGCCGGCGTTAACTGCGTTCGCGACACCGGCGGGAACGGGTGCGCCGCCTTGACCATTTTGTCCGCGCCGCCCGCCGCCACTCGCGCCGCCTGCCGCGTTGCCGTTCTGAGTTGCCGCGGATTGGCTGGCGTCGGGATTCGCGTTGTTCGCTTGCGCGTTGCCGTCGTTGTGATGCGGATGATTGCCGGGCGCGGCGTTTTCTGGTTTCGGTGCGAGTTCGGCGAGAGTGGCGACGCGAAGTTCGAGGGGAATCGGCGCGGCGGGTACGACGGGAACTTTCATTTCAATCGACGACGGCGAGAAACCGATCTGGCTGGTTTCGATTTTGTAGAGACCGTAGGGGATTTGCGGGAAAAGGAATGTGCCGGATTCGTCGGTCCAACTTTGCCAGGATTTGCCGGAGGCGGAGTCTGAGAGTTTAACGGTGGCGCCTGGGACGGGAGTGCCTTCGGAAGTTTTTACGACGCCGGTTACAGACGCTGAGTTTGCCGGAGCCGGCGACTCTTGCGCCGCGGACTGTTGCTGCGTTGGCTGTTGCGTCGTGGCGGCCGGAGATGGGGCGGTCGCGCTGGTTGCGTCTTGCGCTTCTGCGGAATTTGGGACGACGCCGAACGCGAGAAGGCAAATTGTGGCGAGTAGCAGCGACACTCGACACGTTTGCCAAGACTGTTTTCGGCGGAGCGGCAGATGCATTCGGCGATCTCTTCGAAAAGGAAGCGAAACTAGGGCAGCGGGTTGCCTGGCCTTGGAAACGGCTCGAAGCGAACCTCTCGCCCGGGAGTGCGCTTGAGCGGGTGGCGCGGAGTTTGGCGGTCCCGGTCCGCTTCGCAACCCCAGATGCGAATTATCGCATTATTTGCGGAGCGGACCCGACCATCGGGCGCTGCGGCGAGGCGAATATCGCACGTCCCACAGCGCCGTATCGTTGCTGTTCCGTTCACGGAAATAGTTCAGCGGGCGAGCGCATTCGGTTCCAAAAAGATTCAGAGGGCAGGGCCGAAACGGTGCGGCTCGCATCCTTAATAGATGATGAGATAGACTCGGCCCACAGACCGAATTGGCGTTTACAGGTGAGATTGCGATGACACTGAAGACGTACAACGAAAAGCGAAATTTCAAAGTGACGCCGGAGCCGTCTGGAAAAGCGGCGGCGAAGCGCGCGGACGCAACCGAGCGAATTTACGTGATTCAGAAACATCGCGCGACGGCGCTGCACTACGATTTCCGGCTGGAGTGGAATGGCGCGCTGCTTTCGTGGGCGGTTCCGAAGGGGCCATCGACGGATCCTTCGGTGAAGCGCCTGGCGATGCAGGTGGAAGATCATCCGATCGACTATGCGAATTTCGAGGGCGTGATTCCGGAGGGCGAGTACGGCGGCGGCACGGTGATGGTGTGGGACACAGGAACGTGGACGCCGGAGCAGGACGATCCACAGGCGGCGCTCGAGAAGGGCGACTTCAAATTCACGCTGCACGGGAAAAAGCTGAAGGGATCGTGGGTGCTGGTGAAGACGCGCGGATTCGGCGGGAGTTCGAAGCCGACGTGGCTACTGATCAAACACAAAGACAAATTTGTTTCGACGGACGACATCACGGTGAGCGAGCCCCAATCGATTTTGAGCAAGCGGCTGCTTATTGATATCGCGCGCGATGGAAACGGAGACGTCGAGAAAGCAGCGACGGGCGATCCGCAGCCGCCGAAGCAACCGAAAACGGCAAAGGCACCGAAGCTGAAATCCGCGAGCGCAGCCAAAGGCAACGCTGAAAAACCGGCAGCGGCCGCGCGAAAAAAGACAGCGAAGAAGTAAGTAAGACGTTTCGTTTCAAGCTCGGCCTAAATACGCTACCGCTCCGACCCTACAGCGATACCCCCATCGATTTACGGGATAACTCGGATAGGCCCGTCGATTTCGTTCCAGTACGCTCGCCACGTCATCGCACCACTATCTATTCACGACGCATTCATATTTGCCGTCGAAGAGAGCGAAACGTGCGCACCGCAAACTTGAAAGACACGCAGCCGGCATTCAAGCCGTTCAAGGCCACCACATCGGAACCGGGAACGAAGGGCGGGGAATTGCACGACGCATCGGAGCTGGTGCCGCGGGCGCAGGCGGGCGAGCACGGCGCGTTTACGGAATTGGTGCAGCCGCATATGGGCAAGGTGTATCACGGCGCGTTTCGAATTACGCGCAACCGCGAGGACGCGGAAGACGCTTGCCAGCAGGCGCTGCTGAAGGCGTACTCGCACATCGATCAGTTTCAAGGCGACGCACGATTTTCCACTTGGCTTACGCGGATCGCGATCAACGAGGCGCTGATGGTGGTGCGCAAGCGCAAGCTGGAAGAGAAGCGGAAGCAGTCCGACACGAACCCCGAAGATGGGATGAGCATCATCGATGCGATTCCGGCGGGCGACGGGTACCATCCGGATTTTCTTTTTGAGCGGAGCGAGAAGCAGCGGGCGTTGCGTGCGGCGATAGGGCTGCTGGGTGAGAATTCGCGCGACGTGGTGCACTTGGTCGGATTGCAGGAACGGAAGACGAAAGAGGCGGCGCGGATTTTGAATGTGTCGCGGTCGGCGGTGAAGAATCGTTTTTCGCGAGCGAGACAGTTGTTGCGGGAGTCGCTGGCGGGGCAGGTATAGGGGGCCGTCGTTAGCTGAGGTCGTAGTCCGGCGGCGATTGAGCCGTCAGAAAAAGCTTAAGGCCGTAAGAAAACAGCCTGCGCCTGCACATTCGGAATGCCGCTGGCGTTCCTCAGTGCGAATTTGGGACTTCCCAAATTCGCAGGTTATTCCACGCGCGCAGCGTGCGCTGTGCGCGGCTTGATTACTTCGCTGGAGAATCTTTCCATTTCTTCTAGCTGGGGGCTGAACTGCAGTAGGAGCAGGTCGGCACCGGCTTTTTCGAATTCGCCTACCTGGTCGGCGACTTGTTGCGGCGTGCCCACTAAGCCGGAACGCAGGCCGCGATTGGATACGGAATAGTCTTCGAGGGAAACGCGGCGCTCGAGCTGCGTGTTTGCGAGCCACTGCTCGTAATTTTTGTAGCCGGCGGCGTTTTGATGGACGTCGGTGATCCGCGCTAGCTCCTTCTTCGCTTCCACTTCCGTTTCGCGGACGATCGAATATCCGGCCACACCAAATTTCATGGGCGGCAGATTTTTCTTGTCGCGGCGGTCGCGCATATCGCGGATTTTTTCGGCGATGCGATCTGGCGGATCGCCGTGCATCACGTAGGCGTCGCATTTTTCGGCGATTAGATTTTTCGCGGTTTCAGATTCGCCACCGGCGTAAATCGTGGGGCGCGGTTTAGAGACGGGCTTGGGCTGCAGGACGAGGTCGTTTACCGAATAATATTTCCCGGAATACGAGAAGTGATCTTTCTTCCATGCTGAATCGACGACGTCGAGCCATTCCGACGTTCGCGCGTAGCGATCGTCGTGTTCGTCGAAATGAACGCCGTATTTCTTCGCTTCTTCCGCCCACCAGGACGAAACCACATTCAGAGAGACGCGGCCGTTGCTGATGTGGTCGATATTGGCGGCTTGTTTGGCAAGAAGCGCGGGCAGATGGAATGTAGGACGCACTGCGACCATCAGTTCGAGCGATTTCGTCACTGAGGCGAGAGCGGCGGCGGTGGACCATGCGTCGAGAGACGGCGCATCGACGCCTTTAATGTCGTTGAGGTTCAATTCAGCGACGAGCGTGAGGCCGAAGCCGAAATCTTCGCTGCGACGCGCGAGACGCGAAATGTACTCCCACTCAATGGACATGCGCTCGTCTTCCACATTGCGCAGCCAGCCCCCAAAAACGGGCATCCAGTAGCCGTAGCGCATCAGCGGCGTTCCTTCACGAGGTAATCGACGAGGCGGTCGAACGGATCGAAGCCGATCACGCGCGGCGCGTCGGCGACGAAATTCGAAAGCGCGTTCGCATCGTAGAAGTAGAGCTGGCCATCGCGATCGTCGATGGTGTACTCGACGCCGCCGACCTCGATCTGTGCTTCGGCGAATATTTTTTCAACCGACGCGATCACACTATCCGGCGGGCGATAGGCTTCCACGCGCAGTCCGGTTTTTGCCCCTTCGATCACGCAGGTGGTGCTGAGCTCGGTGCCGTCGTTGGTCTTGCAGATGTCCATCGGGCAAAGGTCGAAGGTATCGCCGGGCGTGTACACGTTGATGCCGTAGAGATATTTGTAGCCGATGGTTTCAACGCGGGTGATGTGGCCGCCGCGTGCGGGAATGTATTCCTGAACGAGCGCAACGCCGTCGAGGCCGAGGGTGATCGCTTCGGCGGCCGCGGCGCGTTCGAGTTGTTCGGCAGTGTCGAAGCGGACGATGCCGGCGCCGCTGCCGCCGATGTTGGGTTTGATGATGATGGGGAAGCGAAAACCTTGTGCGGCGGCTGGCGCTTCGGAAACGTGGTTGATGACGACCGAGCGCGGATAAGGAAGGCCGAGCGACTGAAGCAGCGAGAGTTGCAGGGCTTTCGAAGTTTCCACGCGGAAGGCGTGACTGCCGTTCACGACGCGCGTGCCGAGTTTTTCCAGATGCGCGAGATAGCTGAGCGTGTAGAAGATCGCGTTGGCATTGCCACGCGTCCACGCGGACGGGCTCATGCGATTGAAGATCAGGCTGAACTGCTGATTGCCGTTGGGCAGGAGGTCGAAATGGTGGCGGGCGGCGTTGAGCTTGACGAAGGGGACGCCGCGGCGCTCAAGCGCCTCGAAGACGGGCACAAACCAGCGTTGCTGCTCGTAGAAGATGCCGATTGGCCTGTCAGACGACACTTGTAAATCCTCCTGAAGGTGCCTGTTAGATGCTGCAGGCGCAAAGCCGCTTCGCCAAACTGCCGCGACCGGATGACGGACAGCGGGCGCGAATCTGGTAGCATTCCCAGCTGCCTATGGTAACCTCACCCCCGCGCTTCTTGATGTCAAAAGTAGGTAAACCCGCGTCCGCAGCTCAAAGTGAATAGGGCAGTTACGGACCGTAAACGGATACGGTACCAAGAGCGGGAACCTTAGGCAGATAAGTCAGCCATATCAAGGTATAGCACTTCGTTGCACCGAATGCGATTCCGCGCGCGAGCAAGGCTCGGCGGGCTGGATTTTGCGGCCTGTAGAACTTGCGCGAGCGTGGCAGGAGCCACTCGATGAGTTTGTTGGCCGCAGCCCTGTTTACGGACCGGCTGGTCCACCTCACCACAACCGACTTCGTCATCATCGTCTTCTACTTTGGCCTGGTACTCGCGATTGGCTTTTATCTGAAGGGGCGATCGAACACCGGCGAAGATTTTTTCATGGCCGGCCGCGAAATGACGGCGTGGATTGCGGGTCTGAGTTTCCTTTCGGCAAATTTGGGAGCGCTGGAGCTGCTGGGCTGGGCGGCTTCTTCGTACCAATATGGGATTTTAGCGGCACACTGGTACTGGATCGGCGCGATACCGGCGATGTTGTTCCTCGCGCTGGTGATGATGCCGTTCTACTACATTTCGAAAACGCACTCGGTGCCGGGATATTTGAAGCTGCGATTCGGAGAGTCGAGCCGCGCGCTTTCGGCGATCTCCTTTGCGTTTATGACGGTGTTGATGAGCGGCATCAACATGTACTCGATGGCGCTGGTGATGCGGCTGATTTTGGGCTGGAACATCAACGTGAGCATCTGGGTGTCTGCTCTGACGGTGGCGGTGTACGTGACGCTGGGCGGATTGCGCTCGGCGATCTTCAACGAAGTGCTCCAATTCATTTTGATCTGGGCCGGCGCGCTGCTGATTCCGATCCTCGGCTTGATCGAGGTTGGTGGGTGGCGGCAATTGCGCGATCGCGTGGCGCAAAACGCTTCCGTGGAATACACGCACATGTGGTCCACGCTCGGATCGTTTACAGATAACCCGATGGGAATTCACTGGACTGGAATTGTATTCGGCCTGGGATTCGTCATCTCGTTTGGGTATTGGACGACGGACTTCCTGGTGGTGCAGCGCGTACTGGCGGCGAAGGATTTGCGGTCGGCAAAGATGGCGCCGGTGATTGGCGCGGCGTTCAAAATGTTTGTGCCACTGATTGTGATTCTGCCGGGCTTGCTGGGAATCGCGTTGCTGCCGATGAAGCTGCTGCCAGAGAGCCAGGCAATCGCAACGGGCGGGCATAGCTACAACGAAGTGTTGCCGCTGATGCTGGCGCGGTATTGCGGTCCAGGTTTGCTGGGGCTGGGAATCACGGCGTTGATCGCGGGATTCATGTCCGGCATGGCGGGCAACGTTAGCGCGTTTTCCACGGTGTGGACCTACGACATCTATAAGGCGGTTTTTAAGAAGAGCGCAACGGACGAGCACTACGTTTCGATGGGACGCTGGTCCACCGTGATCGGCGTGCTGGTGAGCATCGGCACGGCGTATCTGGTGATGAGTTTCGCCAGCATCATGGATTACGTGCAGGCGTTGTTCAGTTTCTTCATCGCGCCGCTCTTCGGCACGGTCGTACTCGGAATGCTTTGGAAACGTGCGACAGCGGCGGGCGGATTCTGGGGCCTGTTTGCGGGCACGGCGTCGTCGATCGGAATGTGGGCGTGGGTGAAGGCCGATCCCACGGCGCTACGCTACGTGGCGCTTTCGCCGAACGCGAAAGACATGGCGGAGAACATGTATCGCGCGCTGTGGTCCTGGATCGTGTGCGTGCTGGTGACGGTGGTGGTGAGTTACATGACCAAGCCGAAGCCGGCGAGCGAACTGGCGGGACTGGTTTACGGCGCGACAGAAATTCCGTCCGAAGGCGACGTGCCGATCTACCAGCGTCCGGCGTTCTGGGCGGTGGTGGTGACCATCGTGTTCGTGATCCTAAACATCATTTTCTGGTGAGGACTAATGCACGGCGACGATTCGATTTCGATCTGGTTTTTCATCGGCGTATCGCTGGTGGTGAATGGCGTGCTGATTCTTGCGGCGGGGATTTATCAGTACATGAATCCGCCGCCGGTAGCGGAGCAGGTGGTGCTGTTCCAACTGCATGCGGGAATTTGGTGGGGCGCGATTTTGCTGCTGCTCGGGCTTTTTTGGACGATTCGATACGTGCCCTCGCGCGCGATGGTCGCGAGTAAGAATTAAGCGAGCGCTGCGTAGTACGTAACGCCGGGACTGCGCGCTGGTTCTGGATTCTGTGTGTTCGCGGACGAGTGGATTCAGGCACGCCGTTTACCTCTTGGGTGGGATTCGACGCGCAGGGCCGGATTGCGGGCGGCTGCACGTGCGGACGGCCGGCGGTGCGGCGTTCTGGCGGGCGAGATAGAGATTTGAGTTTGAATGACGACGGGAGAGATATGTCGATTTTGGTGACGGGCGGAGCGGGATACATCGGGAGCGTGACGGTCGAGCGGCTGCTCGGCAAGGGCGCGCAGGTGGTGGTGCTGGACGATTTGTATCGCGGGCATCGCGAGGCGCTGAACGAGAACGTGCCGTTTTACGAAGGCAAAGTAGGTGACCGGTCGCTGGTGGCGCGGATCGTGCGCGAGCACAAGATCGAAGCGTGCGTGCATTTTGCGGCGCTGACGTATGTGGGCGAATCGGTGAAAGAGCCGGAGCGCTATTTCGAAAACAATGTGGAGCAGGGGATCGCGCTGTTTGGCGCGCTGGTGCAGGCGGGCGTGAAGAAGATTGTTTTTTCTTCCACGTGCGCGACATACGGCGATCCGGAAGAAATTCCGATTCGCGAGACCGAGAAGCAATGGCCGAAGAATCCGTACGGCTGGTCAAAGCTGATGCTCGAGCAGGTGCTCGAGGCGTACGACGTGGGGCATGGGCTGAAATTTGTGGCGCTGCGATATTTCAATGCTTCGGGCGCGACGGAGAAGCTCGGCGAATTGCACGAGCCGGAATCGCATCTGGTGCCGAGCGTGTTGATGGCGGCTTCTGGTGAGCGCAAGGAATTGGCGGTGTTTGGGGACGACTATCCGACGCCGGATGGAACGGCGGTGCGCGATTACGTTCACGTGGCGGATCTGGCGGACGCGCACATTCTGGCGCTGGATTATTTGAAGAAGGGCGGGAAATCGGAATTCATCAATCTCGGGACCGGTACGGGCTACTCGGTGCTGGAAGTGATCGAGACGGCGCGGAGAGTGACGGGGAAGCCGATTCCGTACAAGAAAGAACCGCGGCGCGCGGGCGATGCGATCACGCTGGTGGCAGACGCACGGAAGGCGAAGGAAGTGCTCGGTTGGACGGCGACGCAATCGGACATCGCGTCTATTTTGAAATCGCAGTGGGATTGGCGGCGGCGCAACGAGAATCCTTTCAAGGCGTAGAGCGGGGCCGAGGCGACGAGTTTCTATGGCGCGGAAATTTCTAGGCATTGATATTGGGACGGGCGGCACGCGCGCAGTGCTGATCGACGAGAACGGCCGCGTGCTCGGGTCGGCGACGGCCGAGCACAAGCCGATTTCGGCGCCGCATCGCGGTTGGGCGGAGCAGCAGCCCGACGATTGGTGGGCGGCGGCGTGCAAGGCCGTGCCCGCGTGCCTCGTGAACGCGAAAGCGACGGCGGATGAAGTGGAGAGCGTGGGGCTGACGGGGCAGATGCACGGCCTGGTGATGCTCGATGCGGACGGAAAAGTGTTGCGGCCGGCGTTGATCTGGTGCGACCAGCGAACCGGAGAAGAGTGCCGCGAGATTACGGCGAAGATCGGCGCGAAGCGGCTGATTGAGCTGACGGCGAATCCGGCGCTGACCGGCTTCACGCTGCCGAAGATTTGGTGGGTGCAAAAACACGAGCCGGAAATCTGGAAGCGCGTGAAGAAAATTATGTTGCCGAAGGATTACGTGCGGTACCGGTTGACGGGAGCGCATGCGATCGACGTGGCGGATGCGTCGGGCACGCTGATTCTGGATGTGGTGAACCGGCGGTGGTCGAAGGAAATGATGGCGGCGTCTGGGCTCGCTGAGGAAATGCTGCCGAACGTGCTGGAATCGCAGGAAGTGAGCGGGAAAATTTCCGCAGATGGCGCCGCCGCATCGGGACTGAATGTAGGTGTGCCGGTGGTGGCGGGCGCGGGCGATCAGGCGGCGGGCGCGGTGGGAATGGGAATTGTGCGGCCAGGCGCGGTGAGCGCGACGATTGGAACTTCGGGCGTGGTGTTCGCGGCGACGGCAAGTCCGGAATTTGATCCGCAGGGGCGGATTCACACTTTTTGCCATGCGGTGCCGAAGCGATGGCACGTGATGGGCGTCACGCAGGCGGCGGGATTTTCTCTGCGATGGTTCAGGGACCAGTTCGGCGTCGAAGGCGGTGTGGGTGACGAAGTGTCGCGCGATGCGTACGACCGTTTGCAGGACGAAGCGAGCCACGCGCCGGCGGGAAGCGATGGCGTGCTTTGGGCGCCGTATTTGATGGGCGAGCGCACGCCGCATCTGGATCCGAACGCGCGGGCGGCGCTGGTGGGGCTTTCTTCCACGCACACCAGGGCGCATGTGGTGCGTGCGATTCTGGAAGGCGTTGCGTACAGTTTGCGAGACACGTTGTCCATTTTCGCGGATTTGAAATTGCCAGTGGAATCGATCCGGCTCGGCGGCGGCGGGGCGCGGGGCGGATTGTGGCGGCAGATTCAGGCGGACGTGTACGGGATGCCGGTGGACATTGTGGAAGCCGAAGAGGGCCCGGCGTACGGCGCGGCGCTGCTGGCGGGAGTGGGAGTGGGCGCGTGGAAGACGGTGGACGATGCGTGCGACGCGGCGGTGCGCGTGGCGTCTCGAGTGCAGCCGAATGCGGCGAGCGTCGCGGTAATGAACAAGCAGTATGCGGCGTATAGAAGGTTGTACCCGGCGCTGCGCGAGGTTTACGTGGGAGCGGCGTGATGCGCGCGGCGAGATTTGTTTCCAAAGAAATTAGAGGCGTGCGAGGAAAATGATGGCGAGCGACGCGTATCAACCGAAACCTGAGCACAAATTTTCATTCGGATTGTGGACCGTGGGGAATCCGGGGCGCGATCCGTTTGGCGAGCCGGTGCGTCCGGTGCGACCGCCGGTGGAATTGGCGGGGCTGCTTTCGGAAGTGGGCGCGTGGGGCGTGAACCTCCATGACAACGACTTGGTGCCGATCGACGCGACGCCGAGCGAGCGCGACAAGATTGTGAAGGATTTCAAGGCGGCGTGCGCGGCGGGCGGACTGGTGGTGCCGATGGCGACCGTGAATTTGTTTACGGCGCCGGTGTTTCGCGACGGAGCGTTTACGGCGAACGATCCTGCGGTGCGCGCGTATGCGGTGCAGAAGACGATGCGCGCGATGGATTTGGGCGCGGAGCTGGGCGCGAAGATTTTCGTTTTGTGGGGCGGGCGCGAAGGAACGGAAACGGATGCGTGCCGGAATCCGGAAGATGCGGTGAAGCGGCTGCGCGAGGCGCTCGACTACCTTTGCGAATATTCGATCGATCAGAAATACGGCTACAAGTTCGCGATGGAAGCGAAGCCGAACGAGCCGCGCGGCGACATTTACATGGCGACTACGGGAAATTATCTGGGATTGATCCCGACGCTCGCGAATCCGGAACTTGTTGGCGTGAATCCGGAATTTGCGCACGAAACGATGGCGGGGCTGAATTTTCTGCACGCGGTGGCGCAGGCGTCCGAAGCCGGGAAGCTCTTTCACATCGACCTGAACGATCAGGTGATCGGGCGGTACGACCAGGATTTCCGGTTCGCGTCAGCGAATGCGAAGGGAGCGTTTTTCCTGGTGAAATTTCTCGAAGAGAGCGGATACGACGGGCCGCGACATTTCGACGCGCACGCCTACCGTACTGAGAACTTCGAGGGCGTAAAAGATTTCGCGCGGGGCTGCATGCGTTCGTATCTGATCATGAAAGAAAAGGCGGCGCGATTTGCGGCGGACAAAGAAATTCAGGCGATCGTGAAAGATATCGCGACTGCATCGGCGGCGGCTCCAACGGTGGGGAAGTATTCGAAGAGCGGCGCGCAGGCGCTGCTGGCGCACACGTTTGATCGGCCGGTGCTGGCGGCGAAGAATTTGCCGTACGAGCGGCTGGATCAGTTGACGATGGAAATTATTTACGGCGTTCGGTAATCGGCGCGTAAGGCTTTTGACGCCGCGGGCGGAAGGTCGCTCGCGGCGTTTCTGTTTTTGGGCGACACGTTTCACGGAACGGAATCTCGCTTGACGTGGGTAACTGTAATGTTAGAGTCGCTATCAAAATTTAGCGAAGCGCACGACCTGCGAGCGGTCTCGCGGGGAAGAGGTCCCAACCGTGGCCAAGCGCAATGCGAACCGGCATCGAGCCGGCTCCGCCAAACACTCCTCCCGAAAAAGCAAAACCATCGAATCGCATTCGGCGAGCGTGCCCTCCGGCTTGCGCGAGAGAAAGAAAGAAAAGCTGCGCGGACAGATTATCGAGACGTCGCTGCGCCTGTTTCGCGAGCGCGGATATCAGAACACGCGCGTTGACGACATCGTGCAGGTGCTGGAGATCAGCCAGCCGACTTTCTTCCGATATTTTCCGAGCAAAGATGCGGTGCTGCGTGAAATCGGGCGGCGGGCGTTTGCGCGGCAGGCGGAAAGCTTGAAGTCGGAGCTTTCGTCAAAAGCTTCGACGGCGGAAATACTGGAGCGATTTTACGACCAGCTTGCGAAGGTGACTGAGACGGGAAGGCCTTTGTGGCAGGCCGTGATTCTGGCGGGCGCGATGGATCCGGTGAGGTCGCCGGAATTGCGCGCTCCGGAGCAGGCGACGATGAAGCTGCTGCGCGAAATTCTGGAGCAGGGCCAGCAGCGCGGCGAGATCACGAAAGAATTTCCTGTGGTGCATCTCGCGGAATTCATGGAAGGGCTTTTCAATACCGTGGTGCGGCAGTGGGCCGTGGATTTGACCGGTCCGCACAAGCTGGCCGAGCGCGCGCACAACGCCGTGGAATTTTTCCTGCGCGGCGCGAAGGCTTAGTGCTCTTCACGTTTTCCCCAGGATGGATTCCTGCCTGAGATTGGAGTTGCGCGAATGAAAGCCGCCGTCCTGCACGATTTCAAGACCCCGCTGCGTATCGAGGATGTTGAACGGCCGCAGCCCGGCGCGGGCGAAGTGCTGATTCGCGTCGAGGCTTGCGGCGCGTGCCATTCGGACGCGCACGTGGCGGACGGCGATTGGCCGCAGCTTAACCGCATCGTGAAAAAGCCGCTGATTCTGGGGCATGAGATCGCCGGGACGGTGGCGGACGTTGGCGACGGCGTGGCGGAACTGCGCGTGGGCGATCGCGTGGGCGTTCCGTGGATTTACTGGTCGTGCGGCGAATGCGAGTTCTGCGCGAGCGGCAATGAAGTTCTGTGCGGGAAGCAGAAAATCACGGGAGTGGCCGTCGATGGCGGTTACGCGGAATTTGTGAAAGCTCCGGCGGCGCACGCGACGAAAATTCCGAATGGGCTCTCGTCGGCGGACGCAGCGCCGCTTTTTTGCGCGGGCGTGACGGTGTATCGCGCACTGAAGAAGGCGGATATCCAGCCCGGCCAGCGGCTGGCGATTTTTGGAGTGGGCGGGCTCGGCCATCTCGCCGTGCAGGTTGGACGCGAGATGGGCGCGGAAGTGACGGCGGTCGATCTTTCAGACGAAAAACTCGAGCAGGCGCGGCAGGATGGCGCGACTCATTCGCTGAATGCCTCGACGGGCGATGCACCGAAGGAAATCCGTAAGCAAGGCGGCGCACACGTGGTGCTGGTGGCTTCGGGAGCGAAGGCGGCGTACGACGCGGCGTTTTCCTGCGTTCGCGGCTTGGGGACTTTGCTCGTGGTGGGATTGCCCGCCGATCCGATTTGTTTTCCGGCGCTGTCGATGGCGGGGCGCGAAGTGCGGGTGCAAGCGTCGTCCGTGGGGTCGCGCGATAACTTGCGCGACGTGCTGGCGATGGGCGCCGCCGGAAAATTGAAGTGCCGCGTGGCTACTCGGCCGCTCGAAGACGCGAACGAGGTACTCGGCGAGCTGCGGCGTGGCGAAGTGGCGGGTCGAATCGTGCTGCAGCCGTGATCCCAGACCGAATCTCGCGCCGCCCGGTGCGAGCCAGGAAACTTCCGTCCCGATTTACTCGAACGCATCGAGGCTAATTCTTGACGTTAGTTCCTTTAATGTGATACGGACTATCAGAATTTCAAATCGCACGGCGCGGGTGGGGCCCAAAATCGCCGGACGAGACCTCAATGGCGGCATCGGCGTGCTGAATACGTAGGGGCGTGCGTCTCAGTTTCGCTCGGGAGGCGGTATGAAGTCATTCTTCAGGGGCAT
>JABDGF010000008.1 GCA_013286165.1 Acidobacteriota bacterium | reverse complement strand
ATGTCGTAACTCGCACCGAAAGTGGCGTTGAATCCTCGACGCGTCAGATCGCCGTAGCCCACCAGCGCGCGAATCTGATTTGAGCGGTTCTCAAAAATAAATCCGGGCGGCTCGTCGCTCGCGGGGCTCGGAAGATTCTGCGTGGAAAAATGCGCCAGCGTGAGAAACGATTCCTTGTACGGCTTCCACTTCACCAGCGTTCCGATGGCCTGCAGGTAATTGTGCGTGGGATCGTAGTTGGCGATCACTTCCGTATCGAAATGCTTGCCTGCATCGACTCGCAAATTCGCTACGATCGGCGAAAAATGTCGCGCCGTATCGGCAAACGCAAATGGCGTGAGCGCATCGAGCGTCGCGAACACGTTGCGCTCGCCCGAAATCAGCGCACCGCCAAACGTGGGGTCGAAGAAATATTTCTGCGTCAGGCTCAGGCTCGCCACTTCCTCAGCGTCGCCGTCGCCAACGCGGCGATACAGCCGCTGCGTGATGCCGTACTGAATTTCGTTCGTATCGGTGAGCGTCTCGTCTTCGTCGAAGCGGACGTACTTGCCGTAATTATTCACGCCGTTCACGTAGTTATAGACGATGTCCGGTTCGATCACATGCTTCCACTTCGTGTTGCCCTTCTGGTAGATCCTGTCGAGCGAGAACGGTCGCAGGTCGAGCGAAAACTCTTCCGTCGTCCGCGTAAATCCCTTATTCACAAAATCGCCATTCGGCGCGAGCTCCCCGCCGTAGTACGTCGCGCGCAAAGTGAACGACGGCGTCACGTCGAGCCACGGCCCGAAATGCAGCGGCATCGTCACGGTCGGCGCGATTTCGCTGCGCTCCACAAAATTCCCCGTCGAAAATCCCGTCACGGTGTCACCGCGGTGCACGGCGTCTGAAAATCCCTCGAACGAAAAATAAATCGGCAGCTTGGTCCATGGCGCCTGATCCACGGAACTCGCTTCCACCTCCGGCGCCGCGCGCAGCGTCACGGACGTGTCCGCCGAATTCGCCGTCGTCGCCGTGAAATAGTTCTGATAGCTCAGCGACGCGAAATTCAAACTAAATCCGCGCCAATTCTTCGAAAGAAACGCGTTGCGCGGAACTTCCGAATTCACGGCCTGCGCAAACGTTTCCGACCACGCGATGCGGTAGGTGAGCGAACTGAGCTGGTCGAGATCGGCCACAGCGCGCCAGTCGTCCGGAAGCAGCGCGGTGAATAGAACGTGAACTTCGTGACCGCCCTGGTTGATGTTCTCGTACGTCGTCGGCCCGCCGGGCACCACAGGCGGAACAGCTTCCACGAGGCCGCGATCGATCATGCCCGAATACAGCACGTCGAGCTTCGCGTTTTCCCAAGGCCTCATCCGAAGGTCGCCTTTCTGCGACCAGCCGCGCTTGCTGTAGTAGTTCGCACCGAGCGTCAAATCCGCCCAATCCACCGGGGCCCAATACACCGCATCGCCAAGAATAAATCCCTTCGTGGAACTCTGCCCCACGTCCGGAATCATGAAGCCAGACGTCCGGTCCTTCTCCGCGGGAAACGTGGCGTACGGCAGATACAAAACCGGCACGGAAAACAGCCGGAAGTTTCCGTTCTCCAGGTGCACCGACTTCTGCATGTACACCGTCGCTTCCGGCGCGTAGAACTTCCACGTCGGCTTCGCGGGATCGCAGACCGTCATCCACGCTTTGTGAATTTTGTAGGTGTTCTGGTCCACGCGCTCGGCGACGTCGGCCTCGAAATAAATCGGATTCGGGCTGATCAGCAGCGTGGGCGACGCGCGGCGCTGCACGGCAAACGTGGCGCGCACGCGATGAAACGTCCCCTTGCCCGTCTTGAGCTCGTACACCGCGTCATCGGCCTCGACGTGCTGCGTTTCGTAGTCGAGTTGCACGTGGCCGCTGGCTTTCGCGATCTGCGCGTCTTCGTCGTATTCCACGTGATCGGCGCGGAGGCGCGTGTTGTCGTAGAGAAGGTCGACGTGGCCATCGGCGTAATAGATGTGGCCAACTTGTTTCTGCTGGTCGGCTTCGAGGCTGGCGTTCTGGTCGCCGCTACCCGCGCCGGGAAGCACGGGCTTCTGCTGCTTGGGCGGAGCGGGCTTCGCAACTTGTTGAGCGCTGGCGCTGCGAGGCGATGCGGCCACGGCCGCGAAGAAAGCGAAGGCGAGAGCAATCGAAAGCGCGACTGTCCGAAGAAATCGTGGAAAATCCGCGATTGCCATTGCCTCAGTAAGGTCCAAGGAGTACGCCAGAAAAAATCACTCCGAGCCTAACACGCGCATTCCGGCCTCGCAACGAACCGCGCAGCCCAAGCTGTGATCAAGTTGTGACCAAGCGCAGAACGCAAGCACGCTCAGCCGCGCAAAAGTTTCCTCTTACGCAACATCGCCCGCACATTCGCGCACGCCCCGTGCAAACATCGCGTGATACGATATACGCGTTCCGCACCACTGGACATCCGCAGCGCAAAACGGACCAGTGATCCAAATCTGCTCGCATTGTGGTGCCCTCCTCATGGAGCGCACCGAGAATTGCTCGTTCTGCGACGCCCCGCTCGTCGAACAAGACAAAGTTCTCGAAGCTAGTGGTATAGGTGTGCCCACCTCGCGCGAACGCGCGCCCGAACCCAAGCTTGAACCCAAGCCCGAGCCGCAGAAGGCCCGCGCCGCAGCAGCCGCTTCATCGCACACCACGTCGCGCGTGTCGCTACAAAATTCGGCTGAACCCTCGGCTGACGCCTTGGTCGCGAACCGCTACCCAACCGTCGCACTTGAACCCGCGTGGCGCGAGGAAGTTACGCGCCGCCTCGATGCCTACCGCATCCGCCACGGCCGCCCCGCGCGCAACGACTCTCAATCCGGACTTCCCTTCACGCCGCCGCCTTCCCCGGCCGACGAGTGGGACGAACCGCACTACGAAACCGAACAGGACTCCGCCGAAAATTCGGCGACCGCGCATTACTTCGGCGGCTCCAGCGAATCCGCATCACCGCGCTACACGCCGGTGAGGACCGCTTCGCGCCCCGCGCAAAAAATCGCCTCCGCGCGAAAACCAAAGAACGAGTGCGTCGAAATCTGCATCCAGCCCGAGCTGGATTTTTCGAGCCGTCCGGATGACCGCGCGCACCCGCAAAACGCCATCGTGCCCGTGGCAGGTCTCGCCGAACGCCGGTTCGCCGGCGCGCTCGACGCTGCCTTCCTCGGCCTCACGTTCGCCGGCTTCCTGTTCCTCTTCAAATCGCTCGGCGGCCAGATGATGCTGGAGAAAGTGGACGCAGCCGTGTACTTCGCCGCCTTCTACCTTTTCTACATGCAGTATTTTTTCCTCTTCACCGTGTTTGCGGGAGCGACGCCCGGAATGCAGCTGCGCGAGCTCACCATCGTGCGGCTCGACGGCACCCTGCCAGACACCCGCCAACTGCTGTGGCGCGCGTTCGGCTACGCGATGTCCGGCGCTACGTTCATGCTCGGCTTCGTCTGGTCCACTTGGGACGAAGACAAATTCACCTGGCACGACCGCATCTCGCAGACCTACGTGACCGCCGCGATGCCGACAGTCGAGCCCGACGCCTTCGAAGTCTCAGTTGCGCGCCGCGCCCACTTCGCGCACAAGTAAGAAATCTTCATTTCAGCACGCGACCGCGACGGCCAGCCTCCGGGTTGGCCTTTGCCTTACCGATTCCCGCGTCTCTCACTGAAAACCTTTTGACACAAAGTTGACTTCTGCCGCACCGCCTTCGCGCTACGGTACGCACTCGTACGCCCACGCAAAGGAGGAAACCGCCTCAATGGCAAGCGACGTGAGCGAAATGGTCCTCAAGCCCGGCGAAATTTACCGCCAACGGAAATTCGGAGCCAACACCGTGAACCGCGGCGCCGCGCTGATCGAGTGCGAGTGGGACGGCGGCCGATTCGAAGCCGGACTATTCATGGGCGGAATGTTCCGCGCGGGCGAGTTCACGGGCGGCACATTTCTCGGCGGAATTTTCCACGGAGGCCACTGGCTCGCCGGCACGTGGGAGGGCGGTTTCGATCGCGAGGGAATTTATCATTATCGCGGCACCGGCCCCGCAAAACGATGACCCGCACCAATCGACTGCTGATCGCCAGCCCGCACCGTTATCCGGACCTGGCGCGTCTGTGGCATCGCACCGTGATGCGCGACCTTGTGCCGGCGTTCGCGCGGCTGCCTCTGCATGTGGAGGTCAACATCTTTCGCGACGCCAATATCGATCAGTTTCGGCCGGAATGGTTCCCGGGCGCGTGGTTTTCCGAAAGCGGCGCGGAAATTCGCGACTTCATGGAGTTCTACGACGACCGCCTCAAGCTGAATTTCGACTTCGTATTTTTTCTCGACGCGGACACATTTTTTCTCGATGCGGATTGGGCCGCGGCACAGTTCGCGGCATTTGACGATCCTCGCGTCGCCGCCATTTCTTACATGTCGCGCAAGGGCGCGCCGGCAAGTTTTGCGCTGCTCTGCCGCGTGGCGAGCTATCGGAGCCTGCCCGAGCCGGTGCTCGCGTGCAGCTACGAATTTCCGGCGATCTGGCCGAAGGGAATCAATCTTCAAGTGGGAGACGGCGCAGCAAGAAAACTGGCGGCGCGTGGCCAACGGATCGTGAACATCAGCGCCGAAGTGGCGTGGCCGCACGTGGCGCACTTTCGAAGCACCACCGGCATTCGATCTGGCCGCGAACAGGTCACCCGCGCCGTGGGAGAAGCGGTGTTCCTCGCCACTTCAACGAACGACCGCGCCAGCCTAGCCGCCGCCTACGACAACGTGCTGCTCGGCTGCCTCCACGAAAAGCTCTTCGGCGAGCCGTTCGCCTGCAACGATGCTGGCGTTCCCCTGGCCGGCAGCATGACTTGGGCGGAGCTAACCGGCGCGGTAGCTGCTCTCCGCGACGAAAAACTGCGCGACGAGCTGGCCGTGCGCGCCCGCCAATCGAAGGACAACATCCAACGCCTGGCATCTCGTGAAGGGGTAAAGCTCGAGATTCCGTCGCTTTTCGCGGGCGACTAGCGCGTCAGCCAAGCCAGCTACACAGGCCAGTGAGCGCCCGTAAACGACCCGCTACCCCATTTTTGCTTCCTCGCGTCTAATTGCCTGCCGCTGTTATACTCGGAATGCTATCCATAGGGTGAGCGCATGAGTCCTCGCATGAAGAAGATCGTCGTAGTCGTATCGGTTCTGATCGTGGCGTATGCCGCCACGGGGCGCATGTTGATGGGCCGCTCGTCCAACGAAGACAAGGCCTTTCGCGCGCTGACGGTCTATAGCGAGGTGCTGGAGCACATCCAGCGCGACTACGTGGACGAGCCGAACATTCCGGCCGTCACAAACGGCGCCCTCCACGGCCTGCTCGATTCGCTCGATCCGCAGTCCGCCTACCTGAGCCCGCTCGAATATAAGGACTACAAAGAGAAGTCCGCCAGCCCCGCCTTGGGTGAGGCCGGCATGGCCCTCACCCGCCGCTTCGGCTACATCGGCGTGATCAGCGTGCTGCCCGATAGCCCGGCCGCGAAAGCGGGTCTGCGCATCGGCGACATTCTCGAAAAGATCGCCGGCTTCACCACCAGCCAGATGGCCATCGACCAGGCCCAGCTGCTGCTCAAGGGCAATCCGGGCACCACCGTGAAGATTTCCGCCATTCGCCGCGGCAAAGCCGAACCGCAGGACATCGACATCACCCTGGCAAAGCTCGCGGCACCGAAGCTCGTGGAAGATAAAGTTGCGGGCGACATTGCCTACCTGCATGTGCCGGAATTCAATGCGGGCACCACCGCCCAGATCAAGGAAGCGCTGGCCGGGTTCCAGCAGAAGGGCGCGAAGAAGTTGATCCTCGACCTGCGCGATTGCGCGATCGGCGACGAAGCCGAGGGCATTTCCACGGCGCAGCTTTTCGTTCCCTCCGGCACGATCACCACGCTGAAGGGCCAGACCGTGGCGCCGGTGAATTACACGGCGGACCCGGCGAAGGTTGTTTGGAATTTGCCGGTGGCCGTCCTGATCGGCAACGGAACGGCGGGACCGGCGGAAATCGTCGCGAGCGCGATTGCAGACAACAAGCGCGGCGAGACCGTTGGTGAACGCACCTACGGCATCGCGTCGCAGCAGAAGCTCATCGAGATGGACAACGGCGCGGCGTTGATTCTCACGACGGCGCTCTACTACTCACCGGGCGGCAAAAATATTCCGGCCGAAGGCATCACGCCTACGCAGGAAGTTCACCTTTCGATCGATCAGTTGATGGCCATGAACGATGTGGTGGCGCCAACACCTCCGCCCAGCGCTTCGCCGGATGACGCGGACATGAAGAAGGCGATCGACATCTTGCAGAACGGTGTCACGCCGGCGAAGAAAGCGGCGTAGTTTTTGGATTTGAGCCGGCTTGCGGCCTTGGCGCTGCGAGCCGGCTTTTTTGTGTAACGACGGATTGCGTTGTGAGATGAGTGGGCGGCTTCCCTCGCGTTTGACTACCTTTCAAAATTTGGTCTGGAGCTCGTCGCGGATGCGTTCACGTTTACCGATGCGCTTGCTCGTCGCGCTCGTGTGCGTCGCGACGGTGCTGGTTGGATGCAGCAAGAAAACCGTGTCGAAGGACGAGCTGCGCGCGGTGACCAGCGAAGTGACCGCAGCAGCGCAGAAAATCGCAGGCAAGAATTCGCGCATTGAGGTGAGACCGCAGCCGCCGTCAGGTGCGGCGGGCATTCCCGCCGGGCCGGGCGTGGATGATATTTACATTTCGCTCAGCGACGCCAGCGAAGCAGGCGCGATGAAAACAGCGATCGACGGCATCGCGGCACGGCACGGGCTGAGCGTCAGCGCGAGCGCTGCCGGAAGCGTCGCGCGCTACGACTATTCGCTGAACGGCGCGCGCACACACACGATTCACGTCGTAACGCCGCTTGGCCCGCGTGCCGCAGCGCGGAAGCCGCCCGCTGTTAAGCCGCTCGCTCCGCACGCGCGCAACGGCGGACCGCGCCTCGCGATCATCATCGACGACATCGGCTACGACCGCGCCGAAGACGACTCGGCCCTCGCACTGAATTTTCCAGTGACGCTATCCGTGCTGCCGCACCTGCCACTCTCCGGCGAGATCGCCGAAGAGGCTCACCGCCGCGGCGACCAAGTGATGCTGCATTTGCCGATGCAATCCGAAGGCGAGGACGCGAAGGCGGAGACGGTGGAATTGCGCGTAGGCATGAACGCCGCGCAGGTAAATGAAATTCTAAGCGGCGCGCTCGACACGGTGCCTCACGTGGTCGGCGTGAACAATCACCAAGGCTCGCTCGCCACTTCCAACTCAGCTCTGATGAACGAGCTGATGCCGGCACTCCGCCAGCGCGGCCTTTTCTTCATCGACAGCCGCACAGAGAAAACCACCGTGGCTTACGACGCCGCAAAAAAAGCCGGCGTCCGCGCCGCCTCCCGCAAAGTTTTCTTGGATGACCTCGCAACGCGCGAAGCCGTAATCGCTCAACTGAAACTAGCCGCGAAAGACGCCCAGCGCGACGGCTCCGCCATCGCCATCGGCCACCCTAAGCCCGCCACCGTAGCCGCCCTAGCCGAAGAAGCCCCCAAGCTAGAATCCACCGGCATCGATCTAGTGTTCGCCTCAGACTTGGTTCAGTAGCCCGCGGTCTTCATCAAGCACGTATCACCCACTCACCGACCAACTCTCCGTGCCCTCCAGCCTTTCTCCTCCCTCTCTGTGAAATGTTCCACGCCTTTGAATTTCGCTTCCGTTTTTGACGTCATCCAGAGGACCGTTCACGGTCCGAAGGATCCCTCTTCCGCTTTCCTCAACAAAATCTTAGTAATCCCCCCCAATCCCCGCATTCAAGTAAGTTGTAGGTAGCAGCCTGGCCTGCGTCCCATCATGCACAGCGTACTGCACCGGCCTCCCATCAATATGCTTCTCCCACAAACTCACCCCGCCATACTCCCCATTCCGATTCACCGCATAAAACTGAATATGAAACAGCTTCAGCCTGTCCGGAAACGCCTTGTAGTTCCGCGCCACCCGCTTCATCGCTTCCATGCAAGCATCCGACGGTGAAGCCCCGCGCCGCATCGCTTCCACAATCGTATGCCCACCGGAAATCTTGATGTTCTCCTCACCACGCCCCGTCGAACCCGCGCCGCCAATCTCGCCATCAACGCAAAGTCCCGCACCAATAATCGGCGAGTCGCCCACGCGCCCCGCAATTTTCCACGAAAGCCCGGACGTAGTCGTCGTGCCGGACACGTCACCGTTCGCGCTCACCGCGAGACAGTTGATCGTTCCCGTGATCGGATACTTCACCACCTGCTCGATGTGCTCGCGCCACGCTTGCTTCTCCGGTGTATCGAGCAGCATCGCCAATTTTTCCTTCCACTCGGGGCTGTCGATTCCGGGCCGCCAATTCGGCGACGTCGATGCCTTCCACGCCAGCCACGCGATGCGCGAACGCTCCGTGAGCAAATTCATCGGCGTGAAGCCTTCGTCTTCCGCAAATTTCCGCGCGCCCTCGCCGACGATCATTACGTGATTGGTTTTTTCCATCACCGCTTTCGCCACGAGCGACGGATTCTTGATCTTGGTGATCGACGCCACAGCGCCGCAGCGCCTCGACGGTCCGTGCATCACAGACGCGTCGAGTTCCACCACACCATCTTCGTTCGGCAGGCCGCCGTAGCCCACCGAGTCGTCGTTCGGGTCATCCTCCACTTTCGTCACCACGGCGAGCGCCGCATCCAGCGTGTCGCCGCCGTTTTTCAGCACGTTCATCCCGTCGTCGAGATGCGCGTACCCATTCGCGGAGGAAATGATCAGCGGGCGCGCGCCGCTCTTCGTCTGAATCGCAGCTGCCTCTGTGCTTCCAGCCTTTGACGTTCCAGCAAAAAGACCGCGCGACGACGCAACAACACTCCCAGCAAGCGTGCTAAGGAAAAATTTCCTGCGAGTCCACTTTTCCATTGTGTTCCTTTGGTTTGGGGCAATCCGAAGCGCAGCTTATGTCGCCCAAGCAACGCAGTACAAGCAGAGAAATCGAGGACTTACTTCCGAAATATCGTCCCTTCCGAACAACAAGCACGCGCCACACGGTTTTCCCGGAGTGCGGTGGCTCCCCGTCGCGACGGGGACCACCGCCCCGCCGAACACGCGTTACTCCGCCTTAAATCCCACCGACTTCCACAACTCCGCCGTGTTGTACAGCACGCCGCCCGTAACCACCGTCTCCACCTTGCGAATGTTGTGAATCGATTCCAGCGGGTTCGCTCCCACAATAATCAAATCCGCCCGCTTCCCCGCTTCCACCGTGCCAAGTTCCGTGTCGAGCTTCATCACCCGCGCCGGCACAATCGTCGCAGCCTGAATCGCCTCCAGCGGCGTGAAACCTGCCTGCACATACAACTCGATCTCGCGGTACAAACTAAATCCCGGCACCGTCTGGTCCGTGCCCGCCACAATCGGCACTCCCGCCTTGTGCAGCGCTCCCACAATTTCGACAGCCTTCTGAAACACGCCGTTGATCATCGTCCCAATCTCCGCCGGCGGTGGCGGCCCCACATCCACCAGCGCCTGCTGCAGTTCCGGCGCCACGCGCAGCACGCCCGGCTCGAAAGTCTCCGGCCGGTGCGAAGTATTCGCCGTTCCCATCTCATAGATCGCGAGCGTCGGATCCACCACCGTGTGGTGCGCCACCAAAAACGCAATCGCCTTCTGCGCCTCCGGCGAATTGAAATCGATATTCAACGCCGCATCGATACGCGCGCGCCTCGGCGCGCCATCCGGCACCGGCGCATGCATGATGTCCGCCACGTACTGCACGTGATTAATCATGTCCTGCCCCGCATCGATCGCCTGATACGCGTTGATGCCTTCCGGGATGTGCCCCGTCACCGTCATGCCGAGCCGGTGCGCTTCGTCGGCAACGTCCTTCAACTCCTCCAGCTTCACCGAGCTGTAAATCTTCATCTGCTGAAAATTCGCGTCGTGATATTTGTCCACCCAGAATTTCGCCTGCTCCGGCGTATCCACGCGCGCGACGCCCAACGCCAGCTTCCCCGTGCCATCCACGATGCCTGCCAGCTCCAGCCGCGGCCCCAGCCCGCGCCCCGCCGCAATCGCGTCACGCACTGCCGTGATGAACTCAAACTCATTTCCGCAATCCCGTACCGTGGTCGCGCCGGCCGCCAGATAAATCGGCCCCCACTCCACCTGCTCGAAGTGCGCGTGCATGTCCCACAATCCCGGCAAAATAAATTTCCCGTGCGCATCGATCGTCTGCGCGCCCGCAGGAATTTTCACCGTCGCGCGCGGCCCTGCCGCAACGATCCGCCCCTTATCGATCACCACCACCGCATCCGGCACCGGCGCCGCATTCGTGCCGTCGACCAACGTGCCGCCAACGATCGCCATCGTCTGCGCGTGACTGCCCGAAATTCCCTTCGAAATTTCCGCCAGCGCCGCCATACCATCCGTACCCGCGTGGCTCACAAACTCGCCCAGCCCGCTTTCATACCCATCGCGAATCGCTTCGAAGTGGTCGAACTCCGCGTCGATCGTCACCGCCGCCGCCAAATTGTGCTTCGCGTCGAACCACAGCGACTCGCGCCCCCAAATCAGCCCCTCCACCGTGTACCGCTCCAGCGTCACGTCCTTGCCATCGATTTTCACCGTATCCTTGCCGCGCGGTTCGATCTTCACCGCGCCACTCGGCAGCGTCGCGAGCGACGCAGGCGAACCGTGCCCCGCCCAATACCGCACCATCAGCATCTGCATCGTCGCCGGCGCATACCCGGCAATCGTGAAAAATTCCGCCGGCTTCGCGCCGTCCGTCCACTTCTCGCGGTCGCGCACTTTCACGCCGCCCGCGCTCACCTGCACCGCCTCGTCGATCGTCGTCTGGCGCGAATTCTTGCCCTTGATCTCGAAAGCCAGCGGCGCCCAATCCTTGCCAGACCGGAACGTCGCCGTCATCGGCACATCCGTGCCGCGGTCGGTAAACTTAAAGTCGATCTTCGTCGAGAGCGCATCGCCGTCAGCCGAGACGGTGTACGTCTCCTCGCCAATCGGCTGCTCGAATTTGTGCAGCGTGAACTTGCCCTGCTCTACGACCGGCCCCGCCGGAGCAGTAGCCTGAGCAGCTGCCGGTGCCTGCCCCGAATTGGCATCCTGCCCCGCCGCCACCGCGCCACACGCCACCGCGGCAACCATCAGCCCCGCCGTCGCCACTACTCGCACGCCCCGCAACAAATCCGTCATTGTTCCTCTCCAAATTCCCAGACTCCAGCGATTCAAAATCGCGCCGATATCATTCCCTGAACCGGCGGCGCCGCGCAAACGAATTCCCGCTCCGCGCCAACACGCTAGACGAATCTCCGGCTCAAAAGTTTCAGCCAGCACGGTACAGCTCAACGTGGCGCGGCACCCAGCCCGCAACGCGGCGAGGCAACAGCCCGGCTCGGTAGAAATGCGCGGTACGACAGCACTCTCAAGGGCCACCTTCTCTTTGCCTGTCTTTCAGGACAGTAAAAGGTTCTAGCCCGAAAGCTGCCCCTCCGTTCTATTTTCACCGTCCGCCGGACAGTTTACCCTCGCCTTGTTGAAACGCCCCTCGCGCTCCCCGCGCGGCCAAGGAAGGAACCTATGTCCCACTGGATTGGAACCACCTCTCCATCCGATGCTGGAATGAACGATTTCAAAGAGTGCCTGAAATTCCTCAGAGATGGCCGTTCGGACGATGCCCTGCTTCACGCGCGCCGCGCCCTTGGCGTCGCACCCAAAAATCCTTTCTATCTTTCTTATACGGGCTTGCTGGCGGCGCTCTCGGAAAAGCGCTTTGGCGACGCCGAATCGCTTTGCCGCGAAGCTCTCGGAATGAAACACAATCACGCCCAGCTCTACCTGAATCTCGCGGAGGTTTACTACCAGGCGGGACGCACCAGCGAAGCGATCATGACTCTCGAAAAGGGCCTCGTCTCCGCCGGACGCGATTTCCGCATCCGCCGCGCCCTGGAAAAAATCGGCGTGCGCCGCTTGCCCGTCGTCACGTTCCTGCACCGCAGCCATCCCGTGAATCGCGCGCTCGGAAAATGGCGCCACCGCCTCACCGGACCGTACAAAGCAGCCTAACTTTCAGTTCTCGATTTCACGCCGGCATTCACAGTTTGCGCAGACAGTCTCCCCCGTGCGCATCCGGGATTCGTAGCCTGGCGGGGTTACGGGTCCCGGCCCCTTTTCTACGGTGAGTTTTTCGGTGAGTAAGTTCTAACCGTGACCGAGCGGTAGGAAGTATTGCGTTCCGCTCACAGGTTGGCGCAACCGCCGCAGCAGTTCCTGCAAATCCTGATTGCGCTCCACAAAGTCGATCTCCGACGTATCCACCACCAGCAGATTCGACGTCGAATACCGGAAGAAGAAGTGCTCGTAAGCATTTGCGACCGCTTCCACGTACTCCAGCGAGATCTGCTTCTCTTTCGGGTCGGCCTTTTTCGAGACGCGCTTGCGCAGCACCTCGGGCTTCGCCTGCAGATAAATCACCAGGTCCGGCGTGGGGATCGAAGGGGCCAGCATGTCGAAATATTTTTCGTAGAGCTTCAGCTCTTCTTCGTCAAGGTTGATGTACGCGAAGATTTTGTCTTTCTCGAAAAGGAAATCGCTCACGATCGGGCCGGGGTTTTCGTCGTTGCGAGTTTCGAGTAGCCGGCGATAACGGTCGTAGAGGAAATACATCTGCGCGCTGAACGCCGCGCCAGGCTTTTCTTCGTAGAAATCGGCGAGGAAGGGATTGTCTTCGCTATCGAATATGCGCCGCGCGTGCAGCTGCTCCGCGAGCACCTTAGCGAGCGTGGATTTTCCCACTCGTATCGGCCCCTCAACGACAATATGTCGAGGCGGCTTGAATGTTGGCCCGGTCACGGCTCGCGATTATAGCAAACGCCTCCCCCGCCGCTAGGTAGCACAGGCAATCCTGCCTGTGGCCTCAAGCGAGCGCAGCGAGATGTAGCTTAGACTTTCGAGTCTGAGCGGGACCAACTCTCAGTTGGTCCCGGGTTCAACCATCTCCACGAACCCACAACCGCTTCACCTAGCACCATCACTCGTTAGTGTGCTTTGTGTGGCATAGAAATATTTTCTGTGTGCTTTTCTTACGCCCTACCAACCCCTCGCCACCGCCGCAATAATCCGCGCCAACGCCTCCACATCCCGCGTATCCACCACCTCCGCCGGCGAATGCGAATACCGCAACGGCCACCCCAGCGCGACGTCCAGCGTCCCATACCTCACAAACGCCGATCCATCATTCCCACCCGACGTCACTCCATACTGAATCGGAATCTGATTCTCTCTCGCCAGCTTCTGCATCTTCTCCAGCGCCGCCGGCGTCACAATGTTCGACGAATCCACCGCGCGCACCACAAACCCCTTTCCAATCTCCGCATCCGCATACCGCTTCGATTCCAGCGGCGAATCCGAACTCACAAACGTATCCACCGCGAAAACGAAATCCGGCGCCTCATGTTTCTCAGCCATCCGCGCCGCATATTTCCCCGCCCCCACCAGCCCCTCTTCCTCTCCCGTGGACCACACAAACGTAACGTTGCGCCCCTTCAGCGCCGGCGCACTCGGTCCGCCCAGCGCCCACACCGCAGCAATCAGCGCCGTGCAGCCGACGCGATCGTCGAAGCTGCGCCCATTCGCGCGCGTCCCGATCAGCCGCCGGTACGCCTTCGGAATTGTGATCGTGTCGCCCACTTTAATTCCGAGCTTGGCCGCTGCCTCGGCGGTGCGCGCGCCGGGATCGATGCGCAACGTAAGCTCCGGATTTTCGTCCGGCCATTTGAAATTCGAGTTGTCCCAGCTGTGCGGCAACTCCACCACAGCGTTCACATCGCCATTCGCCGTGTGCACCAGCGCGGGATGCCCCTGAAAAAAATACGGAATCCCCCCTCCCAACTCGACCACGGCCAGCCGCCCATCTTCGGCGATCGTTTTCACTTTGTAGCCAATCTCATCCATGTGCGCCACCACCACGATGGTCGGCGCTTTCGCGTTGCCACTCGAAAGCGGCAGCACCAGGTTGCCCGCGTCGTCGGTTTCGGGCTTCGCCCATTTCGGCAGCATCGCCTGCACGCGCTCTCTCACCGGATCTTCGTGCGTGCTCGCGCCGGATGCCTGCACCAAGTCGCTGAGAATCGCCACGGTGGATGGCGCGCCGGATGCCGGGAATTTTTCCACGGTAGGCGCTGGCGGCGTGACGCTTGCGATCGCGGCAGCCACATCGCTCGTCGCGGGCGTCGTAACGGGCGCGCCGGTTTCATACGACTGCACGAAATTGGAGAGCAGCTGCAAATCGGCCGCGCTCACAAATTCCGCGGGCGTGTCTGGCCACGCGGCGCCGATGCCGATGTGCGCCGTTTTTGCCGGCAACGCAGGCAGCGGCAGATAGCTGCGCGGCATCAGGCCAGACGAATAATCGGCGGCAAGTTCGCCGTGATTCGCAGCCGCGAGTTTTTGTAGTTCCGTTTCGAATGCGGACGGCGTGGGCGCGGATTGTTCATTCGCCACCAGCACTCCACTGCCCGGCTCGCGGCGCGCCGCGTGGTGCACGCCTTCCATGCTCGGAATCGGGCCGCCGGGAGTGAGCCGTCCCACATAAAGAAGCTCATCGGCTTGCGTCGTCGTCAGGATTCGCTGCAGCCCACGCGCTCCGGTGCGCTGCTGCACCACAAACGCAACGGTGAGTGTTCCGGTAATTTTCGATGGATCGACGTGCGCGAGCGAATCGAGCACAGCCGCGGCGCCGAAGCGATCGCCCACCGAAGTTGCGTTCAGAAACTCGCCGTTCATCGCCGCGAGGTGCCGCGTGAGCGTAATCGGATTCAGCACATCGATGCCGGCTTTCCGCGCTTCAGCCGCGGACATCGCGCCAACGTCCACATACATCGCGTCGAGGTCGGCGGGATCGGCCGTGGGCGCATGCGTGTCGCCGCCGTAAGGCTGCAGGTGAATTGAAAGCCCTGCGAACACTCCATCAATCGCCGCGCCGTGCGTGGTGCCGACTTTCACCGGCTGCGCCGAGACCATCATATTGTAAATCGGCGGCAGCCCGCGTTGCGGCAACCGCTGCACGCGCAGATAACCATCCGGCGTGATCGCACTCACCACAAACCCCGGCTCATCGATCGGCGCAACGATCAGCCGATGTGGCGCGCCCGACCCAATCGTCACAATCACGTCGCCGATGTTGTCCGTAATCGGATGAAACGCCGCAAGCTCCTTCCCGATTTTCGCGCCAAGCTGCTGCTCGTACCCCGACACCGCCGGCGTCGCCACCAACTCCGCAAGCTTCGCCACGACATTACTTTGCGGCGCCACCTGCTGCGCAAACGCAGCACCCGCAAGTAGCGCAACAGGACCAACCACCAGCGTGACAATCACGCTTGCACATCGAGCGACGCGAATCATCAGGGTTCCTCACAAGTAACGCAGCAGCTGACACATTCAACCCCAACCGCGCACGTTTCGCAATTGTGACGCGCGCAGCGTGTGGGGCAGCCTCCCAGGCGGTCCTCCTACGACTCAAAACTTCCCATCAACGCTCCGGTCACAAATCGGCCCGCTGACTCATCCATGGCGGCCTCCCTCGCCTTTGACGTCATCCAGAGGCCGATTCATCGACCGAAGGATCTCTCCCCGCCTTCTGCGCGCCTCACAACCACCAAAAAAAACGGCGAGCACCCTCGCCCGCCGCACCACTCCGCAAATTGTCGAATCACGCGCTACGAAGTCTTACTCAACGCCTCAATCAACGCTTCCCTCTGCCCAATCGCCATCCCATCCACCCGCCCAAGCACCAGCGCATACGCCACACCCGCAACCACCGCGAGCAACACGAAAACCGGAATCGCCACCCAAAGCATCTGCATCGAACGCGCGATCAACACCGTCGCCGTCGCGAGCCCAATCGTCAGCGCCTGCACGCCTAAGGTCGCAAACGCTGTCACTGTGGACGCGCGCTGCCGCCCAAACGCCCCCACATCAATTTTCTTCGGCGTGAAAATGGACAGCAGATTCCCCGCGATTAGATTCACCAGCAGCCCAAACGCCACTCCAAAAATCGTCGCAAAAAAAAGTACCGGCGAAGGGGGCTCGTACAAAAACGACGCTCCGAGGAACACCAGCACAACCTCAATCGCAAGAACCGTCGCGTGCGCCAGATTTTTCCCCAGCAAAATTTCGCTGAACCGTGCCGGAGACAAAAAGAAAAACTGAATCCCCACGCCGTCCGCGCCAAACGAGTTGTACACAAGATTCGAGAGGATCAGCACCGCGTACGCCGCCCCAATCGGAAACGCCATTTCACCGGAGCGCGCGAGAAAAGATCCCCCGCCACGCGGCGTGCGGCCCACGCTGAACTTGAAGATCACCAAAATCACTACCGGCATCACCAGCGTGTACAACATCGGCCCGCTGCGCAGAATGTACCGAATTTCTTTTTGAAACACCGCGCTCGTAGCATCCGACGCGAGCGGCACGCTCCAACCCGCGCTCACATTTTCTTTCACCGCTGGCTTCGCCACGCGCGCCGCGGATTCGCTCAGGTCTTCGCCGAAGTAGTACGCGCGCAACCGCAAATTCAGCAGCCAGAACGAAACCGCCGCGTACACGCCAAGCAGCGCAAATTTTACGAACGCCACTGGGATCGCGCCAACCGACGCCGATGTGAGCGCTCCCGCCGCAAGCCCCGGCGGCATCACGCGTTCAAAGGGCAGCGCCACCGCCGTGTACTGCCCGAGCTGCGGGCTGTGGCTCCGCGTGAAGTAGCCGATCGCCGGTCCAATGAATTGCATCCCGATGATCAGCACGAAAAAAATCAGCCCCATGATCTCGCGCGTTTTCCGTTGCGCCAGCCAGCGCTCGATCCACGCAAACACCATCCGCGCGAAAAGAATGTTGAACACAACGAACAGCGCCAGCACCGGCACAGCCCACCAAAACATTACAAACGATCCGAAAGCGACTCCAATCGCGAGGCCCGCCACCCACAGCAAACCAATCAACGTCGCCGGCTCCAGCGAGCCGTATGCCATCCGGATCCAAAAATACGCGCGGTAGGTGAGCGGAAAACGCAGCAAGTACGACGAATCGATATTTTCCGAGAGCGCGTGCGCCATCACCGGAAAAAGCTGCCAGAACGCGAAAATTCCCCACAGGAACAGCGCCACCAATTCGATCTGGTTGTGCGAGACCACAAACCAGCCCGCGAAACCGAGTCCAATTGCGCCGCCGAATGCGAGCCCAGTGAAGCCGATTCCCATGAAAATGCGCGAGATGATTTCCAGGCGGCCACGGATATTGCGCGTGCCGTTTACAAAAAGACGCCAGCGCAGCAGCGCGATCGCCGCAAACTGCCCGCGGATCGAGGGTTGCGCCGTTACTCCAGCCACGAAAGTTCCCGCTCCGCCGGGCGCGTGCCGCCCACAATGCGCAGGAAAATCTGCTCCAGCGTGAGCTTCTCGCCCTGCATCGCGGGCGCTTGCGACTCGACGCCAGTGCGCAACTCTTCGAGCGAGCCTTGCGCGACAAGATGCCCCTTAGAAATAATCGCCACGTGGCTGCACAGCCGCTCCACGATTTCCAGCACGTGCGAAGTAAGAAAAATCGTCGCGCCGCGAGCGATCATATTCTGCAGCATCGCTTTCAGCGTGTTCGATGCCACGGCATCCACGCCTTCAAACGGCTCGTCGAGAAAAAGAATTCGCGGCCCGTGAATCACCGCCGCCGCGAGCGCCAATTTCTTCTGCATCCCGTGCGAATAATCCGTGATCAGCGTCTTCGGCTGGTCCACCAGCTGCATGAATTCCAGCAGCTCGCCCGTGCGCTGCGCGGACGTCGCCGCATCGAGGCCGTACATCCGCCCCACAAAATTCAGATATTCCGATCCCGTCAGCCGCCCGAAAAGCGCCATGCCCTCTGGCACCACGCCGATCTGCCGCTTCACTTCCACAGGGTTCGACGCCATGTCCGTCCCCAAAATCTGGATCCGGCCAGACGTCGGCGCCAAAAGCCCCGTCAACATTTTGATGGTCGTGGATTTTCCCGCGCCGTTCGGCCCCAGGAAGCCGTAGAACTGCCCCGGCGCCACGTGAAGGTTCACATTTTCGACGGCAATCAGATCGCCGAACCGGCGCGTCAGTCCCTCTGTAGCGATCGCGAATTCACTCATAGTTTCACGCGACTCTACCATATACGGCTGAGCCGCCAGAAAGTTTGGGCTGAACGTTTAGATTTGCAACGCAATCGCGCATGCACGCAACACGCGCAACGCGGCTCTACCGCATGTGCACGGTAACCGGCGGCAGCGGCGGCGTCTGCGGAAATACAGCCAGCACCGCCGGCAGCTCGAGGCGGAACGTGCACCCGCCTTCCGGTCGGTTGAATCCCATGATCGACCCGCCATGCTCCTGCATCACGCCGTAGCAAATGCTCAGCCCGAGGCCCGTGCCCTTCCCAACAGGCTTCGTCGTGTAGAACGGATCGAAAACTTTCTCCGGCTCTTTCAGCCCCGGCCCGGTATCCGAAAATTCGATCACCACATTGTTCCGTTCGCGCAGCGTGCGAATCAGCAGCACTCCTCCGCCCGCGGCACCCATCGCGTCCACCGCGTTGCTGATCAAGTGGTAGAACACCTGCAGCAGCTGGTTCGGATCGCCATGCACCGCCGGCAGAATGCTCCGATTTTCCAGCTCGATGCGAATCTGCTTCTCGCGCAGATCCAGATTCCGCAGCTGCACCGCGCCCGTCAGCACCGTATTCAGATCCAGCAGCTGCTTCTCCGCCGGCACTTGCCGCGCAAAGCTTAACAAGTTGTTAACCAATTCCTTCGTGCGCCGCGCCTGCTCCCGAATCTTCACGCCGAGCGTGTGTGGCCGCGACTCCGCCGGATTCTCCGCCGTCAGCACTTCCGAATATCCCAAAATCGCCGTCAGCGGATTATTGATCTCGTGCGCCGCGCCCGCCGCCAGCTGCCCCAGCGACGCCAGCTTTTCAGACTGCACAAAATGCGTCTGCAGCCGCTTCACATTCTCGAGCGATCCCCACAGATCGTGTACCAGCCCCGTCCGCTCGATGTACACCAAATGCTGCCGGTAAAAAATAATCGCCGTCGCGCCCACAATCGCAAAGAGCGTCGCCAGCAAGCGGAACTGTCGCACCGCCGGAGGAGCCGTGCTAAAAAGCGTGCTCCAGATCGCCAGCAACGGCGCTGCCAGCACGCCGAGCATCGCTAGATGCACCGGCCATTGCTTGTCACGTCGTAAATTTGCATCCAGCGGCTCAGGCTCCAGCTCCGTCCGCCGCGCCAGAATCCCCGCCGTCGCCATCCACACAAAGGCAGACATCACCGGCACCACCAGCAGCGTCCCCGCGAACGGGTAGCCCTGCATCACCGCCGAGTGCGCCGTCACAAACGCCGCCAAGTACAACGAAGTCGCGCCAAACAGATGCCCGTAAATTTTCTTCCACCCGCCGCGCGCGTTCCAAAATAGATACGCGAATCCGCACACGACGACGATGTTCTCCACCATGTACGCGTCGTAATCCCTCACCCGAAAAAGCGCCGGGTCCGGATACGCCATCTTCCATGGCATCGCCGTAAACACATACACGTAGAACCACAGCAGCGTCAGCAAAAAGAAATCCAGCAATCCGTACCGCAGCGTCTCGCGCATCTTCCGCGCGTGCGGCGCCAGCGCCAGCGCCGCCATAAACGGCACCGTGTGCAGAAAAAATAAGCTGTCCGCCAGAAACGACGGCCGCACCTGCGATCCGCCCTCGACGCGCTGGTACGTCATCACCAGATGCCCGAACAGCCACACCGTGCACCCCATCGCCATCAGCATCCAAAAAGTATTTCGCCGCCGGTACGGGCTTGCCGCGTTGTACAGCAGGCAGGAATTTGCAAATAGCGGAATCAGGCACATGAACAAATCCGCCGCAGTCCTGCGAAAGTTGCCGGCAGGCACAAGCAGCGTGATGACGATCAGTCCTCCGATGAACACGCTCCAGGAGGCGATCAGGAACACAGTGGGGCGGGCGGGTCGCATGTGTGGCTCTAAAAATCGTACCCGTTCCCATTTCGGAACGCAGCCCCAACCTCGCGCAAATGCCGCCGAATGATTACGTTACGCGATACGACACGCTACACGCTTACCTCTCCCGTTAGTACTATTGCCCCGTTTCGCCAACTGAAGTCTCCTTGAAATTGTTTGTGCCGGGCCTCGACCCTGACGTATCCTCTCGCATACATTCGAGTTACGGTCGCGCCCGGCAGCGCTCTCGGTCGCGCCGCATTGCAGCTGATTAGCGTATCGAGGTGCGCGCGGATGCCACGCTCCAAATTTTTACTAATAGTTTTAATAAACGCAGCGCTCGCGACGCTCGCCGCAACTTCCACGCGTGCGCAATCCACGCCGCCTCCCCCTCCGCTCACCTACAATAAGGATGTCGCACCCATCCTCCAGAAACATTGCCAGAGCTGCCACCGCCCCGGCGAAGCCGCGCCCTTCTCGATGCTCACCTATTCCGAGACGAAGCCTTGGGCCACCGCCATGAAACTCGCCGTGCAACAGAAACAGATGCCGCCCTGGTTCGCCGATCCCAAGTACGGCCACTTCGCGAATAATCGTTCGCTCACCGAATCCGAAATTCACACCATCATCGCTTGGGCCAACGGCGGCGCGCAGGAAGGCAATCCGAAAGATCTGCCTCCCGCTGTGAATTGGACTGAAGGTTGGGCCATCTCCACACCAGACATCGTCTTTCAGCTTCCGAAGGTTTTTCACGTGCCGGAATCCGGCACTGTGGAATATCAGTACGTGATCGTGCCGACGGGCTTCACCGAAGACAAATGGGTGCAGATGGCTGAAGTGCGGCCCACCGATCGCGCCGTCGTCCACCACATCATTGCGTATCTGCGCGAGCCCGGTTCGAACTACTTCAAAGATCAAAAGGTCGGCGTATTTTTCGAAGCGCCGCCCGCGAAAGAAGACGACAAGAAAGACACCAGCGCGCTGCCCAGCGATTTCCTGGTCGGCTATGCGCCAGGCCAAACGCCCGAAATCATGCAGCCCGGCCAGGGCAAGCTCATCAAGGCCGGCACAGACATCGTTTTCGAAGTTCACTACACCACCGACGGCAAAGCCACCGACGATCAAACCAAACTGGGCATCGTCTTCGCCAACGAAACGCCGAAAGAGCGCGTCCTCACTCTCTCTGCCGTGAACGGCACGTTTGCAATTCCTCCCGGTGATCCGAATTACAAAGTCGATGCCACGTTTGACGTGCTGCAAAATGTAAAACTCGCTGGCGTTCACCCGCACATGCACACGCGCGGAAAAGATTTCGAGTACCGCCTCGTTTTCCCGGACGGCCGCAAGGAAACCATTCTCGACGTCCCGAATTACAATTGGCACTGGCAGCTCTGGTACAACTACACGGACATGATCGACTTGCCCAAAGGCACCAAGATCGAATGCACCGCGCACTTCGATAATTCCGCCGACAATCCGGAAAATCCCGATCCTACAAAGACCGTGCGCTGGGGCCAGCAGAATTGGGACGAGATGATGGTCGGCTTCTTCGATCTGGTTTTCGACGCGAAGATGCCCGCGAAAGATCTCTATCCGCAGACGGCGGCCGCCGTGCCCGTCGCAAACAATTAACGTGCCCCGCCGCCCGCGCATGACCAAAAGCGTTTTGCTCGCAGTCGTTTTCGCCGCGTGCGTTTGCGGCCTGTTCTCCGTTCGCGCCGCACAAACGCAATCGCCGGCCGCCACAAAAAAACATCTCCTCTTCATCGGCGAAGAAAAGGGCTATCGCCACGAAGCCGTCTCGCACGCGATGGCCACCATCGAGCGACTCGGCCGCGAAACCGGATACTGGGACACCACGCTCCGCACCGATACCGAAGCCCTCACCAAAAAGAAACTCGAGTACAACGCGAAAAACCTTAACGATTTTGACGCCGTGATGTTCTTCACCGGCGGCTCTCTCGAAATGGACGCGCAGCAGAAGAGCGACTTCATCAGCGCGATTAACGACGAAGGCAAAGTCTTCATCGGCGTTCACAGCGCCGCGATCACCTTCACCGACTGGCCCGAATACGGCGACATGATCGGCGGCTACTTCGACGAGCATCCGTGGAGCACGTTCGACGCGCCCATCATCGTCGAGGATCCGGGCTTCCCCGGCATGTCCGCGTTTCCGCGCGAATTCGTGCTGCGCGACGAAATCTACCAGCTCAAAAATTATTCGCGCGCGAATGTGCGCGTGCTGATGCGCCTCGATACCGCGAAGCTCGATCTCACGAATCCGCGCGTACACCGCAAAGACGGCGACTTTGCCGTCGCTTACGCGAAAATGTACGGCAATGGCCGCGTCTTCTATTCCACGCTGGGCCATCCCGCGGAAAATTGGGACGACCCGCGCATCCAGAAGATGTACACCGAAGCGATTCGCTGGGCCACGCGCCAGATCGACGCCGACGTCACGTCGCGCCCTCTGCCGCCAGCAACGAAACCGTAGCTTAGACTTCAGTCTGAGCAGCAAGTCGCGCAGCGCGCGACCGTAACTTAGACTTCAGTCTGAGCGCCTCGACGCCCAGACATTGCACCAACCGCATTTCGGAGAATTTTATGAACTCGCTTGCAAAAATCTTCGCCCTAATCGTCATTGCCGCAGCCGCCACTTTCTCGCAAACCACGCACCCCATCCTCCCCATCGGCTCGCAAGCTCCCAACTTCGAACTCCCCGGCATCGACGGCAAAACTCACAAGCTCGCCGACTACTCCTCCAGCCCTGTCCTGGTCGTAGTCTTCATGTGCAATCACTGCCCCATCGCGCAGATGTACGAGCAGCGCGTCGGCCAACTCGCCGCCGACTACGCCGCGAAAGGCGTCGCCGTCGTCGCCATTCAGGGAAACGATCCCAAAGCGCTGCGCATCGACGAACTCGACTCCTCCGACATCAGCGACACGCTCGACGAAATGAAAATCCGCGCCGAATACAAAAATCTGAAATATCTCTATCTGTATGACGGCGACACGCAAGCAGTAACGCGCGCCTACGGACCGCAAGCCACTCCACACGTTTTCGTTTTCGATGCGGATCGCAAGCTGCGCTACGAAGGCCGCTTCGACAATAATTTCCGCATCGAGCAGGTGAAATCCACCGAAGCGCGCGACGCCATCGACGCGCTGCTCGCGCACAAAGATCCCGCCGTCACGCACACCGGCGTCTTCGGCTGCTCCACGAAATGGGCCGAGAAAAAAGCGCAGAGTGACGACACCATGCGCAAAATCGAAGCGCAGTCCGTTACCGTGGAACTCGCTACCGCCGACGATCTGAAAAAGCTCCGCGCCAATCCCACCGGAAAATTTCTCGTCGTGAATTTCTGGGCCACCTGGTGCGGCGCCTGCATTCACGAAATGCCGGACCTGCAGGACACCTTCCGCATGTACAACGTCCGCGAATTCGATCTCGTCACCGTCGCCGCCAACCAGCCCGACGAAAAAGAAGGCGTCCTCAAGATGCTCCAGAAATTCCACGCCACCTCGCGAAATCTGCTCTTCGCATCCGACGATACCGCCGCCATGCAAAAAGCCTTCGATCCCGAGTGGGAATCCGCCGTCCCCTACACCGTGCTAATCGCGCCCGACGGCAAAATCCTCTACAAGCAAGTCGGGAGCATCGACGTCCTGGAACTCCGCCGCAAAATCCTAGCCGCCCTCCCGTCCGATTACATCGGCTTCAACAAATACTGGAGCGGCCAATAAACATCCGAGCCCACCCTTCTACACACCTTCCGGAGGCCCTGTGAATCTTCCAAAGCTCGTTCGCGCGCTTGCTGTTTGCGTTTTCCTCGTCGCTCCCATCTCGATCGCGCGAGCGCAAGATGCCGGCTCCCAAATCCCGAAAGCCGCCTGGCGCCGCCCGCTCGGCCAGCCTCTCGCCGATCCCGGCGTGAAGCGCAATCCCTCCGACATCGACGACGGCTACTACCAGGGCTCGCCCGTCGGCGGCTTCGGCTCCGGCACTTTCTCGCGCACCTATCGCGGAGACTTCGCCCGCTGGCACATCAAAGCCGGCGTCCACAAATACGAAGCCGTAAACGCGAATCAGTTCGCGATGTTCCAGCAGGTCGAAGGGGAGCCTTCCGGTTTCGCGCAAGTCCTGATGAACGGCCACCCGAAAGACGCCGCGCAACTCTCGAGTTGGAATTGGGACTATCCCGTTGGCGCCGGCGACTACGCCGCGCTCTATCCCAAATCGTGGTTCGACTACAAAAGCGAAAAATTCCCCGCGCACGTCACGCTCGAACAATATTCGCCCGTGCTGCCGGACAACTATCGCGAGTCAAGCTATCCCGTCGCCGTGTACCGCTGGCACGCAGAAAATCCCACCAACAAAACGATCGTCGTCTCCGTGCTGCTCTCCTGGACCAACATGGACGGCTGGTTTCGCACCTACACGCGCGATTTCAAAGGCGCGCCGAGTCAGGGAAATTACGACAGCCCGAAATCCGAAAGTCTCGCAGGCTCCACGATGCGCGGCATCGTCTTCGATCGCGCGCGCGACGGCGCCGCCATCAACGAATACGACGGCCAGTTCGCCATCGCCGCGCTCGATTCGCCCGGCGTTGATGTCACTTACCAAACCACCTTCCTCGCCGAGGGCGACGGCAAGCCCGTCTGGACCGCGTTCTCAAAAGACGGCCGCCTCACCAATAGCGACGTCACCTGGATCAGCGCCAGCGAAAAACTTGCCGGCGCGATAGCGGTCCGCTTCACGCTGAAGCCCGGCGAAAAGAAAATCGTGCCGATGGTGATCGCTTGGGATTTTCCCGTCGTCGAATTCGGCCTCGGCCGCAAATGGAATCGCAAGTACACCGATTTTTACGGCGCCGGAGGCAACAATGCGTGGGCCATCGCGCGCGACGGCCTGCTCAACGCCGCCGCGTGGAGCGACGCAATCGAGAAATGGCAAGCGCCCTACGCGAGCGACGAATCGCTGCCGCTCTGGTATCGCGGCATGATGTTCAATGAGCTGTACACACTCACCGACGGCGGCACATTTTGGGGACGCCCCGTAGGCTCGGACAAAAATCTACCCGCGTCGTTCGCGCTGCTCGAATGTTTTGACTACGCCTACTACGCCACGCTCGACGTCCGCTTCTACGCTTCGCTCCCCTTGCTGAAATTCTGGCCGCAGATCGATAAAGACGTCCTGCGCGAATTTGCAGACACCGTTCCGCGCGAATATCCAGACCTCGGCCTCGCCGTCGCAAAATCCGCCGAGACCGGCTCGCCCGTGATCCACAAACGCAAAAATAGAGGCCTCGTCCCGCACGACCTCGGCGTCCCCGAAGGCGATCCCTTCTTCCTGGTGAACGAGCCCGGCTGGCAGGACACGAATCAGTGGAAGGACCTCAATTCCAAATTCGTGCTGATGGCCTACCGCGATTACGTTCTTACCGGCCGCACCGACACCGCGTTCCTGAAACAAATGTGGCCCGCGATGCAGGACGCCATCGAGTACCTCACGCAATTCGATCACAGCGGCGGCGGAGTGCCCGAAAATAGCGGCTTCCCCGATCAAACTTACGACTCGTGGCCCGTTCACGGCGTCAGCGCCTACTGTGGCGGCCTCTGGCTCGCAGCTCTGCGTGCAGCCGAAGAAACCGCAAAAGCTCTCGGCGATTCAGCGGCGGTGGACAAATATCACGCCATGTTTCTGAAAGCGCAGAATACCTACGTCACGAAACTTTGGAACGGCGAATATTTCCGTTACGACGTCGACAGCCCGAAAGACAGCAACGCGATACAAGCCGACCAGCTGGCCGGCGAGTGGTACGCAAATCTCACCGGCCTGGGCGACATCGTGCCCCCCGAGATGAAAGTCTCGGCGATGAAAAAGGTTTACGCCTTCAACGTGTTGAAATTCGGCGGTGGCGACATGGGCGCAGCCAACGGTATGGCTGCCGACGGCTCGATCCTCATAGACAATGAGCAGGGCGAGGAAGTTTGGGCCGGCACCACGTTCGGCTTTGCCGCTTTGCTACTCAGCGAAGGAATGAAGGACGAAGCGTTCCACACCGCGTGGGGCATCTACCACGTCTCGTACGAAACCAAGGGCTACTGGTTCCGCACTCCGGAAGCCTGGGACGTCACCGGAAATTTCCGCGCATCCATGTATATGCGCCCCGCCGCCGTGTGGGCGCTCGTAATGATGCCGCCAAAATCGAAATGAAAATCCGCGACTCTACCAGGTGTGATTCGCGCGGTGCGGGTGATCGTATGTAACGGCGTTCGCGCTCCGCAGCCGCGAACGGCTGTACCACAGCAGCAGCGCACCTACGATAGATATGAACGCGAGACCGAAATAGATGTCGATGTACGAAAGCAGCCGGCTCTGCGCGATCACATTATTCAAAAAAATCTGCAGCGCGCCGTCCAGCGGACGGTACGCAGCACCCGCGTTGCGCCGCACAAGATTTGCGTAAGCCGAAAGCGTCATGCGAGTGGTCGGATCGAGCTGGTTCGCGGTATCCAGCAGCCGCGAGGAATGAAACGTCATGCGATGGTCAAATAGCACCGTCGCCGCCGTGACGCCCGCCGTGTTGCCAAGCTGCCGCACGAAGAAATACATCGTCGAAACATCGTTCACATCCGCGATCGGCACGTTCCCAGTGGCGACGTTCGACGCCGCCACAATCGTCGGCGCGAGCGTCAGTCCCTGAATGAACAACGCCGGCGCCAGCACGATCGTCGGCGTCGTCGGCGTGAAAATATAAATGATCAGCCCGCACGTAGCGCTCAACGACGTCAACGCAAGCGCGAGCGTCCACACTCCGCCCAGCTTCGGCAACAGGTATCGAACCGTGCCAATCAATCCCAGCATCAGGCCGATCGAATACGCCGAGATGAAACCACCGGTCTGCGTCGCGCTGTAGTTCTGCACGAACCGCAGATACTGCGGGATCACGTAAAGCGCAGCGCCCATAATTCCGCCAACGATCATTACGACGATCAGCGAAGTGCGTAGCTGCGCCGTGCGCCACAGCATGCGCAGATGGAACACAGGATCAGTAACCTCCGGCCGGTAGTCCCACCAAAAAAAATACGCGAGCAGCATCACCGCCAGAAACAGCGATACCGCAACCAATTTCGAATCGAGCCACAAATCCTGTTCTCCGCGGCTTGTCGCAATTTGCAAACATGCCAGCGACACGAGCAGTACGATCGCGCCGCGGTAGTCCGTCGTCTTCGCCGGATCACGCCGGAACAGATGTCCCTTCGGAATGTGCTTCGCGATCAGAATCGCTCCAATCGCAAGAAACGGAAAATCGAGCAGAAACGCGTAGTTCCAGTGAAACGTGTCGTTGATCCACCCCATCGCGCTGGGATAAACGATCTGGAAGACGCCGAGAATCAGGTACAGCTTGATCACGGCGCCGAGCCTGGCTTTCCCCGGGAACATCGTGTTGGCCAGAATCACCGCGCGCACCAGAAATGCGCCACCGCCAAATCCCATCACCGTACGCGAAACCAGCAGCAGCGAAAGACTATGCACACTGAAGACGCATCCCAATGCGCCAATCGCGTAAAACCCAATGCTGTAGAGCAGATGTTTGCGCGTTCCGATTACGCGCGTCATCCACGACGCGACGGCGATCGAACACAAAAATCCCAAATTGTAGAGCGTGATGGCCCAGCTGATTTCATCGGAATTCGCAGCGACGTTGCCCTGCATATCCGGCAGCAGCACGTTGATGGAGACGCGATTCGAAATCTCGATCGCGGTGACCAGCCCGACGCTCAGCAGCGCCGCGAGCCGAGCCTGCGGCGAAAGCTGCGCCAGAATCTTGCTCATGAACCGGCTTTCTTGTAGTTCCCACTCCTCCGATCCCGGTGGGACGTAGCCGCCTAAGTAACTCACTTCGCGTCGCTCCGTTTCTCGTGCGACCACCGCGTGAAGATCGTCGCCTCCACATTCATTCCAGGCCGTAGCGTGTAATTCGGATCGTCGGATTGCTTCACCAAAATTTTCACCGGGATGCGCTGCACCACTTTGATGAAGTTCCCTGTCGCGTTTTGCGGCGGCAGCAGCGCCTGCAGCGATCCCGTGGCTCCGGCGATCGAATCCACGACGCCGTCAAAATCCTTGTTGTAAGTGTCCACGTGAATATTCGCGTGCTGGCCGGGATGAACGTTCGCGAGCTGCGTCTCTTTGAAATTCGCAGTGATAAAAACTTTGTCGAGCGGCACGATGGTGAAAAGCAGCTGTCCCGCAGATAAGTACTGCCCCAAGTCCACGGACTTCTGCGTCAGCTGCCCCGTGATCGGCGCGATGATGTGGGTGTAGCCGAGATTGAGTTGCGCCTGCTTCACGGCGGCTTTTGCGCGCTCCACATTCGCGACGGCCGATTTGTAGGTCGCTTCGGCGATGGGCACCTGTTGCTCCCGCGCTTTCGTTTCCAAATACATCGCCTGCGACTGGCTCATGCGCGCCTGCGCTGACTGTGCATTCGAACGCGCGATGGCGACGGCTTGTTTTGCGGCGGCGAGTTGCTGCTCGGCCGCTTCCAGGTCACTCTTCGCCACGCGTGCCGCCGCTTCCACGGCGTCGAACTGAAACTTCGACACATCGTCTGTTCCGAGCAGCGGTTGATACCGCTTCAGGTCGCTCTGTGCGCGTTCGTTGGTCGCGCGCTTCGATGCAACATTGGCTTCCGCGAATTGCAGATTCGCCGTGGCGGTCTGCTCGAGTTGCGCTTGCGAACTTGCGTAGATCGCAGTGTCCGATTGTTGCTGGCCGGAAGCGCCGCTTGTTGCGTGCGTGGTGGTCGCCCGCGTAAGCCCGATTTGCAACTCGGCGGAGTTGGCTTGCGCGATCGCCACGTCGAGATTCGCTTGCGCCTGTGCAAGTTCGGCTTCATACGGCCGCGGATCGATTTCGACGAGGTCCTCGCCTTCTTTCACCGGCACATTGTCGTTGATGAAAAGCTGGATCGCGTAGCCCGGCACCTGCGGCGCGATTGCGGAAATGTGCGCATCCACTTGCGCGTCATCGGTGGTCACGCGCCCCGTATAGATATAGATAGCGAAGAGCAGCGCCACAACCACCACGGCGATCATCACCTTCGTCGCGGTGCTCAATTCGCGAAATCTCTCCGCGAGAGAAAGTGGCTTTTCCTCAGTCGCAGCTGCGGGCGTCGGCGCACCAGTCGGTGGCGCAACTGGCGCGGGCGGCGCTCCAGCCGAAGGCGGTTGTGGCGGAGTTGGGGGCGTTGTACTCATGATCGATTCGTCCTTTACTTTGTGTACATCCCTTCGATATCGCCGGTCGCGCGAGCCAGCAGCGCGCGAGAAAGATTGAAGTTGTAAAGCGCGGCGATCTGGTTGTCGCTTGCGCGCGCAAGCGCGTCCTGCGCGGTGATCACTTCCACGTTCGTCGTGACGCCGGCGGCAAATCTCCGCTGCGCCTGCGCCACTTCATCCTGCGCGAGCTTCAGGCCGAGATTCGCCACGTCCACGCTCGTGCGCGCCGCGGCCAATTGATCGAACGCCGTTTTCACGTCGCTCACGATTTGCGCTTCCAGCTGCTTGCGATTCTCGGCGACGCGCTGCTCTTCGAGCTTCGACTTCGCTTCTTCCGCATGGATTCTGCCGCCGGTGAAAAGTGGAAACGCGAGCGTAATTTCGTACGTGTAGCCGGGCACGCCGTCGCTGATGTGCTTGGCCTGGTAATGCCAGAAGCCGTCGAACGCGAGCTCCGGCAGGCGCTGCTCGCCCGCTGCGTCTGTATTCAAGTGCGCGATGCGCTGCTGCGAATCAAACGATCGCATTTCGGGGCGATCCGCGAGCGCTTCGGTGACCAGCGCCTCTTTTTCCATCGCGGGCAAATCGAAAAAGCTCAGCCGGTCCACCACGTCGAGTTCCTGCGCGCGCGGCAGATCGAGCAGCGCGGCGAGTTGATACTTCGTCGTCCGCGTCGCCGTGTCCGCGTCAATCAGATTCTGCTTCTCGTTCTGCAGCTCCACGTTCGCCCGCGTCGTGTCGATGTTGAGCCCGATGCCGTTTTTCTGCAGCTGCGACGCCTGCTCATAAAGCCGTTGCGCCAGATCCACGCGCGATTGCGCGGCTTCGCGATCGGCGAGCGCGCGCAAAATCAGCAAGTATTGGTTCACCGTGGCCTGCACCGCGATCTCGCGCGCCGTGCGTTCGTCAGAGCGCGCTTGCTTCACGCCTTCGCGGCCCGCCTGGTAGGCGCGAATTAGCGGCAGGTTCAGCAGCGTCTGCGAAAAATTCGGTCCGACGTCGAGGTATTGATAAGGACCAGCGTCGACGGGATGAGGCTGCGACTCGACGATTTGAAGGTTGTACTGGCTCAGCGCCGCGGCGCCGTCGATGCTGGCGTGGGGAAGCAGAGGCGCGCGGGCGATCTGGCTATTGCGCTCGCTTTCGAACAGCAGAATTTTCGCGATCACGCGCTGCGGGTTTTGCTTCAGCGCCAGCTCCACGGCCTGCTTCAACGTGAGCTGCAACACCGCAGGATTCGCCGCGCCTGGTGCCGATTGCGAATTCGCCGGCGCAGCGGGCGCAGGCGCCGGCTCCTGCGCCCGCACGCTCGCCGCGCACACACACTGCGCCACCGCGATCGCGAGGCCCAAGCTTCGCAGCCACTTCACCGGCATGAATACTCCGACACCACAACGATCAGAATATGAGGCTGGCATTATAATGAAGTGAGAGCGGATTGCGTCCCGCGAGCGAAGTTTTCAAGGGGCCGCCGCCCTGCTTGCGATTAGACGCCGCCCAGTTCGCCGCCGGAACATTATTTGGCGCGAAAAATTCGCGCATCCCAGCTTTACCGCGCAATTTACATCCGGTTCTGCCGATTTACCTTAAGATATAAGGTCGAGGACTACGAAACGCACTCACCTTATGCCGACTAACACTCGATTCAATTTCGGACGCACAAAATACGGGAAGGTACTTCTTACAACCATGACTGCAATCCTTTCGTCGGGCGCCATTGCGGGCGGAGCAGCGGGCCAATCCGGAGACGCGAAGTTCGGGCCTTCGAACCCTTTTTACGCGGCGAGCACGCTGCCCTTCGGCGCGCCGCCGTTTGACAAGATCAAGGATTCCGACTACCAGCCCGCGATCGAAGCGGGCATGGCGCAGGAACTGGCCGAGATGCAGGCCATCGCCGACAATTCGCAGGCGCCTACATTCGACAACACCATAGTCGCGATGCAGAAGTCGGGCCAGCTGCTCACGCGCGCCATGAACACGTTCGGCTCGGTGGTGCAGGCCAATTCCGATCCGGAGCTTTTGCAGATCCGCGCGCACCTCGCGCCGAAATTCGCCGCGCACAGTGACGCGATCGTGCTCAACGAAAAACTCTTCGCGCGCATCGCCGCTTTGTACAAACAGCGCGACACGCTGAAGCTCGACCCCGAATCGCTACGCCTGCTCGAACTCACCTACGACAATTTCGTTCGCGCCGGTGCGAATCTATCGCCAGCAGACAAAGAAAACCTCAAAAAGCTGAACGAACAGCTCTCGACTCTCGGCAACGATTTCTCCGAGAAGTTGCTCGCAGCCACGAAGCGCGGCGCCTACTACACCGACGACAAATCCGCACTGGCCGGATTTACCGACGCGCAATACGCCGCAGCAGCAGGCGCAGCAAAAGGCCGCGAAAAAACGAGTGGCTACGTGCTACCACTGCAGAACACCACGCAGCAGCCCGAAGCCGCCACGCTCACCGACCGCAAAACGCGCGAAGCCATCTTCAACAACTCCTGGGCTCGCGCCGAACACGGCGACGCGAACGACACGCGCGACACTATCGCCAAGCTCGCGCAGCTTCGCGCACAACGCGCTCAACTTCTCGGCTATCCAAACTACGCCGCGTGGTCGCTGGAAAATCAGATGGCCAAGACGCCCGAGAATGCGCTGAAGTTCATGGACGCGCTCGTGCCCATCGCCAGCGGAAAAGCCGCCAACGAAGCGAAAGATATTCAGGCCGTGATCGACGCGCAGAAGGGCGGTTTCACCGTGCAGCCGTGGGATTGGGATTTCTATTCCGAGCAGGTACGCAAAGCGAAGTACGACTTGAACGACTCCGAGGTGAAGCCCTACTTCGAAATCGACAACGTTCTCGAGAACGGCGTTTTCTACGCCGCGACGCAGCTCTACGGCATCACCTTCAAGGAACGAAAAGACATTCCGGTATACGAGCCCGACGTCCGCGTCTTCGAAGTGTTTGACGTGGACGGCAAGCCGCTCGCGCTTTTTTACTGCGACTACTTCAAGCGCGACAATAAAGAAGGCGGCGCGTGGATGGGCAACTTCGTCGATCAGTCGAAGCTGCTCGGCCACCTGCCGGTCGTTTACAACGTCGGGAATTTCCCGAAGCCTGCGCCGGGAGAACCCGCGCTAATCAGCTTCACCGACGTGACCACGATGTTCCACGAATTCGGGCACGCGCTGCACGGAATGTTCGCGAACACGGAATACCCGTCAATCTCGGGCACCAGCACCGCGCGCGACTTTGTGGAATTTCCGTCGCAGTTCAATGAGCACTGGGCGATTTACCCGGCCGTCTTCAATCACTATGCGAAACATTACAAGACGGGCGAATTGATGCCGGCCGATCTCGTCGCAAAAGTTCAGAAGGCTGCGACCTTCAACGAAGGCTATAAGCTCACCGAACTACTCGCCGCCGCAGAACTCGACATGCAGTGGCACACCCTGCCCGCGTCCGCGCCGCTGCGGGATCCCGATGCGTTTGAAAAGCAGGCGCTCGATAAGACGCACCTGCTGATTTCCTACGTACCGCCGCGCTATCGTTCGAGCTATTTCAATCATATTTGGGGCGGCGGCTATGCGGCGGGCTACTACGCGTATCTCTGGACGCAGATGCTGGACGACGACGCGTACCAGTGGTTCGACGACAACGGCGGGCTGACGCGCGCGAACGGCGATCGTTTCCGCCAGATGATTCTCTCGCGCGGAAATACCGAAGATCTCGAAAAGCTGTACGAGGCGTGGCGCGGCAAGGCGCCCAGCGTGCAGTCGATGATGAAGTACCGCGGGCTCGATCAGTAACGCGATCGACGATTCAGAAGGGCGCGCTCAGTTTGTTCAGCGATTTGTGTAGCAACCGTCGAACAGCCAGCGCGCCTTTTTTATTTCACAGGCTCTGCGTTGCGCGTATCCAGCGTGATCGCGTTCGCGCCCGCCTTCAATTCCAGCTTCACCTGCCAGTACATCACGAGCTGGCCGATTTTTGCCGACGTGGTCAGGTAATACGTCCCCGGCGGAACTCCCGGCAACACAGTCGCGCCGTTTGCGCCCGATTTCGCGCCGGTGGCCGCGTCGTTTCCCACCGCGATCAGATATTTTCCGCACTCCGGCTTGTTCGCTTCGCACGCGCTGTGAATCGCTTCCTGGCCAGACATGTGCGCCGGCACCGGCGCGCCGCTCTTCGCCAGCACAGCCGCCACCGGATTTCGCATCAGCATAACCGCCGAGCCGCCCAGCGGATCGGGCGCGCCCGCCTGCGCCGGAAAGCCAGACTTGATCGTCAGCACCGCATTTCCGAGCGGCTTCGCGGCGGTAGAGAAATTCGGATGAGCGCTCACAGCCCCCGACGAAGCCCCGCCTACAGGCGGCGCCGCACTCGCCCCACCGGCCGGCGCGCCCGACGAACTCGCCGCCGCTGACAGATTCACCGGCGCCCCATCCGCCACCGCGCTGAACGTGCCGAGCGAACATTTCGCCGTCCGCTGCGCGTACACCACGTCGCCGTCATTGTTCTGCCCCATCGGCACGCGGCCCGTCACTTGAATCTCGCCCGTGCCCGCAAAAGTATTCTTCTCGCCAAACGTCAAATCGATCGGCTGCTTGCCCGCCCCCGCGAGACGCAGCACCGGATGATCGCCGCTCAGATCCACCGTGTACGGATACTCCGCCGCAATCAAGCCGCACGCGACGATCGCGCTGTCGTCGCGAAAATCGATCTCCGCGCCGCCAGGAGTTTCGAATTCGCCGGTCATGCGCAAACCTGCGGGAGCCAGCGCAGGCGCGGATTTTTTCGCAGGCGCTTCGTCCGATCCGCCAAAAATTCCGGCGATCGACGTCAGCGCGCTGCCCATGTCTTGCGCTTGCCGCTCCGGAGTGTTCGTGAGCACGGGCGCGGGACACGAGCGCGTACGCGGCGCCGTAATCACCTGCGGGCCCGTGTTGTAGCTCGGCGTGGGCGCTGGCGTGGAATGGTATTCCGTGGACGTAGTCGTCTCGGTCACGGAGTAGCTCGCGCCATTCGGCTGCACCGTGCCCGATCCACCGCTGCGAACGTAAGCGTCGGCTTGCAGCGGGCTCATGTCCGTCGTCGTCGTGTGAGTTGTGGTGGTCGGCTCACTGCTGCTCGGAGAACTCGCGGCGTACGACCCACCGCCGCCGGCCGTAGTGCCCACCACGATCCGCCCCGCGACTGAAACCGCCTGCGACGGCCCGTACAGCTTGCCGTCGCGCAAAGCAAAAATTAATCCCTGCGGATCGTTCTGCACATGCAGCGCGACCTTTGTGCCTTGAAATTCGATTTTGTACGGATGGCCGCTCGTCACCAGATCCGAGCAATACATTTCCGCGATGCCCGGCGTGAAATCGATGCGCCAGCCTTTTCCTTCGTAGCGGCCGGCGAAGTAGAGTCCCGTCTCCGGCTTGTCCGCGCCGATCAGAGCTCCGGCGAGATTGAGCGCATCCCCGAAAAAATTCCCAAACGCATTGCCCGCGCACTGGCCTTCCGTACGCCCCGCGCTCAAGCAGCGTTGCAGCCGCGCTTTGTCGCGCGAAACGCTCGTCGGGCCCGTAGCGCCCGGCGGCGGCGTGTCCATCAGTTTCAAGTTCTGCTGCGCGATGGCGTCTTGTTTATCCTGCGCGCCCTTCCGCGCGCTATCCGCCTTCGCCACTTGCGCTGCGCCCGGCTGCTTGCACGTGGGCAGCAGCGTCTTCAGCGTGCCGCGCGTTTCGTTCGTGTACGCAGGGAAGCCGTTGTGCTGAGGGCGATCCGGATGCTGCACCATGCACGTCGATGTGTCAGACGTGTCGCGCATGTTGCAGCTCTCGATCAGCAGGCGCTCGCCGTTGCACACGTACGTGACGCCCATGTGCAAGTCCTGCGCGGACGCGAGGCCGCCCACAATCAGGCTTGCCAGCGGAGCGACGACGAGCGCAATCTGCCGGATCAGACGCATTAGTTCTTCACCTTCTCCAGCCGCGGGATCGGCGTGTCGCGCTGCGGATCAAGCGAGCCATCCTTATTAACAGTGAATACGATCGTGTGCGGCAGCATCATCCCAAAATCGCCCGTCGCGATAATTTTGTTGCCGTCGATTTTGTACGTGCCATCCACCGCGTAAACGCCCAGCCCAATGTACGCCTTTCCGTCTTCGAAGCTGCAATTGATCGTGCCGCTCGGGTCGCGATACTTCCCTTCCACGCTGTTGCCGCAAGCCACGGCAAATAGCCCCGTAGCCAGCGCTGCCACCAGAAATACCCGTTTAAACCTGTGCGTTTTCATTAATTCTCCTCGTGAACATGCGCATTTGCACAACTTGTGCCGCGCCCGCCGCGTCGTTGCCGTTCCCGGGCGGCGGTGCTAAAGTTTCGGCACCGCGTGGAATTCGCGCTTCTGCCCCGTTCTATATCCAGCTATGCGTAAAGCCACGCCCAAAACCGTCACGCCGCCCAAGCCTCAGGCGGAGCTTGCCAATTTTGAGATGGAGCTGCTCGAGGTGCCGGTAGCCAACCGGCGCGCGCTCGACCAGCTTTTCAGCGTCACCTACGAGGAGCTGCGGCGCCTCGCGTCCGCCGTGCGCCGCGGCGATCCCAGCGCCACGCTCAGCCCCACGGCGCTTGTGAACGAGGCTTGGCTGAAACTTGCGAAATCGCCCGACATCGGCGCCACCTCGCGCCTGCATTTCAAGCGCATCGCGGCGCGCGCCATGCGTCAGCTACTGGTGGAAGCGGCGCGACGCCGAAACGCAGACAAGCGCGGCGGCGGCGCGGAGATGACGGTGACATTCGACGATGCGCTGAACAAGGCGCCTTCGAGCGAAGACGAAGTTCTTGCGCTCAATAACGCGCTCGACGCGCTGGCGGAAATGAATCCGCGGCAAGCGATGATGGTTGAGACGCGCTTTTTTGGCGGTTTAGAAATTCCAGAGGCCGCCGAACTACTCGGCGTTTCCGAAGCGACCGTGCTGCGCGACTGGCGCGCGGCGAAAGCCTGGCTCGCCAATCAACTGCGCAAAGCTTGCTAGGCTGGCGCCTCACGCGCGCGTGGCTTAATCTCTCGCGGACGGATCAACTGAAGTGGATAGCGCGCGCTGGCAACAAATTCAAGCTGTGTTCCACGAGGCCGCGGGTCTCGCTCCAGAGGACCAGCGCGCGTTCGTCGATTCGCGCTGCGGTGGCGATGCCGCGCTGGCCGGAGAAATCTTCGCGCTGCTCGAAGAAGACGCGCGGAGCGATTCGCTGCTCGATCGCGACATCGGCCACGTCGCCGATCAGATCCTGAACACGCCTTCCGCTGAACAATCATCCGAATCGCGCGACTTTGGCGCGTACCGCGTGATCCGCAAACTCGGCGAAGGCGGCATGGGCGTCGTCTTCCTCGGCGAACGCGCCGACCTCGGCAGCCAGGTGGCGATCAAAGTTCTGCGGGATGCGTGGCTCTCGCCCGCGCGCCGCGCGCGATTCACCGCCGAGCAGCGCACTCTCGCGCAGTTGAATCACCCGTGGATCGCGCGCCTTTACGACGCGGACACCACCTCCGACGGCACTCCTTTCTTTGTAATGGAGTACGTGGAGGGCGCGCCGCTCACCGAATATTGCCGCCGCCACAACTGCTCGATCGAAGAACGCCTGCGCCTCTTTCGCGATGTGTGTCAGGCCGTGCTCTACGCGCACCAGAACGCCGTGATTCACCGCGACCTGAAGCCCTCCAACATTCTCGTGCGAGACGACAGCGCCGTGCGCCTGCTCGATTTCGGCATCGCGAAACAAATCGCGACGCTTGGCGCCGAGGATCAGACCATCACCGCGCTGCGCCTGATGACGCCCGCTTACGCCGCGCCGGAACAATTCAGCGGCGAGCAAGTGGGAATTCTCGCGGACGTTTACTCGCTCGGCGTGGTGCTCTACGAATTGCTCGCGGGAAAACTGCCGTTCGATGTGGCCGCGCTCCCTCCAACGCAAGCCGTGAAAATTCTAGTGGAGCAGCAGCCCGAAAAGCCCTCGTCTGCGTACCACGAAACGCACGCCGCGAATCCCTCGGCTGGATACGCGGCGTCGCTGCGGCCGTCCGCGTGGGCAGACCTCGATGTGCTCTGCCTCACCGCGATGCACAAAGATCCGCGGCAGCGCTACCAGTCCGTGGAAGCGCTCATCCGCGACGTGAATCATTACTTAAAGGGCGAGCCTCTCGACGCCCGGCCCGACTCGCTGCGCTACACCGCCGGAAAATTTATTCGCCGCAACCGCAACTGGCTCTCCGCCGCGGCGGCAGTGCTGGCGGCCGTAATCGCGCTGATCGTCGTGTACACCGTGAAGCTCACGCGCGCTCGCAACGCCGCCGTGGCCGAAACCGCGCGCACCAAACGCATCCAGGATTTCACCGTGAATTTGTTTCAGGGCGGCGATCCCTCCGCCGGCCCCGCGGAAGATTTGCACGCCGTGACTCTGCTTGATCGCGGCGCGCGCGACGCGCACGGCCTCGACGCCGATCCAGCGTCGCAAGCCGACCTTTACGACACCCTCGGCGGCATCAACGAAAAACTCGGCCGCTTCGATCAGGCCAACACGCTCCTCGAATCCGCGCTGAAAGAGCGCAACGCGATGTTCGGCCCCGATAGCACCGAAGCCGCCGCCAGCCTGCTCGCGCTCGGCTCGCTGCGCGACTCACAGGCAAAATACGACGACGCCGAAAAACTCACCCGCCAGGCGCTCGACATTTATCAACGCAAGCTCAAGCCCAACGATCCCGCCATCGGCAAAGCCATGCTCCAGCTCGGCGGCGTGCTCGAAGATCGCGGCGAGTATCCGCAAGCCATCGCGCAACTCGAAAAGACCGTGAACTTTTTCTCCGCCCCCGGCGCGTCGCAAGCCGACCTCGCCGATTCGCTCCACGAACTCGCCAACGCAAACTACTACGCGGGCAATCACGAAGTTTCGAACGGCATCAACCTCCGCGCGCTCGTGATGTACAAACAGATTTACGGCGACCGCCATCCGCGCGTCGCCGACATCCTGATCAATCTCGGCGCGATCGAGTCCGACGCCGGCCACTACCCCGCCGCCGAGATGTACGACCGTCAGGCACTCGCCATCGTGCAGAACTGGTACGGGAAAGACAGCGTCGTCACCGCCGCCGACCTCACGATCCTCGCGCGCACGCTCGTTCTCGAAAATCGCTACGACGACGCGCTCGCGCTGCTGAAACAATCGCTCGCGATCAAGGAAGCCGCCTACGGAAAAGTTCACCCCACCGTCGCATCCACCGTGAACGAACTCGGCACCGTCGCGCTGCGAAAAGGAAATTACGAAGAGGCGCTCGCGTACTTCAATCGCATGGCCGATATTTGCCGCACCGTGTACGGCGAGCATCACTACTGGTACGCCACCGCGCTCTCGAATATCGGCAGCGTGTACTCGGCGCAAAAAGATTGGCCACGCGCCGAGAAGCAGTATCGGATGGTGATTCCGATTTATACCGAAGCGCAGTCCGCCACGAGCACCAACACCGGAATCGCGCGCATCAAGCTCGGCCGCACGCTGCTGCGCCAAAAACGATATTCCGAGGCCGAATCGGAAACGCGGGCGGGTTACGACATCCTCGTGAAGCAGATGGACCCGAAGGTGAGTTGGCTCGTGAACGCGCGCAACGACCTCGTGGAGGAATATCAGGCGCTGAAAAAGCCAGACGAAGTGGCGAAATTTCAGGCGCTGATCGCCTCCAACGCGCCAGAGACCAAAGCGGCCGCTTCGCACTGAAGCGGCGCGTGCTACGCTGGCTGCGCGATGACCGCCGTGGACCAAATTCGCATTCGAGTCGCCGTTCCCGCCGACATTCCCAAGCTGCGCGAACTGATCGACGCGTCCGTGCGCGGCCTGCAGTCCGGTTTCTACACGCAGGCGCAAATCGACGGCGGACTAGCGTCGGTGTACGGCGTGGATACGCAACTCATAGCCGACGGCACATACTTCATCGCCGAAGCGCCCGCAAGCAACGGTAGCGGCGCAGTGGAAGACGTCGCCGGCTGCGGCGGCTGGAGCAAACGCAAAACCCTCTATGGCGGCGACCAGTTCGCCGGACGAGAAGATTCGCTGCTCGATCCCTCGCGCGACGCCGCGAAAATTCGCGCGTTCTTCGTTTCACCGCGCTGGGCGCGCCGCGGCATCGGCACGTTGATCCTCGATGCCTGCGAGCAAGCCGCCATCGCCGCCGGCTTCACGCGCCTCGAAATGGGCGCCACGCTCAGCGGCGTCGCGTTCTACGAAGCGCGCGGCTACGCGAAGCTCGAGTCGCTCGAAGTCGCGCTCGACGGCGGCGTGCAACTCCCCATCGTACGCATGGCAAAAACCGTCACGCGCAGCTGACTCCGCCCAATCAAGCCGTCGCGCTGTGCGACTTCTCCTCGTCCGCCACGTGCGCCGGCTTGTGCGCCGCGATCACCTTCTCCGCAATTTCATTCGGCACGTAGTCGTAGTGCGAGAACTCCATGGTGTAGCTCCCGCGACCCTGCGTCAGCGACGTCAGCTCATTCGCGTAACTCAGCATCTCCGCAAACGGCACCTGAGCCTTGATCGTCACGCTTCCCGCACGCGAGTCGCTGCCGCTGATTTTCCCGCGCCTGCTGCTGAAATGCCCCAGCAAATCGCCGGAATATTGATTCGGCGCGTGCACCTCCACCGTCATGACCGGTTCCAGCAAGCACGGCCGCGCCTGCTTCATCGCTTCCTTGAACGCGAGCGACCCCGCGATCTTGAACGCCATGTCGCTCGAATCGACGTCGTGATATTTCCCGTCGTACAGGCTCACGCGGAAATCCACCACCGGAAATCCAGCGAGGTATCCGCGCTCGGCCGATTCGCGCACTCCCTTTTCCACCGACGGAATCCAGTTCTTCGGAATCGCTCCGCCGAACACGTCATCGACGAATTCGATTCCCCGCCCGCGCGGCAGCGGCTCCATCTTGATGCGGCATAGGCCGAACTGCCCGTGGCCGCCGGTCTGCTTCTTGTGCTTTCCTTCGGCATCGGCCTTCGCGCGAATCGTTTCGCGGTATGGAATTTTCGGCGGATGGATCACCAGGTCCACGTGATAACGCTTCCGCAACTTCGCAACGATCACTTCCACGTGCTGCTGCCCCGATCCACTCAGTAAGAATTCCTTCGTCTGCGGATCGCGCCCGAAACGCAGCGACGGATCCTCTTCCAGAATTTTGTGAATCGCGACGCCAATGCGATCTTCGTCCGCGCGCGTCTTCGGCTCCACTGCAAACGTGATCGCCGGCTCCGGCAGCCGCGCCGGTGGATAGAAGACCATCGCGCTCTTATCGCCCAGCGTCTCGCCCGTAATCGTCTCCTTCAGCTTCGCGATCGAGCCAATGTCGCCCGCGTACAGCTCGTTGATCTCCGCCGCGTTCTTCCCCTGCGACACATGCAGGTGCTGAAACCGTTCCAGCGAGCTGCGTTGAAAATTCGTCAGCGTAGCATCATTCTTCAGCACGCCAGACATCACTTTGAAATACGAGATCCTCCCCGAAAAAGGATCAGCCAGCGTCTTGAACACAAACACCGCGAGCGGCTCGGTACTCGCCACGTCGCGCTCGATCGCATCCCCCGAGTGATCGGCGTTCTTGTGGCACGTACACTTGCCGTGCCCGCACGGCGACGGCAGAATCTCCGCCACGAAATTCAGCAGCGCGTCGCTTCCCACGTTATGCAGCGCCGACGTGAGCAGCACAGGGAAAATGCGCCGCTGCGCCACCGCTTCCCTCAGGCCCTTCACCAGATCGCGAATGGGCAGCGTGCCTTCATCGAAAAATTCCTGCATCAACTCGTCGTTGCCTTCCGCCACCAACTCCACCAGCGCTTCGTGCGCGAGCTTCGCGTCGTCCGCCAGCGCCTGCGGAATCTCTTCCACCTTCGCCACGCCGTTTCCATCCGGCTGGTAGAAATACGCCTTCATCGTGATCAGATCCACCACGCCGCGGAATCCGCGCTCGCGCCCGATCGGCATCTGCAGCGCGGCCACTCCACGACCAAACGCGTTCTGCAGCGACTCCATCGCGCGATCAAAGTCCGCCAGGTCGCGGTCCATCCAATTCAGCACGATCGCCCGCGGCAGGTTGTACTCGTCCGCGAAGCTCCAAACTTTTTCCGTCACCACCTGCACGCCCGCCGCTGCGTCCACCAGCACCAGCGCGGCATCCGCAGCCACCAGCGACGCTTTCGTCTCGTTCACAAACGTCGAGTAGCCCGGCGTGTCCAGAAAATTAATTTTGATTTTGTCCTGCTGGCTCGTAGGGCGCCATTCGGCGTGCGCCACTCCCGTGTGAATCGAAATCTTGCGCGCAATCTCTTCCTCATCCCAATCGGTGACGGTGGTCCCTTCGGCCACTTTCCCCAGCCTCGGCGTCATCCCCGCCGTAAAAAGCAACGACGATACGAGCTGGGTCTTACCCGTATCGCCGTGGCCGACAATGCCCACGTTTCTGATCCGATCGGTGACGTACGCGTTCATGTTGCACCTCCGGTGAAATTGAAAATCGAAATTCGGCGTGAAGAAAACGGCGCGGCACACTTCGGCACGCAAAAAACTGTGCTCCTGAATTTTGCTGGAAAGTTTTGAGGGGATTTTTCACACCACCAGAGCAGGACTCGCCGGAACCATACGACTTGGCGCTGCTTTGGCTTCACGGCATCTCGCCGCCATTTCAGAGCGCTTGCGCCTCGGGTGGCGCAGGATCGCCCGCCGGAAGGACTCAGTGTACAAAAGGCAAAACTCGGAAGTCGGACGGCGCTTTCTTGCAGGTCGCGCGTCCGGCGGTCCCCGGCAGGCACACTATACACCCGCGCAACGCAGTGGCAACTTTTTCGTAATGTGGCGCGGTGAGCGCCAGGTGTTAGCGGCCGAGCCAGCCGCCATCGACGGCGAGGATGTGCCCGTTCACGTAATCGCTAGCGGGCGACGCAAGAAACACAGCCGCGCCTGCCAGATCCTGCGGCGTGCCCCAACGTCCGGCGGGAATGCGATCGAGAATCTGTTTGCTGCGCGCCGGATCGTTGCGCAGCGCTTCCGTGTTGTCCGTCACCATGTAGCCGGGCGCGATCGCGTTCACATTAATATTCTTCGCGGCCCACTCGTTCGCCAGCGCTTTGGTGAGTTGCGCCACGCCGCCCTTCGCCGCCGCGTAGCCCGGCACAAACACGCCACCCTGAAATGAAAGCAGCGACGCGATATTCACAATTTTTCCGCCGCGCCCCTGCGCAATCATTCGCTGCCCAGCAAGCTGCGCGAGCCGGAACACCGCCGTAAGGTCCGCGGCAATCACGTCGTTCCAATCCGCCATCGAATGCTCGTGCGCTGGTTTGCGTCGGATGATTCCAGCGTTGTTAATCAGGATGTCGATCGAGCCGAATTCCGCGACGGTCTTCTCGATCATCGCCGCGCACGCGGCGGCGTCCGTCACATCGCCCGCGAAGTAGAAAGTCTTCCGCCCATGCCGCCGGATTTCGTCGCCGACTTCGCCGCCATTCTTCTCGCGCCCGTGGCAGCCCACATTCGCGCCAGCTTCCGCCAACGCAATGGCGATCGCGGCTCCCAGCCCCCGGCGCGAGCCTGTGACCAGAGCGTTCTTCCCTTCCAGATGAAAGTAGTCGAGGATCATTTTTCAATAAGCCTGCTTACTTTCGCGACTGCTCGAGCCCCGTGCCACCCTGCCCGAAACCCGGCTGAACGTTCACTACGCCGAATTGCCGGTCCTCTACTTCCCGATGCGCCGCCATCGCCCACAAAAACGCAATGCGATGCCCCGGCACGGAAACATTCGGATGATAGCCGGCCGGCATCAGCACCGCATCTCCGTCGCGCACCACCGTTACCAGCTCGGGATACTCCGTGTTTTTATAGACAAGTTGTATGCCAAAGGCCGGCGCAGGCATATCGAAATAGACGTACAGCTCCTCGAGCATGTGCTCGTGTTCGTGCGGCGGCCAGCTCGTCCAATTCCCCGGCTCCGAAAATGTAAAGCCAACCAGCAATCGCCCCGCATTCACATTCTTCCCAATCGCGATGTTCAGGTCGCGCGTGTTCCCCGGCCCTCCCGTCACAAAGTGCAGCGCGGGATCCTTCACCGCCGCGGCGCGCGCCACGAACTGCACCGGATACTCTTTCTCCACATCCGTAGAAAATTCCGCGATGTCCACGCCGCCCGCGCTCGTCACCTCAATCTCACTGTCGCGCGAAATGTAAATCGCGTCGTATTGATCGAGATGGAATTTCGGAACGCTGTCACCGCCGCTCACAATCACATCCGCGCTGCCGCTCAGGCAAACAAATCCCGTCTCCTGCCCGCCATTCGAAAATTTCACAGAGGGCGTGCCTGCATCCAGAATGATCCGCCCGTACGAGAGATGCCGCATCGTGCTGTTCGCCGGCGTCACCGAAATCGTCCGCCCCGCTCGCGCATTCGTCTTCCGAAAAACCATCTTCTCAGCGGCGCCCGCTTCCACCGTGCTCATCTGCGAAATCCTCCAACTCGAATTTGAACAACCATTAAAACTCAAATCGAGCGCCCGCCGCCGCAATTTCAGTCCACGAAACCGCGCCACCAAAAGTGTTCCGGTACGGCAGCGTAGCAGTCTCATTCTGCTTCACAAATAGTCCTAGTACGTCTGCTTCGGGTCTTTCCTGTAGATCGCTACTTTCATGCGCCGCGCGGGTTGAAGTTGCGTACACTCGGGGTGCTGCTCGGCAGGCCACTGCGCGGAGCAACGATTCACTCGATTCGGCAATTTGCATCCGATGCAATCTCCTGGAGCGGATGCACATCGCAACGCGCGTTATGGGGCACACGTGTCTCACGACCGCCGCTCCGCACCGCGCATCAATGAAGTAGGGGAAGTCCTGAATGCAGGCCACGCCGGAACATTTCGCTTCAGCGCATCACGGCAATGAACGCCGCGCGAAGCCGCGCCACGCGCCGAAATCGCTCGCGTATGTAAACGTTGGCGACGCAAACGGCGGCGTGATCGTCGATATCAGCGAAACCGGAATGTCCATCGCCTCCGCCGAGCCGCTCGAGCAAGGCGCCGCGCCGCGTCTGCGCTTCCAGCTCCCTCACGTCGATCGCACTTTCGACGTCGCCGCCGAAATGATTTGGAGCGCCGATTCGAAAACGAAAGCGGGCGTCCGCTTCGTTTCGATGCCCATCGACGATCGCATCCAAATCCGCAACTGGGTCAAAGACGAACTTTTCGCCAAAGCTTTTCCCGCGCGCATCGCCAGCACAATGATTCCGCGGCGCCGCTTGCCGTTTTCATTCGAAGCGATCAACGAATCCAGCGCAACCGCCACGTCGCGTGAAACACAGCCGGCTGTGCCCGCCAAAGTTCTGCCCGACATTCCCGTCGCGATTCCGTCGCACACAGCTGACGCGTTCGAAAAAATGTTTCCCTCAGAGAGCACGCTCGACCCGCAAATTGTGAAGCGTACGGGTCACGCGCTCTCCGCCGCCGTCTCTCCATCGCAGCCCAGCATCGATACTTCTGCCTTGTGGATGAATTTTCCGTCCGAACAAGACGTCGCGCCGCGCGTCGTTGAGTACGACGTAGAACCGGTGGCTGCCGAAGCTAGTGCACCGGCTGAAGTCTCGACGGCGCAAACACTGCATATAGAGGACCAGCCCACCAACCCGGCCGAAGAAGCTGCGCCGAGTCCGATCATCGCGGGAGTTGCTGCTGCGCCTTTGGCCGAGCAATCCATTGCGCCGCCTTCCGTCGAAAAAACTACTCAGTTTGCAGCACTAACGAACGCTCCGGTGGAAACGATCGACACAGTTGAAACGCCGATCGAAACTGCGCAGGTGCCCCTCGCACCCGTCATCATCGCAGTAGAAAAGGAAGAAAAAATCGTTCCGCCAGAAGAGCGGAGCGCCCTGCCAGCGGTCGCTGAACCCGCCGTCATCGAAGCGCCGACTGCCCCCACACCCAAAATCGCTCCACGCGCCGCGGTGCCCACACTCGCTATCGCGGAATTCGAAATGGCTCCGCCGATCCTCGACCTGCCTGAAGAAACCTTCGAAGAATCGCTCGAAGAAGTGCCCGTCCACGAATTGCACCCGGTCGCCGAAGGCCCCGCGTTCGCCGCGTCCCACATGGACCAAATCGAAGCAGTGGACATCGCGCAAGCCGTTCGCGCGCCCGGAAAGTTTACAGGCGGCGCCGTGAGCGACGCATCGATCGAAAGCCTGCTCGCCATCGCGGCAGCAGAGGAAGCATTCGTCCCGGTAACTCCGCGCAAGCCGCTCAGCGTCGTGCCGAATCCAACGCCGCAGCAAACGCCATCGCAACCCCGCTCAGCAGCTCCGGTAAAACAAGCCGCGAAATCAAACGCATCCACCGCCGCGCCCGCGACTCTCCCGCACGTAGCGCTTCGGACCGCCGCGCAGCAATCCGTCGCTCCGCAAAAGCTCATCGACGCCGACCAAAAGTTTCACGGCCTGCTCATCGCCGCCGCGATCGTGTTTCTCGCGCTTTGCTTCGTAATCGGCTACTCGCGCAACGTCCACCTTCCGTGGACGAAAGAAGCTACGCCAGCAAATACCACCCCCTCGCAACCCGATCCCTCCGCGCAACCAACGAACGACGCCGCGCCATCGTCATCCTCGAAATCAACCGGCACGCCGACAGCCGCAGCCCAGGTAAACAGCGCCTCACTCTCCCCTCTTCCAGACAGCGCATCCGTAGCGCCGAGCGACAAATTCGAAGCGCCACCGCTTCCCGCCGCAAGCAGCGCGCCCGCCACGCCTTCATATTTTCCGGTCACGGCTCCCGCCGGCGGCGACGCGCCGCGCATGGTCGAGCTCCCAGAAAAAACCGTCTTCGAATCGCCCAAAGTTCTGATCCACCTCCGCCAGTATTTCTTCGTTCCGGCGCAGCCGGGCCCCGAGTGGTCGCACAAACTCGACCAGATTCAGGTGGGCGAGCCCACCATGAAAATGCCGCCTCCTCCCGCCAGCGATAGGGATTCCAATGTAGTGCATCTGCGTGCCACCTTCGGCAAAGATGGCGCGGTGAAAACCGTACGTCCGATCGATGGACCGGTCGCGCTCATACCGCGCTCGGTCGAAGCCGTTCGCCAGTGGCGTTACCAGCCGTCGGTGCTCGACGGCGCGCCGCTCGAATGGCAGGGAGATTTCACAATCGAGTTTCGCCCAGCCTCGTAGCTCGCGAAGTAAGGAGTTCAAATCCTGCATTCTTAGGAGTCGAGATGAGAGCGAAAAACAAAACAGGAATCATCACCTTAGGACTGTTCTGTGCCGTTGGCCTCTTGGGTTCCGCTTTGCACGCCGATACCAGCGCCGCCGATCCGGAGAAAAAAGCCGTAGTTGCAATTCAATCCCCGATGGAAATTCCAGGCTCGGTGCTTCAGCCGGGCAGCTATGTCTTCAAGCAGTCAGGCGCACAAAACGGCTGGACCGTTGTTCAGATTTACAACGAAAGCGAATCGACACTGGTCACCACCGTGATCGCATATCAAAACCCAAAGCTCACTTCGAACGGCGAAACGGTGATGACCTACTCCGCGCCCGGCTCCAACGGCCAGGTGCTCGAAGCCGTCACGTTCCCCGGAGACGCGGCGCCCGATCAGTTCGCCTATCCCGCCGCGGAAGCCGATCGAATCGGCTCAGCGAATCGCGTGCGCATTCCCAGCACCGGCACGAATGATGCGTATCCGAGTTCGTTGCCCGACGCCGCGTCTTCCTGGTCCGCGCCGTTGAGCGGCGACACCAGCGTGTCGCAACCGATGAGCGCATCCAACGCGACGACGGACGCGACGCTGCCGCAAACCGCGAGCGACCTGCCGTTGGTCGGCCTGGTTGGCCTCTCAGCATTTGCCGGATTGCTCGCGCTTCGCAAGCTCGGCGCCGCAAAGTCTGAGCAACAGCTCTAACACAGCCAAACGCGGAGCCGGCCGCAACGCACGCGCTGCCGGCTCTGTGACTTTTTCTCGACGTTCAGATCGAAAGCATGGCCTCCACAAAATTCAACGAGCTTCGCGCCCGAGCCCGACGCTGGCTCAAGCATCCCATCGCCCCGCGCGCCAAGATCGACGAAGTGAACGCCGCGCTGCGGTCGCGCGACTGGCGCCGAATGCGCAAGCCCGCCGAATATTTCCTCGGCATCGTCGCCGTCGTCGCGCTCGGCTACTGCACCGCGCAGTATTCCGCAGCCGCGATCCATCAGTCCCACCAGAACTCGCGCCTCGACGCTCTTCGCGCGCAATCCGCGCAACTCGATAAAACTCTGAACTCCGCGCCTACACTCGCCTCCGATAAGTCGGGCCCGCCGCCTCTCGGCCGCATCGAAATTCCCAGCGTCGGCGTAAGCGCCGTCGTCGAGGAAGGCGAGAGCGACGCCACGCTCTCCGAATCCGTCGGCCACCTCGCCGGCACCTCGCTTCCCGGCCACCCCGGCAACGTCGCCCTTGCCGCGCACCGCGACACCTACTTCCGCGACCTCGCCGACATCCACACCGGCGACGAAATTTATTTCACCACCGCCACCGCGATCTATAAGTACCGCGTCTCCGGCACCAGCATCGTCGATCCCTCCGACGTCTCCGTCCTCGCGCCCACCACCGACTCGCGCCTCACGCTTATCACCTGCTACCCGTTCCACTTCGTCGGCCCCGCACCCAAGCGCTTCATCGTCGTGGCCTCGCTCGAAACTCTCGAAAAATGAGTGACGCCGTGCCCGCGCCGGAGTAGGATGCGCGGGTTGCCCTTTTGCACGGCGCTTCAGCTTCGTTTCGCTGCCAGAATCACCAGCATCGCCCGGTAACGGCTGTACTCAGGATTTGATATGACTCTCTTCAAAAAAGCCTTCGCAGTGCTCACCTCGTTCGCGATGCTCTTCGAACTCTCGCCCGTGAGCGCCGCTGAGTTGCTCCAGCAACAAGATCCGCAGCAGCAAAACGCCGCGCAGCAACAAGCGCCCGCAGCGCAGCAGGCCGGCGATCAGAATTACACCGCCGACGACGACAACTACGCGCCGCTCACCGCCAATGAACTCGACGGCGTCGTAGCTCCCATCGCGCTGTATCCGGACGCGCTCGTCGCGCAAGTTCTCGGCGCCGCCTCGTTCCCCGATCAGATTACCGACGCATCCTTCTACCTCCGCGATCACTCGGGCCTCACCGGCGACGCGCTCGCCAAAGCCGTCGATGGCCAGGATTGGGATCCCGCCGTAAAGGCCCTCACGCAATTCCCCACCGTACTCGACCAACTCGCGCGCAATCTTTCGTGGACCTCCACGCTCGGCGAAGCAGCAGCCACGCAACAGTCCGACGTGATGGCCGCCATCCAGCGCATGCGCGTGAAAGCGCAAGCCGCTGGAAATCTGAAATCGAGTTCTGAAATTAAAGTCGTCCAGGAAACGCCGCAAACCATCGTCATTCAACCGGCGAATCCGCAAGTCATTTACGTCCCGCAGTACAACCCGACCGTCGTTTACGGTCCTCCCGTCGTTGTCCCGAGTTACACGTATTACCCGCCCTCCGGTGTCGCCGTCGCCGCTGCAATTTCCTTCGGCGCAGGCATTGCGATCGGCGCTGCAATCGGCGGCGGATGCGGCGGCTGGGGATGGGGTTGGGGCTGCTGGGGAATGGGTTGGGGCGGCAATACGATCATCTATAACCGCAACGTCTATTACGGCAATCCTTACTGGCGCGGCGGCTACTATCGCCCGTATCGCCCTGGTTATCCGTCGTACGGACGTCCTCCTTATTATCGTCCGCCCGGTCGCCCCGTTGGCGGCAGGCCGCCAGGTTATCGTCCGCCTCCGGGCGGAGGCAGGCCTCCCAATGGCGGCAGACCGCCAGGCGGTGGTCGTCCACCGAACCCTCCGGGCGGAGGTCGTCCGCCTTACAACCCAGGCAAGCCCAATCCCGGAAAGCCCGGAGGCGGCCGTCCGCCGGGCGGTGGAAACCCAGGCGGTGGTCGTCCGCCAGGCAACGGAAACCCAGGAGGCGGGAGACCGCCGGGTGGTGGCAATCCCGGTGGCGGAAAGCCGCCCACAATTCAGCCGGTCCCGGGCCCCAAGCCGGGACAGCCGGGCAATGGCGGAAAGCCCGGTCAACCGGGAGGCGGCGGTCGTCCGACGATTCAACCCGCGCCCGGCCCGAAGCCGAGCACGCAGCCGAATCGCGGCTATCCAACGCCTGCGAAGCCGGCGGGGCCGTCGATTCAGCCCGCGCCGAAACCCGGTGCCATGTCGTCCGGTGGACGCGCGGCGAGCACGCGCGGCAACCAGAGCATGAACTCGAGCCGTGGCGGCGGTGGCAATCGCGGCGGCGGCAAGCCTAAATAAGAAAACGCGCGGCGCGCGGAGGCTCGATCTTCCGCGCGCTGCCGCACCACGCAAACCAGTTCGAAGCAGCAGTCGGAGGAGTGGCATGGCGGACGTCAGAATTTCGATCTTCCGGAAATTTTCGAAAACGATCGCGCTCGGCGCGGTCTGCGGTATCGTCGCGCTCGCGGCGGGATGCAGCAAAAGCGCAACCTCATCCATCCCCGCCACGCCGCAACTCTTCGCGTCGCAAGACGCAGCCGGCGTCGCGCTCTACAACGCCGCCAAAGCGCACGACACCAACGCGCTGATCACCGTCTTCGGCTCCAACGCCAAGGAACTCGTCCTCTCCGGCGATCCCAGCGACGACACGAATAATCAAAACCGCTTCGTCGCCGCCTACGACCAGATGCACCGCTGGGACAAGCTCGTCGATGGCAATTACATTCTCACTATCGGCGCCTCGAATTACCCGATGCCTTTCCCGCTCACCAAAAATGCTTCCGGCCAGTGGTATTTCGACGGCGAAGACGCGAAGCACGAAATTCAGGCGCGCCGCGTCGGCGAAAACGAAATCAAGGCGATGGATACTCTCTCCGCGATGGCCGACGCGCAGGACGACTACTACACGCAGCTTCACGACGACGCAACCGTCCAGCAGTACGCGCAGAAATTCGTCAGCGATTCCGGCAAGCACAACGGCCTCTACTGGAAAGCCGAAGGCGACGACGAAAGTCCGCTCGGCCCGCTCGCCGCAGCAGCCGCTGCCGATGGCCACACCGGCGGTCCGAACGAGCCGTACCACGGCTACTTCTACAAAATTCTTACCAAGCAGGGCGAACAGGCCAACGGCGGCGCAATGGATTACGTCGTCGATGGCGCGATGACTGACGGCTACGCCATCCTCGCGTGGCCCGCCGAATATTCCAACTCCGGCGTGATGACCTTCGCGATCACCTCCGACGGCGCCATTTATCAGAAGGACCTCGGGCAAGACACCGGCAACGCCGCGAAGTCCATCGACCAGCTCAATCTCGATTCTGGCTGGAAGCTTCTCGAATAATCCCGCGCAGCCTTACGCGCATATTCCGAATTTCATCCGGCATTTTGCGGCGTGTTGATGTTCGCGTAATTCGGCCCCTGTATTTCGGTTCCCCGTTGTAAAAATAAAATACGCACACCCAAAGCTCAGCAGAGGAGGCCTTCCATGAGCGCTGGCGAAGCTGTCGGTAAAGTCGCAGGTCCCGCACCGATTGACATGAAATTTGAGATCGTCGTGATTCCCGTTTCCGACGCCGATCGCGCAAAAGAGTTTTACTCAAAGCTCGGTTGGCGGCTCGATGCCGACTACGCCCACGAGTCCGATTTCCGCGTTCTTCAATTCACGCCGCCGGGCTCCAGTTGTTCCGTGATCTTCGGCAAGAACGTCACGGCCGCGACGCCCGGCTCATCCCAGGGTATGTATCTCATCGTTTCCGATATCGAAGCGGCGCGCCGTGCGCTGATCGAACGCGGCATCAAAGTCAGCGAAGTCTTTCACGGCGCCGGCGACAAGTACGTCGGCCCCGACGAGCCTTACATTTTCGGCGCGATCCGCGTCGCCGGTCCCGACCCGAATCACGGCAGCTATCGCTCGTTCGCTTCCTTCAAAGATCCCGATGGCAACGGCTGGCTCTTCCAGGAAATCACCACACGCCTGCCGGGCCGCATCGATTCCACGGCCACCAGCTTCGCCACCACCGCCGATCTGGTCGCCGCTTTGAAACGCGCGTCCGCCGCTCACGGCGAACACGAAAAACGCATCGGCGCCGCCGATCCCAACTGGCCCGAGTGGTATTCCGACTACATGGTCAAAGAACAATCCGGCGCCGAACTCCCAAAGTAGCGCGCCGCCGAATCAACTCTGATCGAAAATTCGAAAGCTTCATGTCGCTGCGGTGATTTCTTCAAACCACACGAGGAGATGCCCCATGCCCGATTCTTCGCAGTTCACCATCGACCGCACGCACGCCGGCCGGTGGACCGTCACATTCAACAATCCGCCGATCAACATGTTCGTGCCTGACACCATCGTCCAATTGGGAGCGCTGTTCGCCGGCCTCGACGCGGAGCCGGACGTGAAGGTCGTCGTGTTCCAGTCCGCGAATCCGGAATTTTTCTGCGCTCACCTTGACGTCGCCAAAGCCGCCGCACGCCCAGAAGTCCTCGACCTCTGGCGCGACTTCGTGCTGCACATCGCGTCGTCGCCCGTCGTGAGCATCGCGAAAATTCGCGGGCGCACGCGCGGCATCGGAAATGAATTCGTGCTCGCGTGCGACATGCGCTTCGCCAGCCGCCAAAATGCGCTCTTCGGTAACCCCGAAGTCGGCGTCGGACTCGTGCCGGGAGGCGGCGGCATGGAGTGGCTGCCGCGCCTCGTCGGCCGCTCGCGTGCTCTCGAGTTTGTCCTCAGCGCCGACGATTTCGATGCGGACATCGCCGAACGCTACGGCTGGGTGAATCGCACGCTCGACGACCACGAACTCGACCCGTTCGTAGATGCTCTCGCGCGCCGCATCGCCTCATTCGACCGCGAGCCACTCGCCACCGCGAAAGCTCAACTCAGCCGCTTCGGCACGCCCACCGCCGCCGAACTGAAATCCAGCACCGATCCTTTCTTCCCGCTTCTAGCGTTGCCCGGCGCACAAGCCCGCCGCGCCAAAGTCCGCGACCTAGGCTACGGCGTTCGCAGCGACTTCGAATTGAACTTCGGCCGCTATATGGCCAGTCTCGGCCCCGACGGTAGCGGCACCAAGAAGTAGCCCGCGTTGATTGCACGCAGGCCAGTTGCACGCGAACGAAACGGGTGTAGAATCCCGCCACTCGTTCACGTCGCTTCAACGTCCGAAAAATCTCGCATCGAAAGGATCGTCGTGTCGGAAACGATCTCCGCTCAAGTTCCCGCGCCTGCCTCGCGCGTCGCTCCGCGAATCGCCGATAGCCGCACCCCTTCCGATCGCCGCTTCTACATCATCGCCGCCGTCATAATGCTGCTGTTCACCGCCGAGGGCTTCCGCAATTTCCTCCTCCACGGCAAGACGCTCGATGGCGCCATCAACGCTCAGATCGCGCCCTTAATCATCGTTCACGGCCTCGCGATGCTGGGCTGGGTGATCGTGTTTCTCGTGCAATGCGCGCTCATCCAGACCGGCCGCCGCAAACTTCATCTCGCCATCGGTCCGTTCGGCGTCCTGCTCGGCGCGGCGATCGTCATCCTCGGACCGCTCGTCGCCATGTTCTCCGTCCACTTCAACCAAGCAGCGTACGAAAATTTAGGTGGCCCAAAATTTTTCCTAGCCATGATGTTCATGCAGATGCTGATGTTCGGCAGCTTCGTCGGCCTCGGTTGGTTTTACCGCCGCAAACCGCAAATCCATCGCCCCATGATGCTGCTCGCCACCCTGGTCATCCAGTCCGGCTCGCTCAGCCGCACTCCGTACGTTTGGAATCTCTCGCGCCCGCCGCTCTACGTCCAAACTCCCGTTCTGGTTTTCGGCGCCCTGCTCTTCTTCCTCCAGTGGGCCATGTCCAAATCTCCAAATCGCACATACCTCAAAGGCTACGCCGCCCTCTCCGCAGCCTCTCTAGCTTCAGTCGCAGTAGGCCACTCCGAACTCTGGACTCACCTAGCCACTCGCCTAACCCCCTAAATCCGCCTCCGCCTAGGGCGAGCGCAGCGAGCTGTAACATAGACTGTCAGTCTGTGCCGGTTCCAAAGCCAGCACAACGAAGTGCAACTTCGCGTTTCGACTCTGAGCACGACCAACCCTCAGTCGGCCCCCGCTTCAGCCATCCACACTCCAGGCACAACTCCACCTTCTTGCCACACACATAACAGGGAAGCCAGTCTGTGGCACAGGCTGGAGTTCGCCTGTGTGCCTTCGCCGTTGCCGTCGCACTTTGCCTTAGAAGGGGCGAGCAACTACCAATCCTGGCAGCACGCCAACTTCTTGGCTTGATCACCATTGGGAAGAGACGCACGTGGCACAGGCCGCTGTTGCCTGTGTGCCCTTGCCTTCGCCTTTGCTTTTGCTTTTCAGCGCGGCTTCTTTCCAGCCGCGTCATCCTGAGCGCAGCGAAGGACCCCTCTTCGCCGTTGCAGTTGGAGTTGCAGTTGCCTCAGCCTTTGCCGTCATCCAGAGGCCGGTTCACCGGCCGAAGGATCTCTCTTCGCTTTCCATCCGCACTCCTCCGAATTTTCATACCAAATCTACAATGTCCACACGTCCGACTCCCGAACGCACAAAAAATCCCCGCTTTTCCAAGTCATTCTGCTAACTCTGCCAGCGCGTCACACGTCCATACGACCAACACACCACCCGCAAGCGCCATCGCATCACGGAGGATCTCATGCCCTCATTCATCCAAGACCTGCGATACGCGTTCCGCATCCTGCTCAAAAGCCCCGGCTTCATGCTCGTCGCTGTCCTCACTCTCGCGCTAGGCATCGGCGCCAACGTCGCCACCTTCAGCGTCGTCTATGCAGTCCTCCTCCGCCCACTCCCGTTCCCTCAGCCGGATCAACTCGTGCGCGTCTTCGACGATCTCCGCGGCCCCAACGATCCAGACGTCGGCATGTCCGCGCCCGAACTCTGGGACCTTCAAGATCACTCCGGCGTCTTCCAGGAAATTTCCGCCGTCGCGCCGAGCAATTCCGCCGTCGTCGGTGGCGATCGCACCGTGCGCGCCGAAAGCCTCGTCACCAGTCCCGATTACTTCACGCTGCTCGGCGCCAAAGCGCAGCTCGGCCGCGTTTACACAAAGCAAGATTCCGTGCCGGGTTTTCTCGAGCCCGTCGTAATCAGCGACGGCTTCTGGCGCTCGAATTTCGGCAGCGATCCAAATATCATCGGCCGCAAAATGCATCTCGACAACGACCTCTACACTATCGTTGGCGTCATGCCGCCGGGATTCCGCCATCCCGGTCGCACTCTCGACACAGACGTAGAAGTTTTTCTCGCCACCGGTTTTTACGGCGCTCCGTTTCCTGTTCCCGCCGTCCGCTCGATGCGTCTGATTCCCGCCGCCATCGCACGCTTGAAGCCCGGCCTCACCGTCGCTCAGGCGCAAGCACAGCTCGACATGTACACCGCGCAGCTCGCCGCGCAATATCCGTCCGACTACCCCGCCGCCGCGAAGTGGGCCGTGCGCATCGTTCCCGTGAAAGAAGATCTCGTCGGCCCGCAACGCACCGAACTCTTCATCCTCTTCGGAGCCGTCGGCTTCGTCCTTCTGATCGCCTGCGTCAACATCGCAAATCTTCTTCTCGCTCGCGCCTCAGGCCGCCGCCGCGAAATCGCAATTCGCCTTTCGATGGGCGCAAGCCGCGCGCGCTTGGCGCGTCAACTCCTCACCGAAAGCATGCTGCTCTCCGTGATCTCCGGCGTCGTCGCTCTGTTCACCGTGCTGCTGCTGAAAAACGCGATCCTCAGCCTCGCTCCTCCAGACCTCCCGCGTCTCAATGAAATCAACATCAGCACGGGCGCACTCGCGTTCGCTTTCGCGATATCGCTGTTGGCCGGATTTCTCTTCGGTCTCGCGCCCGCGCTCCAAGCCGCCAATCCCAGCCAGCTCGAAAATCTCCGCGAAGGCGGCCGCGGCACCGGTTTCGGTCGCCGCCACACGCGACTCTCGCGCCTGCTCGTCGTTTCCGAAGTGGCACTCTC